>JAUVBB010000159.1 GCA_030591445.1 Deltaproteobacteria bacterium | reverse complement strand
CGACCCCCACAAGGAGCAAGCACCATGACTGACCCGGGCCGGCAGGAAAAAGCCAAGGCCATCCTGACCGATGTGACCCTTTGCATTGGTTGTGAGCGTTGTGTGCAGGCCTGTTCGCGGCAGAACAATCTACCTCGCGATATTCCCACCCGCTACAAGGCCAAAGACGGCCTGTCGGGGAGACGCTATACTTCCATTGTGCGTATTGCCGGCGCCAAGCCCGGGACTTTTCGTTCGGTGCGGCGTCAATGCATGCATTGTCTGGAACCGGCCTGTTTGGCTGCCTGTCTGGTGGGCGCCTTTACCAAGACCGCCGATGGCGCCGTGGTATACGACGACAAGAAGTGCATCGGTTGTCGTTACTGCATGCTGGCTTGTCCCTTTATGATTCCGCGTTACGAATACGATCTGGCCTTGCCCTATGTGCGCAAGTGCAAGATGAACGAAGACTGCCGGGTCGAAGGCGGTATGCCGGCTTGTGTGACTGCTTGTCCCACCGGAGCGACCATCTTCGGTCCCCGGGAGGCCTTGTTGAAAGAGGCCCGGCGTCGGATTGACGAAAAGCCCGGCCGCTACCAAGATCATATCTACGGTGCCCAGGATTTTGGTGGCACTTCCGTGCTCTACCTCAGTGATGTGCCGCTGCATGATGTGCTGAGGATGCCGTCGGCCAAGAAGTTGGCCAAGTGGCGGGTGCCGCAGTTGGCCACCGAGTCGGTTCCCGCCCAACTCGGCGGTTGGGTTCTGGTGACGCCGGTTCAGTTTCTGGCGGTATCGGCCGGCCTGGGCGGGTTGTGGGCGGTGCGTAGGCGTATGAAACGCGCCGCCGAGCGCGCTGCCGCCGCGGCTGAAGATCGGGGAGAGCAATCATGATCGCCGACACCAAATTGGTGCGCTGGTTCAAGGCGGTGTTGTGGGCGGTGGCTTTGTCGGGCCTGGTGGCCGGAGCCGGCCGTTTCATCTTTGGCCTGGGGGCGGCGACCAATATGACGGATTCGCTGCCTTGGGGTTGGTGGAAGATATTCAACATGGTGGCCGGGGCGGCCCTGGCAACCAGTGGCTTCGTGGTGGCGGCCATCATCTACATTTTCCAATGGGATCGCTATCGTTCGGTGGCCCGCTTGAGTGTAGTGGTAGGTTTTTTGGGTTATGGTTCGAGCCTGTTTTCCTTGCTCTTCGACATCGGCCTGCCCCACCGGGGCTGGCATCCCTTCTTCATGTGGAACCCGCACTCTTTTCTTTTTGAGGTGTTCTGGTGTGTTTCGGTTTACTGGAGTGTGACCGCGCTGGAACTGGTGCCCATTCTCACCGAGCGCATGCCTTTTCCCAAAGTCACCAATTGGATCCACGACAAGATTTTGCCGGTGGTGGTCTTGGGCATTACCCTGTCCACTATGCACCACAGTTCGCTGGGCTCTTTGTTCATGGCTTCGCCCACCAGGCTTTACCCGCTGTGGCATTCGTTTTGGATCCCTCCCGAATTCCTGATTTCGGCCATGGGCGGTGGCCTGGCCACCATTGCCTTGTTGCTATTGGCCACCTCGCACTTGTACGGGCGAAAGCCTGATGCCCAGGCCCTCGACGGCCTGGCCAAGGGCGCGGTGCTATTTCTCTGGCTGTATCTGATTATCAAAATTGCCGATTTCAGCGTCAACGGAAAGTGGGGTTTTGTTTTTGGCCCCGATTTGACCTGGGAGAGCGTGGTTTTCTGGGTGGAGATATCCTTACAAGCTCTGGTACCGGTGCTCTTGCTGTCGGTGCCTCGCTGGCGCCGAAGCGAACCGGTCTTGACCGTAGCCGGGCTTTGCGCCTTATTCGGCCTGCTCATGCATCGGATCGACACCGGCATCGTCGGTTATTTCCGTACCTCCGAGGCTATCTACATACCCAACTTGAGTGAGCTGTTGGTCAGCTTTGGGGTACTATCGGCCGCGGGACTGTTCTTCTTCTTCTTAGTCGAGCGCTTCTATATTCTCGACGCCGACCACGATCAGGGCGGCTCAGACCATCATGCGGCGCACGAATCGACTGGGATCAAGCTCTGGACGAAAAAAGAGTTCTGGTCACTCATGACCGGCCCGGCCACCCGTCGGGTGGTACTCACCCTGGTGGTGGTGGTCCCGCTGACCTGGATATCCTTGCGCGACCAGGCCACCGGCGCTTTCCAACCCCTACAAACCCCGGTGACCGCAGCGATCAATGAGCTCGATTCCGAGCGCCAGGTGTTTCGCATCGACGCCAACCAAAACGGTATGCACACTGATTTCGGTCACTACCAGCACCAGCAAGATTTGGCTGGGCTCTACGGCTTTGCGCCCGCGCAAAGTTGTAACAAATGTCACCACCTCCGCTTGCCCGGTGAAGAAAAAGAACAAAGTGCCTGTCGAAAGTGTCACCGTGACATGCAGATAGCCAGCCCTCTGTTCTCTGCCGATCGTCACCGCCAGCACGCCGAAGAGAAAAGCATCGACCCCAAATGCGCAGCCATCGACTTCTGGCAGATCGAACTCCAAGACCGCCAAGCGACCTTCGCTGCCTGTGCCTGTTGTCATGAGCAAAACATGGCCGGCCTGCTGGCCTATCAACAACGCGGTTTTGACATGCGCGCCCCCAGTTTCACCACCGCCATGCACGGCAATTGCCTGACTTGCCACCGCCTACGCGAACGCATGCAGCCCGAACAACAGCCCGATCAAGCCACCAGCACCGGCAACTGTCTCTTCTGTCACCGCCAATGGGCCGATCCGGGCATGTTCTAATGATCCTTGCTCTCGGTGCTTGCGGTTGAGGTAGGCTTGTTTTGGCCTGAAGATTCTTTCAGTAATTTATGGAGTTGGGGCGGGATCTGGCCGCCAAGTTCTTGAAACTTCGCGAGGTCCCGCCTGCCTTTCTCGTAGTCCTGATTGATAAAATGTGAGATTGCTCTTGCGGAGTATAATTTAGATAGCTTTGGCATCAATTCAATGGCCCGGTCACAGTTGTTGATGGCACTCTTTGTGTTGTGCTTGTTGGTATGGGCAAGGCACAGAATTGCGTAAGCCGAGGGTAATTTGGGGTTCAATTCAGAGGTTTTGGTTGCTTCGTGAATGGCTCCGTCGAAATCGCTCTTCTGTAGAAGAATCACACTGCGATTGTTGTGTGCGTCAAAATTACCAGGATCTAGTTCGATGGTCTTAGCGTAATCCTCTAATGCCCCGCCAAATCTCTTCATGGCTTGTAGGGCGACTCCGCGGTTGTAGTAGGCAATTGCCAGTTTTGGGTCTACCTCGATGGCTTTGTTATACGCGCGCATCGCTGCCGCTGTTTTGCCTTCTTTGACATAAGCGGAACCGAGGTGATTGTAGGCTAAGGCATAGTCGGGATCTAGCGCAATGGCCTTTTTGTAGTCGCGGATCTCGGCATTGATATCACCCTTTTTACCAAGCAACACTCCACGGTTGTGATAGGCTTGCCCAAGATCGGGATCGAGTAAAATAGCCTTGTTGTAATCGCGCAAAGCTGCCTCGGCATCGTTTCTCTTTTCGTGCGCGCTGCCTCGATTGTAGTAAGCCTTGGCATACTCAGAATTCTGCTCAATCGCCTTGCTGAAAGAGAGAATAGCTTGCTCAAAGTTGTTTTGCCAGAGAAGACTCGTACCTAGATTGTAATGAGCAAGGGCAAAACCAGGAAATAATTCGATGGTTTTTTTGAAATCCTGGGTTGCTTTGTTGTAATCCCCTTTTTCGAAATAAGCCTGACCCCGACCGGTGTAAGCAAGAGAGAATTCGGGAGCTATTTCGATTGCAGTGCTGAAGTCTTTAATGGCTCTATCATGCTGGTTTTTTTTGAAAAATGCATAGCCTCGGTTTGAGATGGCCTCACTATTGTTTGGGTCGAGTTTGATGGCTTTGTTTAGTTCTTGGATCGCTTCATCGAGTTTGCCCTCAAGGATGCGAATGGAACCAAGATACAGATACTCTTCGGCATCGGGCTGCTTCCTTACCGTTTCATGGCTAGATTTGGATTTGATATAGGCTTTGTCGGCATTGCAGGCAAGAAGCCAAAGACCCAGGCACGAAAAGACGACCACCACGCATGATTTTTGATCCATTCGCTATCTCCTTGGGTTGACCCCAACATGTTCTATATGACCTAGGGGACTATTCTTCCGCTTCCAAGAACTCTTCCATGCTAAGTCCGCGGATTCGATCGGTTTCAAAGGGGGTCGTTCCGATGATGGTTAGCAGGCCCCGGGGGAAAACTTTGGGGAACCAGGTATAGTCCAAGGGTGAGATCTTGCCCCTTTTGACTTCGATAAAATTGTCTTTTCCCAGTACGAAATCCAACTCGTGCTCTTTGCTTTGCCAGAAAATCATTTGCTCCGGGAATTCATCTCCGCGGATGGCCGCTCGGCGGCAAAGCTCCTGGGCCACCAGCCACTCGAACCACTTGCCTTGTTCCTTGGGCGGCAGCGCTTCAAAATCAGCCACGGTACGGATCTTGTTTCGATCCCAGGACAGGGCTGCCAGGAGATTGATTAGGTGGTATTTGGCTGGCTTTCGTGTCAGACGAATGTTTTTTGATGCATCCCAGTTTTGGGCAATGCCAACGCACATCAAGTCGGCCAATAATTCAATGTAGCCGGCGGCAACCGCGTTATTGGCCAGACCTGCTTCCCGGGCCAGTTTTGCCTGGCCCAGGGGAGTTCCTCCTCGCTTTAATAATTGCTCAAAAACCGCTAAGAGAGAAGAGCGGGGCCTCTTGCTGGCAGCGCACTCCCCGTAAATCCAATCGTGAATCATGATGGGCACATACTCGGGCAGACGGCCACGTGCTGCCAGTTCCCTGCCTGCCAACGGGCAGCCACCGGACATCAAGTAGGCAATCAAGGTTTTTGCTTTTAGCTTCTTGCCGCAAACTCGCTTGAATTCTCTATAGGGGATGGGGGTGAACAAATAGTTACTTCGATCCAACTTGCCTTTTCTTCCCGGCAGTCGTTCGCTGCCTCGTCTTAAGTCGGTCGAGTTGGATCCCGTTGTTACCAGAAGCACTCCGCGCAAACTGCCGTCGTCTACCAATCGCTTGACTGCATTTTGCCAGTTGGCAACCGCCGTGATCTCATCGATAAATATCCGACGAATTTTTGCCGATTTCGAAAAAAGCGTCACCAATTCCAGGATAGCCTCCGCCAAGGCTCTTTCGTTCGTGATCTCGTCTCCATTCAAGTAAAACCCACTGCCTGGTCCGTGGCGCTGAATCGCATTTTTCAGTTCTCCTTCAAGCCAGGTGCTTTTTCCATATTGCCTTGGCCCCCGGACGATCAAAATACCGGGTTCTCGAGGTAATTCACCCAATCCAAACTCGACTCTGAAACGAAAGGCTGCCTCAGCTATCTCTTCCAGATGAGGGAAAAGCCCTTTTTGTTCTATCTCTCCGCGAAACAGCGCCTCGTTCTTTTTGTTAACGTTCATAACGTTAGACTATCAAACGTTGTGAACGTTAGCAAAATTTATCCATTGTCAGAATCTTGGGGTGTCGGTCAAAGCTGCTGGATTTGACTCCCTGTCCCGTTCCGTGATCTACTTGATAATAGATGAATAATTCGCGGAGTAAGTCGGTGTGGAAGTGGATGTGGGTCATTGTTGTGGGTGTTTGCACAGTATCTGTCGCGGCGGCTGAAACCGGGGTAAGAAGCACGGATGCGGTGGTCTTGCCCTTGGTTTGCGTGGGATCCTCGGATCAGCGTTGTGCCGAGATTCGGCAAATGATGGTTCGGGCCTTGTCGGACGAGGGTGAATTGCGGATGGTGGCGGATGAGAAGGTAGACCGGGCCGTGCGCAAAGTGTGTGGTCCGGCTTCGGCCTGGTGGTCTTGCTTTGGGCAAGATTCCATGCTGTTCGAATTGGGCAGGCGTCTACGGGCCAATATCGTGGTGGCCGGCAAAGTGGCGGGCATGGGCAATACCCAGGTGCTGCGGGTGCAAATGGCCAACTGTGCCACCCAGACGGTAGCGACGGAGTTTGTCGAGGCGCAGGGGGACACAGATAAGGTCTTTTTGACCAGATTCCTGCTGTTGCACCAAAGACTCCATCCGCAACCGCAAGCAGTAAAGGCTTGGTACCAACGCTGGGAAAGCTGGACCATTGCCGGAGCCGTAGTGGCGTTTATTACCACTGGGCTGGTGATTGGCCTGAACAACGAAGACGGAGGCCCGGGAACGAATTGGGAGCATACACTGACACTGCCGTGAGGAGCCCGGCCCACAAGCGCAAGCCCCGGGTTGCTACGCTTACGATGCTTGTCTTGGCCCTGGGCTGGGTGGGATGTTCTGACGGCATCGATGGCGGTGACGAAGACGCCATTTTGATCAGCTTGATTCCGGAAGCGAGAATGAACTCATCGGCAGAGCTTGCCGCTGGTATTCGTAGCCTCGAATTGCTTCTGCATACCGAGGTCGGTTTCGACGGCTTGGCCGGTGCCGCCGCCGGTGATTTTACCGTGGTGGATCCCGACCAAGACGGTATCTCGGACTTGCTGGCAGTCCTGTCGATCTCCGACCCCAACAATTTGCCTACCATCCGCGTGTTGCCTGGTCAGAACGCGGACAAGGAGACTGGCGTTCGCGTTCGCGGTCTTGACCGGGATGGAGTGGTTATCGCTTACGGAGGCATTGCCCCCCGGACATTGTTCAGCTCCGGTGAGACCGTCACCGTGGCGGTCCCCTTCAACTTGGCCCGGGCCTACCGCCGGCCGGGAGTGGTGGCGGTGGTGCCTCACTTGCTGCCGACCCAGGTCCAACTGGCAGCCCTGGCCCTCCACGTCACCAAGCCGCTGGCTGCCGAAGCGTTGGCTAAAAACGCGCAGGTCCTGTTGGTGGTCTCGCCAGAGGGCACGGAGGAGACAGTACCGGTTGCCGGCCAGTGGCTTGCGCCCGTGCTCTGCCCGGCGGGCACGCAAATGTGGGCATTCTTTCCGGATGAGTGCCATCAGTTCGACACTGGCATCGACGGTATCATGCTGGTTCTAGATCCCGAGCTTGTCGACACCACTGGCATGGGCTTGCGAGATCGGGAAGGCAATCCCGGCTTCACTCTGCGTATCGAGAGCCCGGTTCTACAGAGCTTCGGGCCTTGTGCGCCGGAGACTTCTTGTGAAAACGACGGCAATTTAGGTTTTCAGGCGGATCTGATCTGCGATCCGGAGTCCGGCTTATTGGGGCCGGCCCGCTGTGCCCTCCAACCGGGTACCATGGCCGACAACGTCTGCGAAGAGTTGTGGGATCGCTTTTTTTGGATCGAAGCCGCGGATGATGCCGATTGTCAAAACTACCGACTCGATAGCTATCAAGCCGGCTCTAGCTGCGTGGTCCAGGACCCGTGGCCTTGTAAGAGTAACTTCCAATGCGACAGCATTAACCATACTTGCAATAGAAACACTGGTCAGTGTTTCCCGCCGCCTTGTCTGGAAGGAATCTGCGCTGACGATGAACAAGCTTGCGTGGCGGGAACAGGATGTTTGCCTCGCATCGGCCAGTGCCGGGAGGATTGTCGGCAGATGGGCAGTTGTGCCGAATTTTCTGAGCAATGTGTGGATGTAGGCGGCGCGGTTTGGCAATGCCAATGAGGAGAGCATGAAGCGCAAATCTTCCATATCTCCTGATTCGATCACGCGCGTGATCGCGGGGCGGGGAGAACCAGACCTGCTGGAGGTGCGCGAAGCCAAATTGCGTGTGCGCGCGGGTCCGGACCGGGATCTGGCCGTGGCTATGAAACCCGGGGGAATCATCGTCGGCAGCGCTCCCGAGTGTGATCTGACCCTCAGCGACACTTCGGTCTCCCGCCGCCATTTCGAGCTGGTCCCGGTCGAAGATGGCTTTTTGCTCCGGGATCTGGGCAGCAAAAACGGAACCCGGATTGGCAATTTGCGCTTGCGGCAGGCGGTCATTGGCGGTGGCGAGGAAATTCTCGTTGGCGAGTCCCGGCTCCAGCTGCTGGTTCTGGACCAAAGTAAGCAGTATCCACTTAGTTCGCGGTCGGTCTTCGGCGCGCTGCTGGGCCGGTCTTTGCCCATGCGGCAGGTCTTCGCCATTCTCGAGCGGGTGGCGCCTTCGGACTCGATCGTGTTGCTGGAAGGCGAGTCGGGCACCGGCAAGGATCTGGCCGCCGAGGCTATCCATTTGGCTTCCCCGCGGCGTCAGGCGTCTTTTGTGGTACTCGACTGCGGGGCCATCGGGCCCACCCTGATAGAAAGCGAACTGTTTGGCCACAAGAAAGGCGCGTTCACCAGCGCCGATCAGGATCGCGCCGGGGTATTCGAATCGGCCGACGGGGGCACGGTATTTCTGGATGAAATCGGCGAGATCGATGCTGCCCAACAGCTGGCCTTGCTGCGCCTACTGGACAAGCGGCAAGTAAAGCGCTTGGGTGAGAATCGTTATCGGAGCGTGGACGTGCGGCTCATCGCCGCCACCAACCGGGACCTGCTCGCCGAGGTGCAGGCCGGTCGATTTAGGCAAGATCTCTACTTTCGCCTCTCGGTAGTGCGCCTGGTCATGCCGCCGCTACGGGATCGAATCGAGGACATTCCCTTGCTAGCCCGCAGCATGGTGCAGAAGCTGCGGCCGGAGCTGAACCCGGCCGAGGTGGTCTCGGATAATGTGCTCTCCCTTTTTGTCAATCATGACTGGCCGGGCAATGTGCGCGAGTTGCGCAACGTGGTGGAACGGATCCTGCTGTTTCCCGACCAACCGCAGCAGGCGATTTCCTGGGCCGACAGGGGCCAAGGCGAATTGGCCGCCGATCTGATGAGCAAACCATTTGCTCTCGCCCGCGAAACCTTGGTCAACCGCTTCGAAAAGCTGTATCTGGCCGCGGCCTTGGAAGTTGCCGACGGAGTGGTCGCCCGGGCCTGTAAGCAAACCGGCATTCCGCGGCCTACTTTCTACCGCCTGCTGAGCAAGCATGGGTTGACCCGGAAATGACGCCAGCCGGGCAAGCATTCGGCCGCTATCAACTGCTTCAGCGCTTGGCCGTTGGCGGAATGGCCGAGCTGTATCGTGCTGTGCTTAGTGGCCCCTACGGCTTCGAAAAAACCGTGGCCATCAAGAAGATTCTCCCGCGCTTGAGCCGCAACGAGCGTTTCCGCCGCATGTTTCTCCACGAAGGGCGCATTATGTCCGCGCTCGGCCACCGGAATCTGGTTCAGATCTTCGAACTAGGCGAGGTTGAGGGCGAACTCTTTATCTGCCTGGAACTGGTCGATGGCTGCGACTTGGCCCAGGTCCTGGGTTACCTGCGTGACGGGCCCCGATTCATGGATCCGACCCTGGTCGCCTGGATTGGTCGCGAGATCTGCCGCGGTCTGGAATACATCCACGGCTTGTGTGATGGGGAAGGCCGTCCCTTGCAGGTGGTTCACCGGGACGTCAACCCGAAGAACATTCTTATTTCGCGGGATGGCGATTTGAAGCTGGGCGATTTCGGCATCGCCAAGTCCACGGTTAAGACCGATCAGACCATGCAAGGCTCGATCCAGGGCAAGCTCGAGTATCTTTCCCCGGAACAGGCCTGCGGTGATAATGTCGGCCCGGTTTCCGATTTGTACTCCTTGGGGCTGATTCTCTTCGAGTTGTCGACCTTGGAGCGATATCTGCAAGGAAAACGGGAGATCGATCTGCTAGATGCAGCCACCCAGCCTGTTTGGCGATCTATTCGCAACAGCCGGTCCGATTTTCCGCCCGAGTTGGAGGAAATTATCAAGCGGTCCCTGCGCCCGGAACCAGAGTTGCGTTTTGCCAACGCCTCGGTTTTCGTCCAGGCCTTGGGCCAATATCTTGACCGGGCGCCCCGTTCCCCCGACGGTGGCGAGTTAGCCAACCTGTTGTCGGACATGTCGAATAAGCCCGCCGAATCCGCCCAGCCGGCCAGTGACCCCGAATTAGGCGAGGTCCGGTCCTTGTCGCCCAAAGCCGAATCCAGACCCGAGCCGACCACCCGCACGGTGCCGGCACCGCTTGCCACTTCCCAGCGCAAGGCATCGGTGGGTAGCCGGTCGCGCCGCTGGGCCAGATCCGCCCGTTGGCTAGTCTTGCTGGCGGCGGTCGGGGCAAGCGCATTGACCCTGCATCAGATCTTCAAACCCACCCCGGCCGACACGACTGACCCGACCGACACCAGCCCCGTGGTTTCCCCGGAACCAGTGGTACCGGCAGAAAAACCGGCCATGGTAGCCATCGACGCTGGGGTACCCTTGGTCGACAAGATCGAGTCCTTGCCCACGGTCGCATCGGTTCCAATCCGGGACGAGAACCCTCCCGAAAGAAGGACGCGAAAGAAAAAAAGAAAACAGCGAAAAAAACGCGACCAGAAGAAAGCTGCTGCTAGGAAAAAGGCCGCGGCCAAGAAGAGGCGAAAAATCGCAAACTCCCTGATCGCGAAAAAAGCCAAAACGGCGGCGGCCGAGGAGTCGAACGAAAATGCCCGCACAGGGTTAAGACAGGCCTTACAAAGACAGCGCCAACGCTTACAGCGCAAGGGCATTCGCATTGGAGATAGCCGGCCCATCGATGGCTACCGGCAGCGTACCTCCCGTCTTCTGCGGGTCGGTGATCTTGCCGGCGCCGAGCAGAACCTTCGTGAACTCGAATCAGCTATTGATGAGCTGGCCGTGGATCAGCTTTTCCTCGATCGCAAACTTTCGCGTTTGCATCGGGCCTTGGCCTCCCAATCAGTCAAATCGCGCTTTTCCGATCAGGTGCGAGAGATTCTCCGCCTGATTACCGGCAACCACTTTGAAAAAGCCAACCATGAAATGAACCGGATTTTCGATTCGCTGAAGCGGGGTTCCTGAGCAGTACCCTTTGTCCGGTCTTCGATTGCCTACCAGGATGCCCATAAGGCCACGCTGCCGGCGTGGGCCACGGTGTCGAACCATTGGCTGTTGGACCATTGGCGAATATAGCGGTATTCGAAGCTGGCGCCTATCTGATGGGCCGGGCTTCCGCGTTGACCCCGAGCAAACTTCCAGACCAGGCCCAGGTTGCCCGTCGCCGAAAGAACCAGGTCACTGCGGTCTTTCTCCAGAGCCGTTCCCAACTCGTCGTACGCGGGCCAGCCGGCGTATTTCCGTTCGCTGAAGGAGAGTCCGCTGCCTACGCTGACATGTTTGCCCAAGATCTGTTTGATATCGAGCCGTGCCTGGTGTCCCGAGAAGAGAAAATCCCATCCCAAGTATGAGGCTTGTTGTTGGGTCACCATATGCTCGATCATGCCGGAATTACCGAGGGCGCTGATATAGGCATAATCGAGGCGCATGCCGGCCCAGGGCCACAGCGCTTGGGTAAACTGTAGGCCCAGCTCGTATTGCTGATCCTGCGAAATAGAAGTCTCGGGCTGGGTATAGTGGCGAAATCCGTACTTTGCTCGGGGCGCCAAGCGGGTTTTGGATCCCAGCGCAAGGCTTAGCCAGCCTCCGGCCCAGCTATCGATCGAGCAGGATGAACGATCATAGTCGAAGAAGCGGTAAGCGCCCGTGCCCCAGACGCCCCAACTTAACCAGCGCCAGGGAGAAAAGTTTAGCCGGATCGAACCCTTCCCTTGTAGGTAATCGAAGGGAGAGAACTCCCGCTGGTTCTTCAACATGCCGAAGGAACTCTCGACCACCAGTTGATTCTCCCGATGCTCCCCCCAGGCCGGGTTGACGAACAGGTAGACCTCATGCCAGCTGGAAAGTAACTCGGCATGCTGTTGGTAAATATTTACTTCACCGCTATAGCCCGCGCTCCACATCTGACCAAAGTCAACGGCCAATTTGGCCGCCGGCCGCATTACGATGTCCCCGCTGCTTTTCCGGTTCAAAAAGACATTGTCGGAGACCAATGTGCCCATGGTGATTTCGGCCGTCAACTTGTCGCTAAGTTTCTGCTTCTCGGGCTGCGCTAGGATCCGGTCGGGGACGGAGGCCTGGACATGGGCGCGCGATCCGGCGGGAGCTTTGCCCAGGGCCTGGCTCTTCTTAGCGGTCTCGGGTTTTGGCGCCGGGCGGGTCGCGATGGTATTCACTACTATGATCTCTTTCGGACTTGTCGGCTTTTCTCGTAACTTACCGGCCATGGCCTTGGCCACCCGCAAGATCCGCCCTTTGGGAGCCCGGGCTTTTTTGAGTTTCATCACCCGGCGCAAGGAGACCTTGCCGTCTGGATCCACCAGCAGGAATACCAAGGTGTAGCCACGTTTGTTCTTCCAGGCCACGCTTCTGATGAGTCCCGAAAGCCGATATTTTCTGCTTATTTTTCTAACCCGGGCCGGCTGCCGTAGGCTGCGGCGGAAACTGGCTTGTTGCCACTGCGGTCCCTGGCGTAAAAAACTCACCCCGAGCGATCGTAACTCCCGGTGCAGAGTTGCGGTGGCTTGTCGACCCAGAGCGGTTCCGGTGCGGTCCTCGCAAGGAGCGATGATTGCCCGCCCGGCCCGCGCCGACCCACCAAAGCCGACCAGCAGCAGCACTCCCGTTGCCAGCAAGGTGAGAGTTGCCGATCTCCGAGTGTTGTTTTCAGTTTTTGTCGATGAGCAGATCATTTTCATTTCTTCAATGAGCAAAGCGCGGGGCAGTCGTCGCTGCCCCGCGCGGATTGTCAAAGGCTTACTGAATCAACCGCCGCCACTGCCACTGCCACCGCCGCCACTGCCACTGCCGCCGCCGCCGCCGCCGCCGCCCGAACCGCTACTGCATGCTCCTTGGGCACAAGCACCAGCGTTTTGGGTGCCGGTGCAATCGCCGGGGGCATCACCAGTTGCAGCGCCAGAACCGGAACCGTTTCCGGAGGAGGCCGCATCGGCAGTGGAATCACTGCCACCTTGTCCGCTGCCTGCCAGCACAGTTTTGTCACTCACGGCCGCGCTGGGAGCGAGGACGCCCGGACCACCGAGAACGTTGATTACACTGGTGCGACGATAGTTACCGCGGGTCATGATTCTCTGGGAATCCTGGGTTACCATGCCGTCTGGGCTGGTAAACATCATTACGGTGGCATCATCGCCAGCTTGATCTTGTTGACACGATTGGTCACGCTTTTGTTGCCGGATCTGGTCGCGGGTTTGATCCCTGGTTTGATCCTGGATTACGTCCCCGTCGGCAGCATACATCATGACCGTAGCGTCATCGCCCGCGGTTTGGTTGGTTTCGTCTCGTATCTGCTTCCGATCCTGTTTCCGGATCTGGTCGCGGGTTTGATCCTTGATTTGATCCTGCGCCACATCCCCGTCCGCGGAATACATCATCACGGTGGCATCATCGCCATCTTGATCTTGTTGACACGACTGGTCACGCTTTTGTTGCCGGATCTGGTCGCGGGTTTGATCCCTGGTTTGATCCTGGGTTAGATCACCCGAAGCCAGTTCCCCACTAGAACCACCACCATTGCCAGCCAATGCTAAAGGAGCCGCCAGTAAAACACTCAGACCCATCGCCACTAAGATTTTGCCTCTCATTTCCTTCTCCTTTTTTCTTTCGTTTGCCATCAATGGAACCGCCTTAATGTCAAAATCCGCACTCTGCGAATCATGCGTATACACATGCTGACTAATGGAAGATTCGTGCCGAACGGAAAAATTCTGCGAACTTCGGTGTAATAGATTGTAATGACAGAGTAAATTGAGATTCATGCTTTCTGGTCCGTTAAGGTGATTGTCTCACTGGTGAGAAACATGGCCTTGGCGATCAAGTTGTCGATGACTTGGAACTATTGGAGTAACATATGGTAATTGCATGATATTATCGTTGTTCAGATCGGCTGAGGGCGGTTTCTCACGCGTGAGAGGGCTGCAAGCACTTCCGGGTAGCCGACTCCTTTGACTTGGCATGGCTGTCGTAGCAGACTGCGCGGGAGAGGAGAGCAAAGTGCCTGGAATTGATTGCTTGGGACGGCTAGGTGGGGTGTTGATCTCGCCGCGGCAGAGTATGGTCCGGCTGGTGCATCACGACGCGGGCCGGGTAGGGGATGTGCTTTTGTTGATGCTGCTGGCGGTGCCGGTTTTGGCTCCGGTGGAGCTTGCGCGCGCCTTTCTTAGCTATCAGGGTTTTT
>JAUVBB010000419.1 GCA_030591445.1 Deltaproteobacteria bacterium | reverse complement strand
CTCGCTGGGAAGTCGATGCCCCCCGGGCCAAGCTGACCATGCTCTACGGCATGCTCAACGGCGAGTTGGAACCCTCCAACTACATCGCCGAAAAACTCTTCGAGTGCTTCCACTGCCTGCGCTGTGAGAACGCTTGTTCCTCCGGCGTGCCGTTGACAAAAGTCTTTGCCGATGCCCGCGCCGATTTGCTCGATGCCGGCTTCGAGGTCACGGGCACCACTTCTATCACCGATGATGAACGTTGCGTGCGCTGCCTCAATTGCGTGCGCAGGTGCGGGCACGAGGCCCGGACCTTTATCGGTGATCGGGTGGTGGTGGACCGACTCAAGTGCCAAAGCTGCGGCAACTGCCTTGATGTCTGTTCGGCCCAGGCCATCTCCATTCGCCGGGGCTTCGGCACCAATCCCGATGAGCTGCGCGAACAAATCCGGCGCTTTCTGTCCGATCCAAACAATCCGGCAGCCAAGGTCATCGTCTTTGCCTGCACCTGGTCCAACTCGCCCGGCTTCCAGATGGCCCAGATGGCCCAGCCGGATACCGCGGCCGAGTACCTGGTCTTGTTCACCGCTTGTTCGGGACGGCTGCGCAGCGAGCTGGTACTCGACGCCCTAGAACACGGCGCCTGGGGCGTACTGGTCACCCGCTGTCCCGAAGATGATTGCGATCACGGCGGTAGCCACCGGACCCAGGCCCGGCTGGACGTCTTGGGCAAGTTGCTTACCGGCATCGGCGTCGATCAGAAACGCATACAGGAAGAAATCGTGGCCAAGGGAGATCCCAAGGCCTTTGTTGCTGCCGTCAGCACTTTTGTCGACCAGATCCGGGCCCAGGGACCCCTCGGGAAGGCCCGGGAACCATGAAACTCAACATTCCCTACGGCAAGGACGGCTCCATCCCGCTGGAACTGCCGGACGCGCGGGTGGCCGCTGTTGTCGAAGCGAACCCGGTAGAAGTCGGCGACGAGAGCCGCACTCTTAGCCAAGCCCTGCAAAACCCGATTGATTCGGTCAGCTTTCGGGCCTTCGTCGAAGACGCCCGCGATCTCCTGATTTTGGTCAACGACGGCACCCGCCCTACTCCCACCGCCCGGGTGCTCGACATCCTGGTGGATGATCTGGCGGGGGTCGATCTGCGCTTCCTGGTGGCCACCGGTATCCACCGCGCCCCCACCGAAGACGAGTACCGCCAGATCTTTGGCCATCATCTCGAACGCTTCCGTGATCGCATCTTCGCCCACGACGCCCGTGCGGATGAAGAGATGGTCTTCGTCGGTCGCTCGAGCAATGGCACCGAGATGCGTATCAACCGCCTGGGCGTCGAAGCCCATAAAATCGCCATTATCAGCTCGGTCGAACCCCATTACTTTGCCGGCTATACCGGTGGGCGCAAGTCCTTTCTTCCCGGCATCGCCGCCTACGACACCATTACCCAGAACCATAAGCTGGCCTTGCGCCCCGAGGCGCGGGCCTTGGCGCTAGCGGGCAACCCGGTCCACGAGGACATGGTCGACGCCTTACAGTCGGTGAAGAAGGAAATCTTTGCCATCAACACCGTGCTCGACCGCGACCATCGGATCTATGCCGCCGCCGCCGGCGATATTCACGCTTCGCTGACGGTCGCCACTGAAAAGGCCCGGAAAGTCTTCGCCGCCCCGATCGCCAAAAAGGCCGCGGTGGTGGTCTCGGTGGTCAAATGCCCGGGCGACATCGACCTGTACCAGGCCCAAAAAGGAATCGACAATGCCAAACACGCGCTGCGCGAAGGCGGCATTCTGATCCTGGTGGCCCAGTGCCGCGACGGCATAGGTGAACAAACTTTTTTCGACTTGCTCGCCTCTGCCTCCAGCCCGGCCGAAGCCTTGCAGCAAATCGATCATCATTACGTGTTGGGCTATCACAAGGCGGCCAAGATGGCCGAAGTCGGCCAATGGGCCCAGATGTGGGCCGTGACGGATCTGGCAGAGGGCTTGCTGGAACAAATCTCGATTCGCTCCTTTCGTACTTTGCCGGTAGCCATCGACCAAGCTCTGGCCGAGGCCGGCGAGAGCGCCCAAGTCTTGTTCCTGCTCGACGGCGGCCTGATTGTGCCGCAGGTGGAGAATACAAAATGATTGTTGCCGAACAAAAACCCCTCGATGAAATTCTTTCCGCCCTGGGCGCCAGTGAACGGGTCTTGTTGGTGGGTTGTCACGGCTGCGTGACCGTTTGTGCCGCCGGTGGCGAAAAAGAAACCGAGCAACTGGCCCGGCTGCTGCGCGTGGCCGGCAAGACCCAAGGCAAGAAGATCAGCGTCGAGACCGTCACCATCGAGCGGCAATGCGACCCGGAATTTATCGAGCCCATCGCCGCTCAGGCCCATGAGCACCAAGCGGTGTTATCACTAGCCTGCGGCGCCGGCGTGCAGTTGATGGCCGAGCGCCTAGGCTCGATTGCGGTCTTGCCCGCGCTCAATACCCTGTTTTTGGGGGTGGCCGAAGAAAAAGGCACCTGGGTTGAGCGTTGCCAGGCCTGCGGCGATTGTAAACTTCACCTCACCGGCGGCATCTGCCCGGTGACCCGCTGCGCCAAAAGTTTAATGAACGGGCCTTGCGGCGGCTCGAGCGCGGGACATTGCGAACTCGACCCCGAACTCGCCTGCGGCTGGCAACTGATCATCGACCGCCTAGAAGCCCTGGGCCAGTTAGATCAATACGAAAAAATCCTGGAACCGGCCGACTGGTCCCGCGCCCGCCACGGCGGCCTGCGCAAAGTCAACCGCGAAGACCTGAAGTAGGGGAAAGCACGTGACTAAATCCATGGGAAAACTAGAAGCCGTACTCAGCCAGGGAAAATTCGCCGTCACCGCCGAAGCCGGCCCGCCCCGCGGCGCCCGCCCCGAAGTCATGCGCGAAAAGGCAGCTTTGCTAAAAAGTCAGGTAGACGCCTGCAACGTAACCGACAACCAGACCAGCATGGTGCGCCTGTGCAGCCTGGCCGGCAGCGCCTTGCTCCTGGCCGAGGGCATCGATCCGGTCATGCAAATGGTTTGCCGGGATCGCAATCGAATCGCCGCCCAAAGCGACATGCTGGGCGCCGCCGCGCTGGGCATCCGCAACCTGCTTTGTCTCTCCGGCGATCACCAGAGCTTCGGCGATCACGCCCAGGCCAAGAATGTCTACGACATCGACTCTATCCAACTACTGCAAATCGCCCGGCAGATGCGCGACGAAGGTAAGTTTGCCGGCGGCGATGAAGTCGACGGACGCCCGCAGCTGTTTCTAGGTGCCGCCGCCAATCCCTTTGCCGACCCCTTTGCCATCCGGGTCCCGCGCCTGGCCAAAAAAGTGGCCGCCGGCGCCCAGTTCATCCAGACCCAGTGCGTGTTCAACGTAGAGAAGTTCGCCCAGTGGATGCAAGGGGTACGCGACCGCGGCCTGGACCAAAAGACCCATATCCTGGCCGGCATCACCCCCATCAAGAGCCTGGGCATGGCCCGCTATATGGCCACCAAGGTAGCCGGCATGGATATTCCCGAGGCCGTGATCGCTCGCATCAAAGGGGTAGACAAGAAACTCCGTAAGCAAGAGGGCATCCGCCTGGCCATCGAGACCGCCCAGCAAATGAAAGAAATCCCCGGCATCCACGGCGTGCACATCATGGCCATCGAATGGGAAGAAGCAGTTTCAGAGATTGTCGCCGGTGCCCAACTCAGATAGTTGCCTAGCAGTATCGATAGACTATAGGGAAATATTGTTATCGAGTAACCACTCGTCGGTTTCGACAAGTTTTTGGTGCCAATACTTCCCCTTGGCTTGAGAAAAGGTCTGCCGGGCCTTACCGGCTAAGCCGGCCGCGCGCTGTTTCTCTTTGTCCGCCCGCCACAGAACCTTGGCCAGGGCCAATTGGGTCTCGCCCAGGAAGTTGGGATCGCCGGCCTTGGATTGGCGAATGGCCAGTGCGCGTTCGAGATATTTGCGGGCCGCACTGATGTTGCCCAGGGCAAGACTGCACTGGCCCATGCCGGTCAAGGGGTGGGCCAAGTTCGAGTGATTCATGCCCGCGCTCTTCTCCCAAATGCCAAGCGCCTTTCCATATTGCTCCATGGCTTTATCCCATTGGCCCTTGGCATTGAAAACATTGCCCAGATTGTTCATGGCGTGGGCGCGCACTGGAATTTCCTCGCCCAGGGCTGCCGCCCACAGAGCATCGGCGCGCTCCAACACTTTTTGCGACTCGTCGAGGTCACCGTTGCGCTGCAAAACGATGCCCAGGTTGTTGAGCGACTCGGCCACACTGATATGCCGATCACCTAAGGCTTTTTCGCGAATGGCCAGCGCCCGCCGATGATAGCGCAGCGATTCTTCGTATTCGCCGATGCGCTCGTAGACAATGCCCAGGTTATTCAAGGAAGACGCGGTAGCGGGATGCTCGGCGCCCAGGGCCTCGGTGCGCAGAGCCAGCGCTTGTTTCTCGTGCTGCACCGATTCTTGGTAGCGGCCCAGACGCTCCAACAAGATACCCACCACACTGATGGTTCTGGCTCTTAGTTTGGGGTCGTTTCCACCGCGTACCAGCGCCCCTTCCACCAACGGGTAAGATTGCAACCCCGCCTCATAGCGACCCAGCTTGTAACCCGTCAAATAAAGAAATTCTTTGGCCGCCTTGGCCACCACTTCGTCGTGACGCGCCTCGGCGCCAAGCACCAGGGTCTTGCGAAAGAGTTTTTCTGCCTCTTGGTAATGACCCAGTTTCGTATTCAGTTCCGAGAACGCATACATGCTTTCGGCAATCAGGGGCTTAAAATCGGTCGCCTCGGCTCTTTTGAGCACTTTTTGCGCCAATTCGAAGCCTTCTGGGACTTTGCCGGAAGTGGTCAGGGCGCGAACGTCTTCTAGCTCTTTTTGCAGTTTCTGCACCCGGGCACGAATTTCGGGATCCTCCGGGGGAGGAAAAGCAGCCGACAGTGCTTCTTTGTCGGCACAGCGGTCGAGAGTCGACAGGGCCAGGGTGGCGTGCACGGCTTTGTCCACCACTCGGCCGTCGGCGTGATGGGAGAACAACTCGGTAAGGGCGTTGAACTCGATGAGCTTGCGATCGAGACAATGCATGCGCAGATCGAGCATCTTGCCCGACTGGCTGCCGTGGATATGGGTGGCTTCACAGGCCTCGGTCCACATGCCCACCCAGGCATCGCGGCGGAGGTCCAGGTGTTTTTTCACCCTTTGAAAAGTTCCGGCGGCGTAGGGTCTCCCGGTTTTGCCAAAAGCGGTCCGAACCCGTTGTTCGACATCCGAGTCCCAGATACCATCCAGACGGGTCTCGGCGCCCTGGCAACGCCGCGAGTCGCGGGTCACTCCATCCCAGATACCAAAGGCGGCCAGGAGGGCCAAGGTCAGGAAAGAGGCAATGGTCAAGCGGCGAGTGCGGGCGGCGGCCGGATCGTGATCGAGCTCTTCGAGCAAGACCTGCATGGAGTCGTACCGTTTGTCCGGCTTGGCCTGTAGCCCTCGCTGCAGCACCCGGGAGATCCAGCCCGGCACATTGGCATCGGTTGGGGTCGGCTGGAGCCGGCCCTTGACCACATTGCGGGCAAATTCCAGATAGCGGGTACCGGCAAAAGGCAGCTTGCCATAAAGCGCCTCGTGCAAGACCACGCAGAAGCTAAACTGATCCGACAGTTCGTCGGTGGGCTGTCGGCGGTGTTGCTCGGGAGACATATAGTAAGGCGTTCCCATCAGGGTGCCGGTTCGGGTCAGGGAAGAAAGCAACAAACCCTTGAGCAGATCGCCGGTGGGGGCGGAACCCGATTCAGAAAGGCTGCGCTCTGGATCCAAGGATGTGGCCAGCGCCTGTTTGGCCATCAATTCCCGGCTGGGGATAGACTCGCCCGAGCCCAGCGAAGCCGCCAGATCCGGCATCGGCTTGTCGCCACTGTCGGAGCTACTAGACGAATATTCGCCGCTTTCCTCCATCGCCGTTTTCTTGCCCTCCGGGGTGGTAGAATGAGCCAGCCCAAAATCCAGCACCCGTACCCGGCCGTCCTCGCCGATGATCACATTGCCCGGCTTGAAATCCCGGTGCACAATCCCCTGCTTGTGCGCCGCCACCAAGCCGCGCCCCGCCGCCTTGAGAATATCAAGCACATCCTTCTGCGCCGGCTTTTTCTGCTTCAGCCATTCCCGCAGCGTCCGGCCTTCTACGTACTCCATGGCGATGAAGACCGAATCCTGGTGGGTGCCCACATCAAAAACGGTCACCACATTGGGATGGTAAAGCTGCGCCAACGCCAGGCCCTCGCTCAAGAGCCGCGCCCGACTCGACTAGCCGCTTGAAACACCCGAACTCTTG
>JAUVBB010000042.1 GCA_030591445.1 Deltaproteobacteria bacterium | reverse complement strand
GAACCCAAGGGCACCATCGTCGAACAGCTTACGGGCGATCCGCTGCAGCAAGCCCTGGCAGAACTGGAGGGCGGCAACACGGCCAGCGAGACCCTGCTCAAGGACATCGTTGATGCCATCGAGGCCGGCAGTGCCGATGAACGCATTCGGGGTTTGTATCTGGACCTGGGCTCTTTGAGCAGCGCCAAACTGACCATGCTTGAAGACATTGCTCGCGCCATCTCTACTTTCAAAGCCACCGGCAAGCGGGTCATCGCCTATGCCGACAGCTATGATGCCACCAGTTACTATCTGGCCGCCCAGGCTGATAAAGTCCAGCTCCATTCCCTGGGATTGGTGATTCTGCAGGGCTTTGGGCGCAAGCGTAGCTATTTCAAAGAGGGCCTCGATCGGCTGGAGGTCGACGTCAATATCATCCGGGTAGGCAAATTCAAGTCAGCGGTAGAGCCCTTTTTGCGCAACGACATGTCTGAAGCCGCCCGCGAGGCCAACATCGCGTGGCTGGGCGATTTGTGGCAGTCTTATCTGACCGCCGTGGCCGCGGCCCGCAAACTAGACCGGCAAGTGTTGCAGGATTATATCGATAAGGGAGATACTCAGCTACAAGCCTTGGCCGGTGACAGCGCCCAACTGGCCCAGAAAACCGGCCTGGTGGACTGGGTAGGTCCCCGGCCGCCGGCGCTGGACGAGCTGTTCGAGCAGCTCAATAAAGAAGAATCCGGCGCTAGCTCTTATCTCAAGGCCAAGAAAGTTGGCTTTCAAGACTATCTCCTGGCCCAAGACGAAGATCGATTTGGTGCCTATGCCACTGGCGATCTGGTGGCGGTGGTGGTTGCCAGTGGCACTATCAGCGATGGCCAACAGCCTCCGGGTAGCATCGGTGGCGATTCCACCGCCGAGCTCTTGCGTAGGGCGCGCAAGGACGATGCGGTAAAAGCCATCGTACTGCGGGTCGATAGCCCCGGGGGCAGCGCCATGGCTTCGGAAGTGATCCGCGAGCAGTGCGCGTTGGCTCGTAAGCAAGGCAAGACAGTGGTGGTGTCCATGGGCGGGGTGGCCGCCTCCGGCGGCTATTGGATTTCCACCGCCGCCGACGAAATTTGGGCCAGCGCCACCACCATCACCGGCTCCATCGGCATCTTCGGCATGTTGCCAACCTTCCAAAAACCCCTGGCCAAGTACCTGGGCATGAGGGTGGACGGGGTCGGCACTACCTGGCTGTACGATGGCTACCGTCCCGACATGGAACTCAAGCCCCGGGTCGCGGCCTTGATTCAGCAACTGATCGAACGCGGCTACCAGGATTTTCTCAAACGCGTTTCTCAGGCCCGCAACATACCGGTTGAAAAAGTAGACGAAATTGCCCAAGGTCGGGTATGGAGCGGTGCCGACGCTCACCGTTTGGGCTTGGTCGATAAACTAGGCGGTCTGCAAGAAGCCATCGCCTCGGCCGCTACCCGGGCCAAGCTGGGCAAAGACTACCAAGTGAAATACTTTGAAAAAGATCTGCCTTTCGTCGAACAACTGGTCAAGGATCTGCTGGTTTCCGCTATGTTGACCTTTGCTCCTAAGCAAGCAAGTAAAGGCAGCCAATCCCCCGCCGGCAAGCTCCTGCGTAGCCTCTCGGTTCAACTAGACTCTCTCGCCCAACTCAACGACCCTCAAGGCATCTACGCCTACTGCTTCTGCGAGATTGATTGAGCCACTTGGCTTAGCCAATCGGTACCCGCGGGTAGCCGGCCCTGGCTGAAATCGGGCCGACCGCCGCCTTGGCCCCCTAGTTTGCTAAAAAGCTGCCCCAGGAAATCTTGGCAATCGAATTGGCTGTCGGCACCGCGCATGGCCAGTACTGACAGTCCGCTTTGTACTTGGGCGCACAACAAGGCCACCCGTAGCGGGTCTTGGATGATCTTCTTGCCCACCGCGCGCAGCACTTCCTGATCCACCCCGCCCAGATCGGCGCTGATGATCTTAGCTGTCTGGCTGGCTATCAAACTGTGGGCCAATTCGTCGCTCAGGCGCATGCGCAAGGATTTGATCTCGTTTTGGCTCTCTTGGGATTGCCGCAGGCTGCGCTGGGCATGATCAGCTGCATCTTCGGCCCGGCACTTGAAATGCCTGGCCACTGCCCGCAAAGCGTCGCCATGGGCGCGGGCCTGGCGGCGTGCTTTTTGACCGGCGGCAAAGGCCACCCGGGTCATGCCCTTGTAACGTTCGGCCGACTGAAGCAGCACTAGCCCCACCTGGCTGCTTTGGGTGCAATGGGTACCGCCGCAGGCGATTAGATCGAAGTCGCCGATGGCCACCACCCGGATATTGTCACTTACTTTTGCTCGCCGGCGCAGAGTCAACTGGGTCAACTCTTCGGCAGCAGGAACCCAAGCGCGGACCGTCAGATCGCGATCGATCATTTCGTTGACCAGAGCCTCGGCCTCGAACAGTTTATCGAGGCTCAGTACCGGGCCGCCCACATCGATGGTGCACCCGCTTTCGCCCAGATGACTGGAACGAGTAGGCGCATCGAACAGCCGCGTCAGGGCTTGCGACAGCATATGCTGGCCGGTGTGTTGGGCCATATGCAAGCGCCGCCGAGACTCGTCCACCTGGCCCGCAACCTGCGTGCCTACCGGCGGCAAGCGGCCTTCGATTAGATGGTAGATTACCCCCTGTTTGTCTTTCTGCACATCGATCACAGCCAGGTCTGCCAGCATGCCCCGGTCAGCTGCTTGTCCGCCCGACTCTGGATAGAAGGCCGTCTGATCCAACACCAATGCCTCCCGGCCCGACCACTGCTTGTGCCCAAGCACCCGCGCCTCAAAAGCAAAGCGCAGGGAATCGCCCAGGTATAGCAGTTCAGTTGCTTTTGTACCTTGATCCATTCCCGCACTCTACCTCTCCCACTGGATGGATGACCAGCAAAGTCTCCTGGGCCTATTCTATCAGAACTAATTCCGCACTTCTTTTTTCCAGCCTCCTTGTCTGCCGACACCAAACGTTGCGCTTATGGATGAAGAAGGGGAGCATGTGGAAAAAGAAAGTTGCCAGAAAGAGCAACTTTTGGTTTACATAAATAATGTAGTTAGTTTGGATGCTTAGCACAAGTTTTGCCATTTCACCGTCAGGACGGTTGCATTTAGCGAGGTTTGTCTGCGGATCGATGCCTAGGTGTTATTACTTAACCATATGTTATAATAGGATAATTTTTTGTAGGGTAATTATGGCAGGCTTCTTGCTTTAATTTCATTACATATGACGACCTTAGATAAATTCTTGTTAAATATGGTCCAGGTAGGAAAATCGACAAATATTATGTCAAGAAATGAGCATTCAGAGCGAGGAGGCTTCACCATGGTACGGAAAACACTACTGGTATTGGGTTGTTGTTGTGTTTGTTTGGCGAGTTGCAATGGCGGGATGATCGAAACATCTGAATTTGATACCAGCCAGGCAGCGGTCACCATGGACAACGTGACTCAGGTTTTCTGTGCGGTCGAGGAGGCCAACCACGGTCGGGCCCATAACGGTCGTCTCTTGGCCTGGAAAGAGGGCAACTACGATGCTGATGGCAGCGACGAGCAGCCCACTTGTGTGTACGGTTGGTGCGGGCCAGATCTCCTCCAGCCCGGTTGTAACAGCACGGTCCAAGTTGGCGATGAAGATGCCTATATATTCGGCGGTTGCAATTCAACTACTTGGGGCGAGCAGTTTGCCGCCACCATGTGGCACGATGGAGAACGGCTGTATGAAGACTACGCCTATGGTTCAAGCTTTGCCGAAGGCATTACTGGAACCACTACCTTTGGTTGGCATCCTTACTGGACGGTGACCTACAACGGCACCTGTCGCACCTTGCAGGGATGGTCCTATGAGGGCCATTGTGGCAGCTCGACTGGATATAACGTCAGTGGCGTTGAACCTTCGCCGGACCAGTGCAGCATCGACTATGATATTGTGCTGGAAGATCGTAATGTTACCGCCGGCGACGGGGTAGAGCTCCGTTGGAATTTCACCATTCCCGCCACCGGGACCGAGGCCATTGTCAGCATGTTCGGTGGCATTGGCGATGGCGATCTCTATGTGAAGATGGGTTCTGCGCCTACCACTAGCTCCTACGATTGTCGGCCCTACTTGGTTGACAACCGCGAGTCATGCACCGTCTCCGGTCCGGGCGAAGTGTATGTGATGGTTCGGGCCTGGGATGCTATCTCCGGAGTTGCCCTGCTGGGATCGGTAAACGGCGAATCGGATGGCGGTGGAGCTACTTGTGGCGACGGAACCTGCGATGTCGGCGAGACCTGTACTAGCTGCTCTGCCGACTGTGGCGCCTGCCCGCCCTCGGTTTACTGTGGCGACGGCAGCTGCAATGGTGACGAGAATTGCGCAACTTGTCCCGGCGATTGTGGTGCCTGTGGGCCAGTCTGTGGTAACGGCTCCTGTGAAAGCGGCGAAGACTGCGCGAACTGCGTAGCCGATTGCGGTGAATGTGGCGGCGGCGGAACTTGCCCGGTCATGTCTTACTCGGCTTCGGGTACCAACGGCGCTTCCTACACTGACTCCGATACGGTGAAATTCCCAGTCAACCTGACCGCCGGGGTGGAGTACACCATCTCCACCTGCGGCAGTACCACCACCGATACCTATTTGCGCCTGCATTTCAACGATGCCCAGCAGGCCGAAAATGACGACGGTTGCGGCGGCGCTTACCAGTCGACCATCGTCTATACTCCGGCCGCAAGCGGCGAGTTTGTTATCAGCGCCGGCTGTTACTCGACCAGCTCCTGCAGTGCTACGGTCACGGTTAGCCCCGAGGCCAGCTGCGGTGGCGACGACCCCGGCGTGGTCTGCGGCGACGGTTCCTGCGACAGCGGTGAGGATTGTGCCAACTGCGCTGCCGATTGTGGTGAATGTAGTGGTGGCGGGACCTGCCCGGTCATGGATTACTCGGCAGCGAGCACCTACAGCGCTTCCTATACCGATCCAGATACCGTAAAATTCCCGATGATCCTGACCGCCGGGGTGGAGTACACCATCTCGACCTGCGGTAGCACCAGCACCGATACCTATCTGCGCTTGCATCTCAATGGGGCGCAGCAGGCTAGCAACGATGATGCGTGCGGTGGCCAGTCAAGCATTACCTACACCCCCTCGGTAGGCGGCGAGTTCGTCGTTAGTGCCGGCTGCTACTATAACTACTCTTGTAGTGCCACGGTCACCGTCAGCCCCGAACCCAGCTGCGGTGGCTGAGCCCTGAGTTTTCCCTACTGATTTACCCTCCTGCCTGTCTACTGGGCTTGAATCCCTTAGCCTAGCCCGATACCATAAGGCATAGATTTGCAGCTCGAACCAGGGTGGGTCGATCTTGGTACGGTCCCGCCCAATGACCGGAGGAAACATGACCAGCGCCAAAGTACCCATGAGCTTGCGGGTCTTGCTCATTGCCACCATTGCCTTCTTGGTGGTCCTGGGTCTGTATTTGTGGCAAAGCTCGACTCCAGAGCCGATGGCTATTCCAAAACCCGTGGTGGTGCCCGAGTTGAACCGACCTAAGCCCGACAGTGTTCTACGTCGTGATGTTGCCGCGCCGGCCCCGGTCAAGGCCCCCGCCGTCGAGGCCCAAGCCGTGTCTCAGCCCAAGCCAACTACCATCAAGCACAAGTACGACGACAATCCTGACATATTCATTCGCCAGCCCATCGACTACCCGCCGGACATGCCCCGACGCATGGGCGACAAGATCAGCATCTGTGTTTTCGACTTAGAGTTGGTCAAGGAGGCGATTCGAACCGGCAACGAGCCGGGTTCGAAGTTTGCTAAAACCCTGGGTCGACAGCTCAGCGAGCAAGAGCGCACCGCGGCCCGCGCCGCCCTGCAAGCCTTCTTCGACGAGGGCGTGCCGGTCATGGACTCGCTGATGCTGGAGCAAAAGAGTCTGGATGAAGGCTTTGAATTTTTCCAGCCCCGTCGCCAGCAGCTCAACCAAGAGCTGCGTAAGGTAATGAACTTGAGCCAAGAAGAATTTTACAAACTTTATCCCCACATCAAGTCGTTCGATGAGAAACAGGGCGATATTGAAAAATGGAAGTCAGAGCCGATTCGCGGTCATAAATCCAAGAAAAAACCAGAATAGCACGCCCGGCTTTGCCGTCCTTGCAGGGCTGTAAACCCAGTACTGCGCGAGAATGAATTTGGCTTCGACTGGTTGGTAGCGCGAATTAAACTACTGCCATAACGCGCCCGGCAGGATTCGAACCTGCGGCCTACGGATTCGAAGTCCGGCGCTCTATCCAGCTGAGCTACGGGCGCTTGTTAATATGGGTCGTAAAGGATTCGAACCTTTGGCCCGCGGATTAAGAGTCCGCTGCTCTACCAACTGAGCTAACGACCCACAGTAAAGGGTGGATGATGGGGCTTGAACCCACAACCTCTGGAACCACAATCCAGCGCTCGACCAATTGAGCTACACCCACCAGAAACTAACGGGCTTGGTACCAAAAGTGGATGGGATTGTCAACTGTGCGCAAGTACAAATCGGCGGATTGGGGAAAAGAGTTGTGGGCATTTGGGGGCTGACGTAGGATGGGCCGGCATGGCTGGTTCCTAGCGGAGGGATGCGGATGAAGTGGCGATGGCTGGCGATAGTTGGTTTTTTTACTTTCTATTCTGGGCTGGCGGCGGGTGAGGAGGCGGTGGAGTTGCGCTTTCGGTCGGCGGCGCCGGGGGGTGAGACGGGTTTGTTGCGGGTGATGGAGGCGGGGTCTTTTCCGGTGGGGACGGTGCGGTTGAGTCTGTTTGGGGGCGGATTTCGTTCCACGGGTACCGACGGATTTCTGAATTATTTGGGCCAGAGTGGTTATGAACAATCGCATTTTGTGGGTCTGGCTTCGATTGCCTGGACGCCGCTTCCATATCTGGAAGTCTTTGGCTCGGTACGCAACAGTTCCAATTTGAATACTCTCTCGCGGCCGGAGTTGCTCCAGACCCAGGGGGATTTGCAGTTTGGGGCCAAGGGTTTTTATCAGCTCATGCCCTATTTGCAGCTGGGCGCCAATATGGCGGCGGAGCTGTACTTGGGTATTGGCGGCTTGGCGCCGGATCTTGCCAGTACCAGTTTGCGGATGGCGGCCTTGGCCAGCTTTGATTTGCGGCCGCTGGTGCCGCGGGTGCCTTTGCGGGCCCATGTGAATCTTGGCTTGCGGGTAGACAATAGTGACGCGCTGATTGGCGACCGGAGTCTTGACTATGTCGAACAGTTCGCGCTGCGCATTAATCGCTTTCATCGTGGAGTGCTGAGCATTGGGCTCGACGCGCCGCTTCCCTACTTGCGGCCCTTTGCCATTGTGCCCTACTTGGAATACCAGTTGCAGTTGCCCCTCTCGGTGTCAGACGACGACTTGGCCCATGCCTCGAAGGGCGAAGATACCAGCTATGCCGACGTGATCCCCATGGTGATCACCGCGGGCGTGCGGGCCACCTACCGAACCGATCTTAGCTTGGATTTGGCGGTGGATATGGGCCTGGGCGGCGAGAAGGCTTATCTGGACGGGGTTCCTTCGACGCCGCCTTGGATGCTGTGGTTGGGGCTAACCTATGCTTTCGATCCGACCCGGCGGGTGGAAGAAAAAATCGTTATCAAGACCGTGGAAAAAGAAGTAGAGCGGGTGGTGGAAAAGCCGGTGGTCGTGAAGGCTGCGCCCGCGGTCTTGGTCGGGCGGGTAAGTGGGCGGGTGCGCAATGCCTTGGACAACCAGCCGATTGCCGGGGCCATCTTGTCTTTTGTTGATGCCGGTTTTCCGCCCGTGGCCACCGAGCCGAGCGAAGGGCGCTACGAAAGCTACAATCTAACCGCGGGCATGATTCGCATTGCGGCTTCGCGCGCGGGCTTTTTGCCCATGACTTTAGAAGTGGAGATCCAGGCGGGCGAAGTGGCCAAGCTGGATTTCTTGCTGGAACCGGAGAGCAAGCGTGGGACCTTGTCGGGAACGGTTTACGGTGAGGGGGATGCCCCTTTGCTTGCCAACATTGTGATTACCGGGCCTAGCGACTTGCAGCTACAGTCGGCGCCAGCGACCGGTGTCTTTGCCGCCCCGGTGCCTCCGGGCAAATACTTGGTCAAGGCGATTGCCGAGGGTTATCTAGCCAAGTCCCGGCAGCTTGAGATTGGCGAAGATGCCACTGTGTTGGCCGAGTTCAAGTTGAGCCCGGCGCCCCAGACCCGGGTGGTGATCTTCAAGGCGAACAAGATCGAAGTGAAGAAGAAAATTCACTTTGCGCTGGGCAAGTCGGTCATTGCCGAAGACAGTTTGATTCTGCTCGACGGGGTTATCGACGTGCTGGTCAATAACGTCAATATCAAGAAGCTGCGCATTGAAGGGCATACCGACAGCTCGGGTTCCAGCCAGGGCAATCTGGCTTTGAGCCAGAAACGTGCTGAATCGGTGCGGGATTACCTTTTGCTTCAGGGCATCGATCCCCTGCGCGTTGAGGCCCAGGGTTTTGGCGAAGAGCAGCCCCTTGCCCCCAACAACACCCGCCGGGGCCGTGGTGAAAACCGCCGGGTTGAGTTCATCATCGTGCAACAATAAGCGCGGGGCGGGCCACGAAGATTTGGCTGATACCGTCCTTGCCAAAGGGCTGGTCTTGGAAATTGCCAAACTTTTTTTCGATGACAAAGCCGGCCCGATTCAGCAAATCTTCTATCTCGGTCGGTGAAAACATGCGCAGGCGCAAACGGCACTGGAAGGATGACAAACCAGTCTCCATCGGTTCGAACTGAAAGATGGCTTCGCTGATGCCGGTGTCGGCATGGTACTCATGACGCTCGCGCTGCAAGTAAGTCACCCCGCGCACCCGGATTTCTCGTAGCGGCACCCCGCGCGGATCGTCGGTACTGGCCAAGAGTTCGGGGCGAGGATGGGCCACATCGAAAAGCAAGCCGCCGTTTGAAGTAAGCTGCGACTTGACCCGGCCGAGACAGGCAAGCATTTCGTCGTCGCTATGTAAGTGCATCAGGCAATTCAAAGGGGCCAGTACGGCCCGGTACTTCCGGGGCAAGGAAAAACTGCGCATGTCGGCCGAGAAAAATTGCACCCGGCGCGTGATTTCGCTGCGCATGGGTACCGCCCGGCTGCGAGCGAAGTCGAGCATGGCCGGGGCATTGTCGATGCCGTCGACATCGAGGCCGGCCGCGGCCAAGTGAAAAACGTGCCGGCCGGTGCCACAGCCCAATACCAAGGCCGGTCCGCCCAGGGCCAGGGTGTGCCGACGGTACCATTCCACATCGGCGGCCAGAAACGAGTACTCGGCCTGGTAGCGCTCCGGATCATCGTAGTAGCCGACTTCTTCCATGCTTTCTCCCTGCGGTCAATGTGCCCGGCGCGGGTCCAAAAGTCCAGGGCCGGATTGTCTTGCACGGGTCGGGATTTCAGGCTAAGGTCCGGGCGTTTCGCTGACCTTTCAGGAGGGAAGTCACATGAAGACAAAAATGATTCGGGTTTTGGCAATATTGGTCGTGATGGCCGTGGCTCTGGGCGGATCTGCTGGCTGCGCCAAGGTAGACGCCGGTTATGGTGGTGTGTTGTGGACGGCCTTGGACGGCACCCAAGATGACAAATACGTCGAAGGCTGGTTTTTCGTGGCGCCTTGGAACAAGCTGATTACCTACAATGTTCGTACCCAGGATCGCCCCGAGGAGTTGCATGTGTTGGCCAGCAACGGTCTGTCCATTCGTCTCGAGGCTTCTTTGCGCTATCGGGCCGATTCCGCGAAATTGGCCAAACTCCATACCACCCTGGGACCGGGCTATTACGATGTAATGGTGGCTCCCTTGCTGCGCTCGGCCGCGCGCGAAGTCGGCGGTCGTTATACCCCCGAGGAGATCTATTCCACCAAGCGCAGTGCCGTGGAACAGGGGATCTACGACGAGGTAAAAGTCAAGCTCAAGGACCGGCCGATCATCTTAGAGGCCATCTTGGTGCGCAATGTGGATCTGCCCGACAAGCTCAAACGCGCCATCAATGACAAGCTCGAAGAAGAGCAGCGGGCGCTGAAGATGAAATTTACCCTCGATCGCGAAGTCCTAGAAGCCCAACGCAAAGAGATCGAAGCCAAGGGTATTGCCGAGCGCAACCGTATCATCACCGCGAGCATCACCGAAAATCTGCTGCGCTACGAAGGCATCAAGGCCACCGAGCGTTTGGCCAGCTCCAAGAATGCCAAGACCGTGGTCATCGGTGGCGGCAAAGACGGCATGCCCCTGATCCTGGGCCAGTAAATTGAAGCAGACGGTCTTCGCCAGCGCCTGTTTGGCCTGTTTTTTGGTCTCGGCTTGTGGCTCGGAGGCCGTGCCAGACACCACCCCGCCCGAGATTGCCCAGACCGTCCCGGTCGCCGATGCCGTTGATGTGCCGGCCGATACGCTGATAGTGATCCAGTTCAACGAGGCCATTGATCGCAATTCAATCAACAGCGATCTATTTCATTTGATCCTCAATGGCCAGCCCTACTACGGGCAGGATTCGTACGATTTGGCGCAGTTTCAGGCCACGCTCAATATGTCGGCCCCCTTGCAGGCCGGGGCCACCTACCAGGCGGTGTTAGAGGCGGGGGTCAAGGACACCACCGGCAATATTCGTAAGGAAGCCTACCGCTGGTCGTTTACGGTAGCGCCCTGAGGGAGATGGCGATGGCAGGCAGGGCAAAGAAATCCTATCGGCTGGCCATATGCGGTGCTACCGGTGCCGTAGGCCGGGAAATGATAGGCATCCTGGCCGAACGCGACTTTCCAGTGGGCCAACTCAGGCTGCTGGCCTCCGAGCGTTCCGCCGGCGAGCTATTGAACTTTCGGGGCGAGGAGCTTTCGGTCGAAGTCTTGGACGAGAAGTCCTTTGCGGGCATGGATTTGGCATTGTTCTCGGCCGGGGGTGCGGTGTCGAAGGTTTTTGCCCCGCTGGCGGCTGAAGCCGGCTGTGTGGTGGTGGACAATACCAGCGCCTTTCGCATGGATCCGGATGTGCCCCTGGTGGTTCCCGAGGTCAATCCGGAGGCGCTTGCCGACTACGGCAAACGCAGTATCATCGCCAATCCCAACTGCTCCACCATTCAGCTGGTAGTGGCGCTCAAGCCCTTGCATGATGCGGTTCGCATTCGCCGGGTGGTGGTATCGACCTACCAGTCGGTCAGCGGCGCGGGCAAAAAGGGCGTAAAAGAGCTCGAAGCGCAGTGCCTGTCGGTATTCAGCATGCGTCCCATCGAAAGCGAATGCTTTCCCCGCCAGATCGCCTTCAATTGCCTGCCCCAGATCGGCGCCATTGGCGACGACGGTTACAGCTTTGAAGAAAAGAAAATGATCCAAGAGACCCGCAAGATTCTAAGCCGACCCGATCTGCGCATGAGCGCCACCGCCGTGCGGGTGCCGGTCTTCTATAGCCATTCCGAGGCCGTCAACATCGAGTTCGAAGCCCCTCTCTCCGTCGATCGCGCCCAAGAGCTACTATCGGCGGCCCCCGGTATCGAAGTCATCGACGATCAGTCAGGCGGAGCCTATCCCACCGCCCTAGAGGCCACCGGCGGTGACGACACTCTGGTCGGCCGCATTCGCAAAGATACTTCGCTGGAGCACGGCTTGGATCTATGGGTAGTTGCCGACAACGTGCGCAAAGGCGCCGCCTTGAACGCCGTCCAAATAGCCGAACATCTGATCGAAAAATATCTCTGACAAAATGGCAAACATCCGGGCGCTAAGCCCAAGCAGATGACAAAAGGGCAAAGTTTGCCCCCCTGGTCGCTCGTCCGCGCTGGTAATGCATTGTTTAACTGTCTATTTTATTGAGATAGTTGCTGGCTTTCCTGGCACGACTCTTGCGTATCTTAGAGATTCGGTGTAAGAAAATGCATCTTAACCGCGAGGCTGACAATATGAAGAAATGGCTCCTGCTCGTAGCTCTGACCACACTTTTCTCCTCCCGCGCCCGGGCTATCGATTTACCGGTGGAGGTGAATCTGGTCATACCCAGCACCCGTGATTGGATCAATCTGGAAGATTGCGTTTCCCCCGACACTTTCGAACTGGCCATTTCCTGGAGCGTGACGAACGCGCCCTGGGCGGAAGAGCTAGAAGCCGATGTTTTCTTGGCTGATTCCGATAGCTGTGCCTCCGCGGCAGTCGAGATTGGCTTGGCCGGCAACGATTTGAAGATCTCGGTCGATCAGCTCTCGGGCGATTTCCCCGAAATTGGCGACGAAATCTTTCTGGATGAAATCACCGGCCTCAACTGCGCCGAGGCCTCCGATGTCGAGTATTATTTCTGCATCAAGTGGGATCATACTTATCAAAATACTGTGTTTCAGGAAGTTACTGATACCTATGTAGGGGGCACGCTGCTCCAGTTCGATACCCTGCCTCCCGATGCGCCGGTGATTACCAATGTTGCGGCCGGGGAGAAGAATCTTAAGATCGAATGGGAAGAGCCGGATGCTGATGATGTCAGTAGTTATTTGATTCACTATCGAGAAGAGGGAAGCGACGACGATTTCATAAGAGAAGAGAACAACGGCGAGGCAACTTCTTTTCAATTGACCGGTTTGGCCAATGGAGTGACCTACGAGGTTTGGATGACCGCGGTTGACGACGCGGAGAACGAGAGTGAGATTTCCAATGTCGAGACCGAGGTGCCCCTGCCGGTGGACGATTTTTTTGAGTACTACCGTGGCAAAGAGGGTGCCGATACCGGTGGTTTTTGCTTTGTGGCCACCGCAGCTTTTGGCTCCTACCAGCACTCCATGGTGATGCCTTTGCGCGCCTTTCGCGATACTGTGCTGGCCAAGAGCGAGTTGGGCCAGGGTTTGATTTCGGCTTACTATCGTTACGGCCCTCGCTGGGCGCGGGCCATTCGTGGCTCCGATCTTCATCGTTCGGTAGCGCGCTGGGTGTTAGCCCCGGCGGTGGTTTTGGCCGAGGCTGGTATGCGACTCGGACCGGTCGAATGGGTCTTGCTGGGCGGTGGCGCATTGTTGCTGATGCTATTGTTAGGCATGGGCATCGGCCGGTTGCGTGCCCTGCTGCGCGCTTCCGCGCGACCGGCGGCCCTGGTCTTGATGAGCGGCATGGCGCTCATGGGCTTTTCCAACACGGCCCAAGCGAGCGAAAAGCGGACGGCGTTCGAAGCTGCCGAGCCGAGTATGCAGTTCCAGGCGCGCATGGGTCCCTATCGACCCAATGTGGACAGTGAGAATGGTTTGACCGGCACACCTTTCAGGGACATCTACGGTAAGGGATCGAACATGTTGGTGGAGTTCGGGCTCGATGCGCAGGTCTTTCGCGGCTTCGGTTCGATCATGGTGGGTGGCTCGGTGGGTTGTGTGCAGTATGTGGGCAAGGCGCGCACCGAGTCCGGGGGGATCTCTTCCGATACTACCATTCTCAATTTGCTGCCCATGCGTCTGACCGTGGGCTATCATTTCGACAAACTCTATGATTGGTTCGAGATTCCGCTGGTGCCCTATGTGGCCGGTGGTCTGGATTATTATGTTTGGTGGGTGCTCGACGGCGTGGGCAATATTGCTTCTTTTGAAGATGACGCTGGTGGCTCTCATAGCGCCAAGGGTGGTATTTTTGGCGCTCACTTTTCGGCCGGGATGAAATTGCTGCTCGACGTGCTCGATCGCGAGGCTGCCACCAATCTGCAAGAAGAAGTGGGGGTCATCAATACCTTCTTCTTTGCCGAGTGGACCTCGGCTTGGGTCGATGGTTTTGGCGCCGAGGGCAAAATGAACGTTGGCGACGAGACTTTCATGTTCGGCCTGATGATGGAGTATTGACCGCTTGGCCTCTGTTCGGCTGATCCTAAGCTACCAGGGAACGCAGTATCACGGCTGGCAGGTGCAACCCAGCCAGGTCACCGTACAACAGAAACTCGAAGAGGCTTATACCGCCATGACCGGTTTGCAGGCGCGTATGAACGCCGCCGGGCGGACCGATGCCGGCGTGCATGCAGCTGCGCAGGTTGTGTGTTTTGAAAATCTCTCCCCCCACGAGCCAGAGCGATTGCGCGAAGGGATGAATTACTATCTTCCCGAAGACATCGCCATTCTTTCCGCTGAAAAGGCAGCGTCCGGGTTCGACCCGCGGCGCTCGGCCGTGGGCAAGCACTACCGTTATCAAATACACAACAGCTGGGTTCGGCCGGTTTTGATGCGGGAATTTTGCTGGCACCTGCGCGAAGCCGTGTCGCTGGAAGTTTTGCAGGCTGCCGCCACGCCTTTGCTCGGTCGTCATGACTTTTCTGCTTTTCGCAGTTCCGGCTGCGAGGCCAAGAGCCCGGTTCGCCGCATCGATGCTCTCTGCTGGCAGAGCCAAGCGCCTTTGTTGATCTTAGACGTATGGGGACAGGGTTTTCTCAAGCAAATGGTGCGCAATTTGGTTGGAACCATGGTGGAAATCGGCAGAGGTCGATGGCAACCGGAACAGATGAGCAAGATCTTGCTCAGTCGAGATCGTCGTCAGGCCGGGCCCACTGCCCCGGCGCGAGGGCTGTGTATGCGCCAGGTTTTCTATGAGCAAAGCACTTATCAGCAAGCCTGGGAGTAAATGAAAAGTCCTTATAAAACACCGTGGTATGTTTTTTTTTCGCCGGCCTTGGCTTTTTTTGCCGGGTATTGCTTTTGGCCGGGCAAGTTATTACTTGACAAGGACAGGAGATTTCTATAAAAAACAACGCTCTTGAGTTGGGCAAGGACCCACATTAAGGATGGATCGTGATGCATACAGAGCATATCAAAAAAGGTGAGAGAAAGCCGCGGTGGTTGCTGGTAGATGCGAAGGATCTGGTATTGGGCAGGATGGCTGCCAATGTGGCCAGCATTCTTCGGGGAAAGCACACGGCGCACTTCACTCCGCATGTGGACACGGGCGATTACGTCGTGGTGGTAAACGCCGAGCAAATCAAATTGACCGGAAAAAAGTGGGAAAAGAAAATGTATTACGACTACTCCGGTCATCCTGGCGGTTTGAGAGAACGCACCGCTGGTGAGATGCGCGATCGATACCCCACCGAGATCATTCGCCGGGCGATCAAGGGTATGCTGCCCAAGGGTCCGCTGGGCTACGCTATGATCGAGAAGCTTAAGATCTACGCCGGTCCCGAACATCCCCACGAGGCGCAGAAACCGGAACCCACGAAATTCGAGGTCAAGAACTGATGGCTGAAATGCAAGAATGGTATGCCACCGGCCGGAGAAAATCTGCGGTCGCTAGGTGTTGGCTGAGGCCCGGAAACGGAACAATCATCATTAACAAGCGTCCCATCGATGCCTACTTTGGCCGGGCCGTCTTGACCATGATTTTGATGGAACCCTTTGAGTTGACCGAGACCCAGGGCAAGTACGATCTGAAAATCAACACCGTGGGTGGCGGCTTGGCCGGTCAGGCCGGCGCGATTCGACATGGCATCACCCGTGCCTTGATGGTGGTCAATCCGCAGTACCGCCCGATTCTGAAGAAAGCCGGTTTGGTTACCCGTGATTCCCGCGTCAAAGAGCGGAAAAAATGCGGCCAACCTGGCGCCCGCAAGCGCTTCCAATACTCTAAGCGCTAGAATTCTCTTACGGCAATCACCCAGCTCTATGTGGGATGGGTGATTTCGTCTTCCCAATCAGTCGGAATGATTTGCCCTTCGGCGATTCTTTGCTCGATGATGGCGATCAGGGTGTCGCAAATCCTGGCGTCGATCTGACGGCCTCTTAGTTTCTTGAGAATCTTGATGGCAGCGGGATTGTCGACCGCCTTCTGGTAGGGACGCTCGGAAGTGACTGCGTCGTAGGTGTCGGCAGCATTGATGATTCTGGCCCCCAATGGAATTTCTTCCCCCTTGAGCCCGTCTGGATAGCCGCTGCCATCGAACCACTCATGATGATGGCGCACCAGGGTCCGGACCGGGGCCAGAAAGTCAATGGGCTCGATAATTTTTTCTCCCATTGAACTGTGACTTTTTATGATCTCCCGCTCTTCTGGATTAAGCTGGGTGGTCTTGGTCAGAATCGTTTCCTGGATGCCGATTTTACCGATGTCATGCAGAATGCCGCCGTAGCGTAAGAGCATGATTTCTTCGTCATCCAAGCCAAGTTCTTTGCCCAAGGCGATGGCCACGTTGGTGACCCGGGTGGAATGGCCCCGGGTATAAGGGTCTTTGGCATCGATGGAGTTGGCCAAGGCGCGGATGGTCTCGAGATAACCCCGTTCCAGGCTGGCCATCAGTTCGGTGTTGGTCTGATCGTATTCGAGTAGCCGCCGGGACATGTAATTGAAAGTGTGGGCCAGTTCCCCGATCTCATTGCGGGTTTGGATCTCCAGGGAAGTGCCGAATTTCCCGCGCGCGATGGCCAGGGCACCGGAGACCAACTTGCGAATCGGCCGGGTAATGCCGAAGGCGAACAAAACGCCCAGGAAAATGGCCACGCATAGACTGATGAGTACTACGGTAACCACCTGCCAAGTCATTTTTTGCGAGGCGGCATAGGCTTGGGCCAGAGGTTCTATTGATACCATGGTCCAGGCCGGTCGGGCCAAGGGTGAATAGGCGGCTAATACCTCCAGGTTTTCATCCATGCGCACTGGTCGCGCGCCGGAGACGCGTGGCCCCGGATGGGCCGGGTCGGGCCGGGCTACCGTGTCGGCCAACAGAGACGCCAGCCGATCGGCGGCAAACTTGGTACCGGTCTGGCCCTTTTTGTGGGCAATAATAAAACCCGCGTCCGTGATCAGCATCATGTCGCTGTTATCCCCGCCCGGGACGCGATCGAGCCGCAACTGTAGACTGCTGAGGGACAGTTCCATGCCTAGAAAGCCAATGCCGCCGGTGTTGAATTCGATGGCCATGAACACGGCGGTTTCGTTCCTGGCCGCGATCGATACCGCCGGCCGCGCTGGTCGCTTGATGGTGTAGGGGGCAGAAAAAGTGATGGATTCATCGGTAAAGCGGATGCCCTTTGCCCGGGTTTGGTGGTCGCTCAACTCGGAAGGCAGGATGTGGTTCGAGTCGAAGGCGAGCAGCTTCGGCAGGCTCTTGCCGTCGACGTCGTAGAAGGCGATGATGTTGAGTTCTGGTCGTTTTTGCAGAATCAGCGACAGCAGTTCCTGGCGTTGCTGTAAATTCATGCTTGCGACCGAGAAGTTAGACAGTAGCAGATCCAAATCGCCGATGGTGTTTTCGAAAAAGGCGCTGCTGGCCTGGGCGGCATTGTCGGCGCGTTCTTGCTGCAACTCCCAGGTCAGGGTCTTGATGCTGTCAGCACTGGAGTTGATCAGGATGTAGCCGATCACTCCCAAGGGTACCGAGGTCAGCAAGACCAGCGCCAAGGTGATGACTCGAAAAAGTTTCATGCCGCAGACAACCTTCCCGCGACGAAACTATGTGCCGGCTTTAATTTCACTTGCCCTTTTTCATATCGCGTAAAACGCGATCGATGAGTTTGGCCATGTTTTTCGGTTTGAATGGTTTGTTGATGTAGTAGTCGGGCGTCCACTCGTTTTCATCGTGACGGATCTGGGATTTTGAAATGGCGGACATCAGCACCACCGGTATCTGACCGCGTTCTCCGCTCAAGCGAATGTGACGCGTAACCTGCATTCCGTCAGCCTTGGGCATCAGGAAATCGGTTATCACCAGATCGAAATCTTGTTTGGCAAATATCGACAGGCCTTCGTGGCCGTCCTTGGCCTGGGTGACTTCGACTCCCTTGCTTTCGAGTAGATCGCTGACGATGGCGCGAAAGGTGCTGTCATCATCGCAAACCAGGGCTTGTATCGTCATGGCTTCCCTCCATCTTCTTTGGGTCTCGGGGCCGGGACTGGCGCAACCGGCAGAGTCGGCTGGGATCCGGCCTTGAGAACGAAACGCCGGGATGGGGATCGCTTGCCGGCCTGACCTTGAGGGTCGAGCGATTTGAGCGACCAATAGTAGTTGCCGTCGCCAAGTTCGGCTTGCCACAGGGTGGACGGTTTGGCGCATTGAATGCGCTTTACCGGTTGTCGGCCTTGGCTGTCTTTGCTGATGACTAAGAGGTAGCCGCGGGCACCTGGAACCGGTTTCCAGCTGAAATAGATCGAAGCGGTAAGCAGGGCAGATCCTTCGAGAGGCAGCACTTGTCTGGGCGCAGGAAACAAAGGACGGACTGGTTCCGGTGGCTGTCCGGTCTTGACCGTTACGGCCTGTCCCCGCTTTACCGTTGTGCTTTTCTTGCCCGCCGAGACCTTGACCCCATCGCCTTGGGTGACTTGAACCCGAGTGGTTCCCTTTTGATCGACGGAGACCGTGAATCGATTTTTGGCCGAAACCTGGGCTAGGCTGTTATCTCGCGCCTGGCGGGCCAGCGCCCAGGTCTCGTCCGCGAGGCGGCGGCATTCCCGATAGCGGGCCATGCGCCGGGCTTGCTCGGCGCTCTCGAGTCGGGCGCGTGCGGTCGCAAAGATGGCCGCCGCGTGTTTCGGCGCTTGGTCTTTTTTGGCTTGCGCGATTGCCTGGGCGGCGGCTTTTAATGCTGTTAGCGCTTGGTTGCGTTCGGGGCCGGGCAGGCGCACCTTGGTGCCTGGTTTCGGAAGGACGTCGGCGGCCCAGCCGTTGAGGGCACGAATTTCTCCCGCGGCCGTCGGATCGTCGAAGACTTGCCGGGCCACGGCCTCCAAACTTTGGCCCTCGGCCAATACAATTTCGCTGGCCGTTACCGGACCTGCCCACAAGAGCAGTCCCCAGATCCAAATGGGTATTCGACTGGTCACTGGAAAGCCACCTCCCGGTGCAAAACGCTGGTCTCGGTTGACGGGGTTCGAATTCTGAATTCCGAACCCGTTTTGTGCAAGGCCTCGATTTCGGCTTCTATCTCTCCCTGCATCAGGGTGAAGGTATAGCGGCGGAGCTGGGTTTCTCGCTCGGTTCTCAAGTCTGTCACCACCACCAAGCTCTCGGGTCCTACTCTAAGTACGCCCCCACTTTCGAATTCGATAGTGGCGAAACTTTCGACCGCGGTGCGTAGCTTGTCCCGCGCCGATAATTTCATTTCTAGCTCCGCCGCTTGCCAGCCCGAAGACACACTTCGCTTCACTCTGACTTTGCCCTTGAGGTAGGTGATCTTGGCCGTGGTGGCGCTCAGCCCGGCCGTAAAGGCCTTGGTCTTGGCCTTTTCCTCAGGGTTCGAGCCGTTGGCGCACGACCCTAACAATGCGCCCAGGCAGAGGCAGATGAGATAAATCAGCATATGTCTCAATGGTAGGGAAAGAACCGGCACTTGGCAAGTTCAAGCTGTGGTTATATATTGTCAGAACGAAAGAAGGTGAAGACATGGCCAAGACAGAGTTCTTAACCGGCAATGAAGCCATTGCCCAGGCGGTGTGGGAGGCTGGAGTCCGGGTGGCGACTTCCTATCCTGGTTCGCCCACCGCGCAACTGCTTGAGGCGCTGGCCCGGCAAGAGGGCTTGCATTGCGAGTGGTCCACTTCGGAAAAAGTGGCGCTGGAAGTGGCCGCCGGGGCCTCGTTGGCCGGAGCACGCAGCGTGGTGGTCATGAAACATGTGGGCATCAACATCTGTGCCGATCCTTTGATGACCTTTGCCTATACCAAGATAAACGGCGGTTTTGTCTTGGTGGTTGGCGACGATCCCGGCATGCATTCGTCTCAGAATGAACAAGACAGCCGGTGCTGGGGCCCGTTTGGCTTCATGCCCATCCTGGAGCCCAGCGATGCTGCCACCGCCCACGCGATGACCAAGCAGGCCTTCGAGCTGTCAGAGTGGTACCAGACGCCGGTGATGCTAAGGCTTTTTGACAAGACCGCTCACATGGGTGGGCAAGTTACGGTGGGCCCGCGCCAGGAGCCGGCGGTCAAGGGCTTTACCCCGGATCCGAATGAATATTACATGGTGCCACCCTTTTCGATCTACCGGCGCCAGCGACTAGAAGAACGCATGGGCGGTCTGGCTGAATACAGCGAGAACTCGTCCTTGCATGAAGAGTTTCCCGGTACGGGAGACATTGCGGTATTGGCCGCGGGGCATCTCGCACTTTATACCCGGGAGCTTGCCCCGGAGGTTCCCCTGTTTCGGATTGGCATGGTTTATCCTTTACCGGTAGAGAGAATTCGGGTTTTTGCTAGCCGCTTCCGCAAGGTCGTGGTGATAGAAGAGTTGTTGCCCTTTATCGAAAAGGACTTGCGTGCCGCCGGCATCAACAACCTGGAGGGCAAGGCTCATTTCAAGACCTACGGCGAGATTACCCCGGAAATCATTCACCAGGCTTTGCTGGCCGCCGGCCTGGATCTCGACCCCTTGCCGGTAGCGGCTCAGTTGCCGGCACCGGTGCCCCGCACGCCCATGATGTGTGCCGGTTGTCCGCATCGGCCGGTCATCCGCATTCTCAAGGATCTCAAGATCACTGCCCATGGTGATATCGGTTGTTATCTGATGGGCTCGTACCAACCCTTCGAGGTATTCGTGTCTTCGATCTCGATGGGCGCCTCGCTAGGCTTGGCCATGGGTATGGAAAAAGTGCAAGCAGCCGACGGGGCGCACCCACCCAATGTGGCGGTGATTGGCGACTCGACCTTTGTCCACTCGGCCCTGCCCGCGCTGGTTAACGCCAGCTACAACGGTCATGTGGCCAAGGTGCTTATCCTGGACAATCGGGCAACCTCGATGACTGGCGGCCAGGAGAATCCTTCCACTGGCAAGGACGTTCGCGGGGGGCAGCACCAGTCCTTCGACTATCCCGGTTTCTGCCGGGTCGCCGGCGTAAGCGACGTGGTTGAAATCGATCAATTCGATTACGACCAGGCCAAGAAGGTTTTGAAAGAAAAACTCGAGCAGCCGGATCATTCCGTGGTGCTTATTGCTACCCGTCCTTGCGCCTTGAAATACAAAATCAAGGAACCGCATTTCTACGTTGATCCAGATATATGCATTGGCTGCCGTACCTGTATCTCGGTCTCCTGCCCGCCGATTTCCATGCAACAATACGCCCATAAGCCGGCTGACAAGCTCAACTCCTTCATCGACGAAAACGGTTGTGTCGGCTGTAGCGTCTGTGCCCAAGTCTGCCCGGTTCATGCCATTAAGCGCTCCGAGCCGGGTCAGCAGGTGGATGTTCCCCGCCCGGTGGGCATGCCGGCCGAGGAAGGAGCAGGCTCATGAGCAAGCAAAAAAACGCCATCGTCAACCTCTTCTTTGCCGGCGTGGGAGGACAAGGGCTGGTGCTTTCGAATCAGATCCAGGCCCGGGCTGCCCTGCTTGCCGGTTTCGATGTCAAGACCTCCGATGTCTACGGCCTGGCCATGCGCGGTGGCAGCGTCTACGGTTTCAATCGCTTTGGCGATCAGGTGCTGAGCTCAACCTTCGCCGCCGGTCTCGGTGATATCCTGGTGGCGCTAGAACCCTTAGAGGGTCTACGTTATTTGCCCCTACTGCGTGCCGGTGGCCGGGTGGTGCTCAATACCCGGCCCGTTTTGCCCTCCACGGTCTTGCTGGAAAAGCAAGACTACCCCGCCAATCCCGAGCAGCTTTTTACCCAAGCCGGCCTGGTCGTCGACTCGCTCGATGCCATGTCTTTATCCCTGCAAGCCGGCAATGCCAAAATGACCAACGTAGCTATGTTGGGCGCCCTGTCCTTGCACTTGCCCCAGATTTCAGTATCGGCCTACACCCAGGCCATCGAGGAGCTAGTGCCCGCCAAACTGGTCGCCGCCAATTGCCAGGCATTCGAATTGGCTCGTCGAGGATAGTGCCCAATGAAGAAAGAGGAAATCCGAGTTCAGTTGTCGGCGGGAAAGCGGGTAGCCATTGCGGCTACTGTGCTTACGGGGCTGATGGCATTGGCCAAAGGACTCACTGGACAACTCCGGGGTTCGCCGGCTCTTACCGCCGATGCGGTACACTCCTTTACCGATACCTTGGCCATCTTTGCTTCGTGGATTGGCATCAAGCTGGCCGAACGTCCCCCCACGAAACAGTTTCCATTCGGTTTATACCGAGCTGAAACACTGGCCTCGCTTTTGGTGTCGGTCTTGATTCTCCTTGCCGGGGTGCACCTGTTGGATGAGAGCGTAACAGGATTGCTCAGTCAGGTGAGAGTGGCGCACCACAGTGTGGACGTGCTTTTTGTAGCCCTCCTTAGCGCGGCGATCTCATACGGTATCTATTTTTGGGAAAAGCGGGTGGGCACGCGTCTGGGATCGCCTAGTCTGTTGGCGAATGCCGATGAATCACGTGCGGATATTTTGACCTCCCTGGTCGTCTTTGTGGGTGCCGGGGCCAGCTATCTTGGCATTGCCAATGTGGAGATGATGGTCACAGCTTTGATTTCCCTGCTGATTATGTGGCTAGGCTTCAAGCATGGTCGGGTAGCGCTCTATTCCTTGCTCGACGCTAGTCTGGACCCAAAGCTCGAACTGGCCGTCAATGAGGTGGCCGAGCGTGTACCTGGGGTTATGCGTGTTGCCGAGGTACAATTGAGGCAGGCGGGTCTGTTCTGGTTTGGGATTGCCCGGATCCAGTTGCGTAAATCCGTCGATATCACCCGGGGACACGATATTGCTCACTCGGTGGCCCGTGCCGTTGGCAAGGCTTTCCCTCGCATCGAATCTCTGACTGTGCATCTGGAACCGTTTTTCCCGAAAGAACTGAGGGTCTTGGTTCCAGTGGAGGGCAATACCGAAAACGCGCGCTTGAGCGATCATTTTGGCAGGGCATCCTTTTTTGCTTTGGCTACTTTAGCCGGCGAGACCATCAAGAATTTAGACTTCATAGACAACGCTGCGCGCGAGAAACAGGCCCGGGCCGGGCTGGCCGCCATCAAGCACATTTTCCAGAAAAACCGCGTGGATGTGGTCCTCACCCGCGAAATTGGCGAGATTGCCTTCCACGCACTCCGCAACTACTTCGTCGAGGTTTACGGAGCACCAGATGGCACTTTGGATCAAATCCTTTCGCAATTTGCCTGTGGCCGCCTGAACATCTTGTCGAGTCCCACCCATACCTCCGAAGCCGCCAGCGCTCCCGACTCGTCCAAGGAGGAGCGAATAGATGACACTAATGTTTAGCCGAATCAAGATGTTGCAATCTGCAAAATACTAAAAATACAATCATGCGATATGCATGATTGTATGCTTGCTTGCTGTTGCTGCTGATCTTAGTACTCTTTTGTAATTCATACACTATTACTGAATTCATCACCTTGGCATGCACATTGCTTCTCTGCCCAGGAGAGGCGGAAGACGCTGACATCTGATCAAGGAGAGAGAGCGATGAGGATTGCAATCACTGCCACTGAGCCTTCGTTAGCTGCGACCATGGAGCCACGATTCGGTCGTTGCTTGTACTTCGTTTTGGTCGATACCGAGGACATGAGCTACGAGGCTGTCGAGAATCCCAATGTTGCACTCGGTGGCGGTGCCGGTATTCAGTCGGCCCAAATGATGGCGGATCGGGGGGTAAAGACCGTCTTGACCGGCAATTGCGGACCCAATGCTTATCAGACACTGTCTGCCGCCAACATTGGCGTGATCACAAGCTGCAGTGGAACGATCGAGGATGTGGTGAAGCGATTCAAGGCCGGGCAGTTCAATACTACCGGCCAGGCTAACGTGGATAGCCATTTCGGTATGGGTCGGGGTGGCGGAGGTGGTCGAGGTATGGGACAAGGCCGCGGTATGGGCCGGGGTCGTGGAATGGGGCAGGGCCGCGGCATGGGTCAGGGAATGTCTCCTGGTCCGGTTGATTCAGCCCCTAAGGCCGGCATACCGACCAAGTCACAGAACGCGCAGATGACCGGCCCGGAGAAGGAAATTGAGATGCTCCAGGCGCAGGCCGAGGCTGTGACGGCTCAGCTTCAGACATTGAATGCCCAGATTTCGAAAATACAAAGCGGAAAAATGACCAAGCCAGCCCAGCTTGCGCTGGTAGACGAGCAACAATGCGATGGCTGTGGTACCTGTGCTGAGTTGTGCGAGGAAAGTGCCATCACCGTGGCAGACGTCGCGTTGATCGACCCGCAAAATTGCACCGGCTGTGGTTCGTGTCTGGTCTCTTGTCCGTCTGGCGCCATTTCCCTGGTCCCTCGTTGAGGATTGGGCCAATGAGCGCTGGGTCAGAAAAAGCGGTCAAGCAGCGGGAAATCGGTAAGCGCATCCGAATTCTTTTTGGTATCGATGTCCTTGCCTTGGTGTTGCTCTTGGCTTTGCTGGTCACTGGGTTGATCCTCTATTTTCTCTTGCCTCCCGGCAGTGGTGGCAGGGCTGGGGGCCGGGCCCGGGTTCTTTGGCAACTGACCCGTCACGACTGGGGAGAACTACACTTTTGGTTTTCGGTCTTGTTTATCGGAATCCTTCTGGCCCATTTGTTTCTTCACTGGTCGTGGCTTTGCGGCGTTGTTCAACGGTGGAATTGTCGGAATACAGCGCCCGCCGCTAAGGCATCTCGTGGACTCTTGCTGGCCTATGGCATTGCATTTTTCCTTTTGCTGCTGGTCCTGATCGGCGGCTTGGTCTGGGGCTTGGGTTCTGGGGTGGCGATCGCCGAGCCCGGTTGGAATCATCAGAAAGAAACTTCTCTATTGCCCGATGGCCAAAGGATGTCCGCCGGTGAAGGCAGTCGTTCTCCAGGCTTCGAAAAAAACGTGAAGAAGCAAACAAAGAAAGATCTGCGGCCCTTAGGTCGGGGGCAGGGTGGCCCTGGCTATGGAAAGGGATTGGGTAAGGGCCAGGGGCAGGGAAGGGGATTGGGTCAGGGACAGGGTAGGGGATTGGGTCAGGGACAGGGTAGGGGATTGGGTCAGGGACAGGGTAGGGGATTGGGTCAGGGACAGGGTAGGGGATTGGGTCAGGGACAGGGTAGGGGATTGGGTCG
>JAUVBB010000547.1 GCA_030591445.1 Deltaproteobacteria bacterium | reverse complement strand
TTTCCGTAGGCCACCAGGGCTTCTTCCAGCAACCACTGGCCAAACTCATCAAGGCTTTTTCCGCAATTGCCAAGCACAATCACACCAACATCTCTGTCCCTAACAAATCCGGTATAGCTGCGAAATCCATCCATTCCGCCGTTATGCCAAACAATATCCTCATGGTGGGCTGATGGTTGCACATGCCATCCCAGCCCCACCGCTCCCCGCCAATTGTTGGCCAGCCTCTGCGGAGTGTGCAGTTCCTGCAAACTGCCTCCGGAAATCACCTGCGTGTTTGCCGTGCCCGCTTTCAACTGCAAAGACACAAACTTTGCCATCTCTCGGATACTGGACGCAATTCCACCGGCAGGGGCAATGGCGCCTAGATTCCAATCCACGACTTCTTTTTGCGGGTCGGCTTGAGAATAGGGCGTGGCCAGTAGGCTCTTTTCTTTGCCATCAAGAGCGATGGCTGAACGATGCATGCCCAGTGGTTCCAACAAATAGGATTTGAGAAGCATTTCGTATGGCTTACCACTCGCCTTTTGCAGAACAGTTCCCAACAAAGCAAAACCTAAATTTGAATAGCTGTATTTCTCCCCGGTCGGGTTGTCTAGTTTGGTTTTCCGCAAGCTGGCAATCATTGCCTCTTCCGATAAGTTGTCATAGGGGTCTTCCTTCTGGGAATCCAAAGAGACTGGCATCCGAGGCAAGCCAGAACTATGCGTCGCCAGATGTCTCAAAGTGATTTCCGGCGCACCTCGCGGGTCGGTGGGAACAGCTATGTTACCGGGAAGGTATTGAGACAAAGGCATATCCAATTCCAAAAGACCAGCGTCTCGAAAAATGACCAACAAGGTGGCGGTAAATACCTTGGTGATGGAACCTATTCGGTAGAGGGTGTCCGCTGTTGCCGGCTGCTTGGTTTTCCTGTCGGCCACTCCAAAACCTTGCGAATAGACCAGCCGATCTCCTTGCACAATTCCGACTACCAGGCTTGGAAACCCCTTTTTTTGCATCTCTTTCTGCATACGAACTTCGATGCCTTGGTGAGTGTCTTTGGCAAGGGCTTTGGTTTCACCGGCATTTGCGGGCAGACAAGCTACCGCCAATAAGCAGAACAATGTGACTATGGCCTGACAATTGCGCATGTAGTTACTCTCCTCCGATAAGTTGGCCAATCCTTACTCTGGTCTTGAAAAAAGTTCAACTCGCAACCCCCCTGCGCTTGGTCACGGGAACCTATGGTTTGACCAGCCAATAGTTTTCTGAATACTTATGAGCCACGATGGCCATTCCTCCTGATGACACGCCCAAAGAACCGATGGCATTGCGCCTGCTTTGGGCCTTGGCTTGGGTGGTTTCGGTTTTGCTGGCGCTAGTGCTGCTGCTGCGCTGGAGTTGGCATGACGGTCTTTGGGGCTTTCTGGTTCTCAACATGTTCAGCTTGTATGTCTTTCTTCCGGTCTATTTGATTGTGCTGGCGGCAGTGCTGCGGCGGCGCTGGCTGCTGGCCGGGTTGACGGGGCTGATGGCGATTTGGCATCTGGGATTTGTGGTCCTTCCGCCTCTTTGGGACCGTACCCCGCCGCCGTCGGTACCGGGTACCGGGTTCAGGTTGCTGAGCGCCAATTTGCTCTTTGGCAACCCGCTGGCCGAGGGTTTGGCAGCGGAGCTCGAAAACTACCATGCTGACATTGTCTTGCTACAGGAGGTCTCGCCCCGGTGGGAAAAGATCTTACGCTCGCGGGGCTGGTACCAGAACTATCCCTTTCATTGGGTCCGACCCCAGAACAATGCCTTCGGCAGCGCCATTTTCTCCCATCTGCCCCTGGAACAGGTAGCCACTTTTTATCTGGCCGAAATGCCCCAGACCCGGGCCTTACTTCAATTCGGCAAAGAAACCCTGACCATTCTCAATGTCCATACCCTTCCGCCCCGGCTGGCTAGATACCTGCCCTATCATCGGCAGGCCCTGGTGGACTTGGAAGATTGGCTAGCGCGGGCCCAGGGCAAAAGTTTCATCGTGGCCGGCGATTTCAACTCGACCCGACACAACCGTTTTGCTTCGCGGATCAAGGCCTATTGTGACAGCGCCTGGGAACTGGCCGGCAGCGGATATGGTCACACCTCCCCCAACGGCGTGTTCCCTTTTCCGCCGGTGCAAATCGATCATGTCTTCTTGTCAAAAGACCTGACCGTAAGCCAGTTTCAAATCGGCTCCGGAACCGGGTCCGATCACAAAGCCCTGGTAGTGGATTTTGCGCAGAGAGAGTAGTTTGATGAAAAGTGGATACTCTCACGACTGACCTGCAACTTCCTGGCGGTTGAAGTTCTATCCTGACTGGGAGAGGATGGATTTGATGGTCAGGCCAAACATTCGTCTGGTGGATAAAACGGAAAATCGGCAACTCGATGAGCTTGCCGATGATGATCTGATGTTGCTGACCCGAGCGAATCGTGAGGATGCTTTTGAGACTTTGATACGCCGGCATCAGTCCTTGGTCTTGGGCTTGAGCGTGCGTTATTTCGCCGATCGATCTTTGGGCACCGATGTAACCCAGGATGTCTTTCTGGCCTTGTGGGCGGAAAGGGAACGCTACCGGGGACGGGGGAAGTTCCGCAGCTACTTGTTCTCGATGACCATGCATCGCTGTCACGTGGTGGCCCGGCAACGAAAGAGTCATCTGCGGAAATTGGCCAACGTGGCCCAGGATAATCGGGCCCGGGCGACCGAGGCGGATCAAGCGCTGGACACACTGGTCGAGGCAGAACGGGCCCGGGAAGTGCGAGAACTGCTCACCCGCTTGCCGGGAAAGATGCGCCGGGTGATGATTTTGCGCTTTACCCATGAACTTGCCTTGGAGGAGATTTCCTCTATCACTGGCTTGCCGCTGGGGACGGTCAAGTCCCACCTTTTCCGGGGCGTCCGGCGTCTGGCCAAGTTGCTGCAGGAGGAAAGCTCATGAAATGCGCCCGTAACCAAGACCTGTTGCGCCACCTGGCCGGATCGTTGTCTCCGGAGCGGGCAGCCGCTTTGGAAGAACACCTGACCCATTGCCCGCACTGTAAGCAGAGCCATGACCAGATCGTGGCCGCCACCGGCCGTCTGGCTGCCGACCCGGGCGAATTCGACGGGCCAGAAATCGCCAAAGACGTCATGACTCTCATCCGCATGGGCCGAACCAGCCTGGAGCCTGCCCAGCCAAAACGTTTTCGTCCCATCTGGATGTTGGTACCGGCTGCAGCCGGTGCGCTGGCTCTTTTGCTGGTGCTGGCCTGGCCGCATACGGGGCCTGATTCCGACGGTTTCCAAATACGCGGCAGCGGCGAAGACCCCGACCGCTGGGTATCGGTCAAGGCGTTCAGATCCGGCCAAGAGGGCTATCAGGCATTGGATGACCAGCTCCAATCCAACGACTCCCTGGCATTTAGCTACCGCAATCTCTCCCAATGTTACCACCATCTCATGGTATTCGCCGTGGACCAGGAGGGACAGGTCTTCTGGTACTATCCGGCCCACTCGCAGCAAGGAATCAACCCGGCCAGCATCGCCATCGACAGCGAAGCAAAGGATGTGCCGCTCCCCGACCAGGTTCAGCACCCGCTGCGGCCCGGTTCGCTACGGCTGTTTGCCCTGTTCTCTGCCGAACCCCTACGGGTCAACGCAGTTGAGACTGCCGTGGCCCAAGATCTGTTGACGGCGGAATCACTATTGCACTGGCAAAGAATCAACATTCCGGACACCGGACAACATTCGATTTTATGGACCGTGATCGGGGAGCCATAATGGGGCGCGTGCTAAGAACCGCTTTGT
>JAUVBB010000275.1 GCA_030591445.1 Deltaproteobacteria bacterium | reverse complement strand
GGGCCAACCAACGGCGAAGGGTGGTGCAGTAGAGGTCCTGCTGGACGATAAGGAGCGATTTCTATCCCCAGGTTCCCTTTTCAGTCAACAAGAACAGGTGTCTCTGCTCAAGTAAAGTGTCCTCCCTAACTGCTCAGGGAAAATGTCCCCCTGTTATCGTTCCCTGGGGGCGGAGGGCGTAGCCCGGAGCACCCAGGGAACGCTGCCTCAAGCTGCCGTCCGGTGCTTTTTCAAAATCTCCCTGAAAGAGAGCTTCTTCTTGGTCTTCCTCCCGACAATTTTCTTCCCTTGTTGCCTTCCGTTGTTACTTGGGCTGGTCACTGGCGGCAGATCCTTATGGGTCAACAGCAGCTTGTCAGCGAGGTAGACTCTTATGTCGCCATTGAGCAAGTGGCGCACCTCAACCCATTTGCCTGCGTAGCTGCTTCCCTTCGGTCCAGCAGGAAGATCAATGACCCGCTTTTCGTACTGGATAGTGTTGTCATTATTGACGTGCGCCAATCGGTAGAAGCTGCAGATCTTTTTGAGATCGAGACCCTTGGGCAGCTTGCGCCATGCGGGACGCCTATCTGTGGCCCTCTTGGCGAAGCGGCGGTTGTAGATGGGCCGATATTTAAGAAGTGCCTCATTGGCCTCGTTGATGGTTGACACACCTGCAAGGCGGAACTCCGACACCAAGCGATCCTGGAGAGTTCCCCACACGCGCTCGACACGCCCCTTGGCCTCGGGGGAATTTGCGTAGATGGTCTCAACCCCTAAAACCTCCAGAGCCCGGCCGACCTGTGTAGGTTCCCGTTTGCCCGCCAGTTCCTCTTCGAGTGTCCATGAGTCATCGTTCCGGCGCAGGCTGCTGTGCTTGTCCATGTATATCCGCCACGGGACCCCTTTGGAACGAACCATGTCGTAGAGCGCCTTCATGTACCCGGCAGAACTCTCCTCTGGGATAAAGTGGGCACCGGGCAGCAGTGCACCTGTCGCGTCATCGACCGCACCCATTAAACACAGCCTCGGTCCTCGACCTTCAAGCCAGTCATGAGAGCTCCCATCCCACTGCACCATCATCCCTGCCTGGGCCTCTCGCTCTCGCCGACGACGATGCCTGCGGGGGCGGCGTTTCCGGGGCGAAGCAATGCCATGAGCACGCAAAATGCGCTGAACCGTGGCACGACTTACCACGATCTTCTCCTCCTCAATCAGCTTCTCCGTGAAATGCTGATCGTTGAGGCCGCGATACTCCTTCTCCCGAAGATTTATGATCTTTGCCCTGGTTGCTTCTGATATCCGATTGGGAGGAGAACGCTCTGCGTTGCCGTGCACTACCGCGCAATGGCCACAGGACTCGTAGGCGCGGCGAAGACGACGAAGATGACGAACCGTCAGGCCCAGCATCCCTGCTGCCTCAACCATCGTCCACTCACCGGCTTCCAGGCGTTCCAACACTTCCAACCTCTTCCATTGCTTTCTGCTCATTCGTTCCATCCCTCCATCTTCGGGGGGACATTTTCCCTGAGCAACTAACCGGACATATTCCCTGAGCTATCACAAATGACGCGATGTCAATTGACAGGCCTATCGCCGGCTGATAGCGTGCCGCTGTGAATGAGACCGGGCCAACGACTGCGCCGAAAAAACCTTGGACTTTCCTGCGAAAGTTTCGATTTACGGTTTTCTCTCTTTTCAGCTCGCTGATACTTTTCTTGGTCGTGTGTCTGGTGGTTGGAATTCTAACCAATTTGCGCTGGCGTTATCCAGATCTCGACATTCCGGTTGAGCCGCCGGAGCGCCTGACCGATCTGGGGTCCTTGCAACTGCGCGATTGTCTCACCGCGCTCGAAACCTTGCGAAAAGAACAGCAACAACATGTGGATCAAGCCCTGGGCGGCGCGGTTGATCGAGAAACCTTACTGCGGGAATGGAAGTCCTGGTCGCGCCAATGGCGCAAGCGATTCGAAAAGCTGGGCTTCTCCTGTCGCTTGACAGAATACCGCTATGACGATCATCCCACCCTGGGTGTCTTGGCAGGCATTTACCGCTTGTTAGATTACTTCCAACTGCATCACACCCGGCTGGTTAAGCGATTCGTCGCGGAAAACGCTCGCCCCCTGAAAGAGCTTCACCATCTCATGCAAAGTGCCAATCTGAAAATCAAACAAATTGAAGGACAGCAAGTAGACTAAGACGGCCGGCGGGAAATAGGAACTATTCCGGCTTTGGCTTCTCGGTTGCGTCTTCTTCGCGTGGGGCGGGTGCCGGTGCCGGTGCTGGCGCCGGGGGTTTCGGGGCAGTGGCTTTCTTGCCGGTCAAGCGCCCAATGCGCCGTCGGGCCTGGTTGGCATAAATCGACTTGGCATGATGCTTTAACAAACGTTCGTAGACTTCGAGCGCATGCGGAATATCGCCCGAGGTCTCCAAACTGCCGGCGGCCATGAACAACAGATTGTCGGCGGAAGACACCGTGGGATCGGCATCGACAGCGGCCAAAAACGACTTGGCCGCCCGGGCGTTCTGGTTGAGCTTGAGCAATACCAAGGCACGCTGATGATGTACTTTGGCCGCCAAATCGACCGGTGGTTTGGCATCCAGCGCTCGATCCAATTCTCGCATGGCCTTGCTCAGGTGCGCCTTTTGATACAGGACCTTGCCGGCATCCAGAGCCTCTTGGGCCAGCCGGCGGCGCAAGTCTTTCGCCTCTTTATCGACCAGTCGCGCGAGCACCGGCGACAGATGCTTGGCGTCGAGCTTTTCGACTACCTGCAAGGCATCTAAATTCTTACCCGACTCTTTCAACTGCAGGAACTGTTCGGTTTTTCGTTCCAGGCGGGACCGAATCGCAAGTTTGGTCTGGTATTCTTCGACCTGGATCTTTGCCTTGGCCAACTCTTCTTCGAGTGACTCTTTCTCGCGGCGCACCGTGCTCACCTTGGCATCGAAGGCCACATAGAGGCCACCGAAGATGACCACCACGAAGATGACATAGGCAACGACCGAGTTGAAAATGTACTTTCGCTCGTACCGCTCTTGTTTTTTCTGAACTTGCCGGATATCCGCAGAGAGATTCTTGACCAAATTGTCGGTCTTGATGATCAAGTTGTGAGATTCGACAATCTCCTTCTTGATATCGGCAATCGCATCTTCTACCGGCATCAGTCCTCCCGCATTTTTTGAAACGTCCCCAAGGGGATTTGAACCCCTGTCGCGGGCGTGAAAGGCCCGTGTCCTAGACCTGGCTAGACGATGGGGACAACTACTACCGCTAAAACAATGAGCCGCCAGGGGCTCGAACCCTGGACCCTCAGATTAAAAGTCTGATGCTCTACCACCTGAGCTAGCGGCCCATTTTTTTTTGCCGCCTCCTCATGAAACGCGGACACTTACTAGCTTAATCACTTGCCGGTGTCAACTCTTCTCTAACCATTTGTGAACCACGGAGAAACTGACCGTGGTCAACCAGGCCGGATCATTCTTAGGCCCACTAAAGACAACGGCTCTGTTGACCTCGTCCAGGGTATAGGCCCAGTCAGCCGGATATCGAATCTCAAGTTGGAGATCCGGATTGCGCATGATTTTTTCCCCATCCCGCTCGGAGACAGAGACCGATCCTTGGGCACGAAAACTACGCAAGCCGCGAAGGATCTCCTGAAACTGACGTTGTCCGGCCTTGAAGAGATCGTTTTCAAGCGGGGCCGTATAGTGAACAATGTTGAAAACCTGCGGGTGATCGATCACATAAATTATGCCGCGGCGTGGCTGTCCTTCGTGAGTCCATGACCCTTCCATGCGCAGCGCTGAGTGAGCGCCGAGACCGACTTCCGTTTGCTTGTCCAATTTGAAACCGTCCAACTCTTGGAATCTTTCCAAAACGATTTCCCGCACCTGTCCCATGCTTCTGGGCACCGGCGGTTTTTCTTCCTGACAAGCCGCAACCAGCACCAGCAAGAAACCAGAAAACAAGCAGCAAAGCGTGGACTTCATTCGACGTTCACCTCAAACACATTGGAAAGTTCGGAAGTGTTACCATCATCGTCAACCACCACCAGGGCCAAATAATAGCTGCCCGCCAGAAGATTATCGAGGAGAAAAGACTCTTTCACTCCTGGCTCTTCTGGCTTTTTGAGCGCGGCAACCTGGGTGGCGGAAAAAAAATTGCTGTCGTTGATCGGGCTATGGGAGTAGCGAAGATCATACCAAGCAGCCATACCCGCCCAGGCGTCATCTCCGCTTGCGGTCCAGGTCAAGGCGATGGCCAGCCCAACCGCCTCCCCGGCCAAGTCCGCCACCCGGGCCGGGGGGTATATATCCTGGGCATAGGCCGCGGCCATCTCTACCGGCAGCTCCGTTTGTTGGTCCTTTACGATGGTCACCATCGGCTCGGTTCCGTGGTACAATACCGCATCGCTTTGATCGACGGCTTCGACCAAAAAAGAACGCGCTGTTCCCGCCGGGATGTCTCCCACCACGCCGGAGGCTTCGGCATAGGCAAATTCCGCGCTCTGCAAGGTGTCGCCACCATGACTAACCGTTACCCTGATGGTATCAACGATACCGGTCAAAGCCAGTGAGGAAAGACCGCGGGTCTCGGTGCCCAACCACTGCAATCGCATGGCCACCGCACCATCGTTCCCCATTTCGGGGCCACAACCCACCGCTAGCAAAACCACCAAGCCCATTCCCATGACCGCTTGTCTTTTCATGACCTATTCCTCTTCCATGAGGCTGTCATATCAGTTCCAGGTCACCAGCGCACTGCCAAGGCCCGCATCCGTTTGTTCTTCCTTGAGTAGAAAGAAGGCCGTGGCTCCGGCCGCGCCGGCAACTCCGGTACCGACCAAGGACCAAAACCACCAAGTCTGATAGAAGCGCTCTTGCCCAAAGTCGGTCAGATCAGCTGGGGCGGTGGGCTCTTGCTTGGCATCGGGCAAGAAGGCTTGGGTTGCCAATTCGGGAACGGGTTCGACTTCCGGCACGCTGGGAACTTCTGGTTCAGGAGTCTGGTCCACACTTGCCAAAACTTTTGCTTCTGCCGCTGGTTTTGGCGGGGGAGACACCGACTCTTTGGCTGCCGATTTTTTCTCGAAAACCGCCCACGCGGGCAGTTCTTGCTCTGGGTTTTTTTCGGTAGCCGGCTCGGGAGGCTTCGCCACCTCGGCATCCAAGTGGGCAATCACTACCTGCTCCAAGCCCGGCAATACCACCACAACTTCACGATAAGAAGAAAACTCTTCCTTTTTCACTATTACATCAAAAACACCGGCCGACACCTTGAAGCTCTTGCCGGTTCGTTTGCCAAAATTCTTGCCATTCAAGTAAAGATCCGCGTCCGCCTCGTCGCACAACACTTGCAAGCGGCCCTTGCCCTGGGCCAGGGTTCTAACCATGGGCCCGGAGACCAAGCGGGTCAGGCGCGAGACCGCGCGCTCCATCTCCTCCTGCGTGCCCGTGGTAAGTTCAGAACTTTCCTTAATCAGCTCACCGGAACCAACGTCAAAGGATGCCAGGGTCACGCTGACGCCCTCGGTCTGCCGGCGCAGGTCCAGCCGAAACAATACGCCGGCCCGCAAGCGCTTGCCTACCTTACGAACACAAGGAGCTTGTGCGGTACACTGGAGACTGTAAATCTTCTTTCCCTGCATCCACTTGACTTTACGATTGGTCTTCCCGAGCGGCCATGGGCGAAAGACACCGATGCTACGCAGTTGTTCGAATACCACAGCCGGAAGGGTTTTTACTTCCAGCTCGGCAACGCCCTTGACCTGCATGGGCAGGAGTGCCACCCTGACTTTCTTGACCTTTTTCGCCCCCCGTCGTCCTTTGGCCGCGGCCTCTCCCCCAAGTCCCAGCAACAATGCCAGCACCATCAAATACGCGAAAACCTTTAACTTCTCTGCACAAAAATGACCGGTCATCATCAGGCAGATCCTTTCCCTCGCTTTTCTTCGCGCCCCATCCTGCCAAAGCTGCTGTCCGAGGTCAAATACCGTGTCGTTGTCGAGGCAAAATGCTACAATGATCGTTATGAAAGTAGCCTTGGTTCAGTTCGCACCCGAATTCGGGATGGTGGAAGAGAATTTAGAAATCCTCGAGCAGCTCTGTGCCGATCTGCGTTGTGATCTCCTGGTGCTGCCAGAGCTATGCACAACCGGCTACCAGTTTAGAGACCGGCAGGAGGCATCCGCGTTCGCTGAAGACAAAGACGGGCCCTCTATCAAGCGCTTGGCTGGTATTGCCGAACGTTGTGGCGGTGCCTTGGTGGCCGGAATTGCCGAGGCCAGCGGAGACCAGATCTTCAACAGCGCGGCCCTGATCAACAGCGATGGCGTCCTCGGCTGGTACCGAAAAGTCCACCTCTTTGGCACGGAAAAAGATTGTTTCGATCCTGGTGATTTGGGCTTTCCGGTGTTTGACCTCGGCGAAGTCAAGCTAGGTATGATGATCTGCTTCGACTGGCTTTTTCCGGAATCGGCTCGCTCCCTGGCCTTGGCCGGCGCCCACATCATCGCCCACCCGGCCAATCTGGTTCTGCCCTATTGTCAAAACGCTATGATCACTCGCGCTTTGGAAAACCGCGTATTCACGATCACCTGCAACCGCATCGGCCAAGAAGAACGCCTACCCGACCAGCGGCTGAGTTTCACCGGCCGCAGCCGCATGGTAGGCCCCGACGGAACCGTGTTAACCGAGGGCCCGCCGGACAAAGCCGCGCTCATCACCTGGTTCATCAATACCGATCGGGCCGGCGACAAACAGATCACCGCCAGCAACAACATTTTCGCCGACCGGCGACCCGATCAATACAGGTTCGAAAAGTAAGTGGGTTCAACCGCGGCGGAAAGGGTTTTGCACCATCAAGGTCTCTCCCCGACCCGGACCAACCGACACAATGTCGATCGGTAAATTGAGCAGGGATTCCAACCATTTTATGTAGTGCAAAACCGGCTTGGGTAGCGCGTCTTTTTCTCTGATCTCTTGGATATCCTCTTGCCAGCCATCGACCTCTTCGTAGACCGGCTCGATGCGCTCGATAGCCTGGGAATCGGCCGGCAAGGAATGAATTTCCTCTCCGTCCAGCCGGTAGGCTACCGCCACCTTAATTTTTTCCATTCCGCTCAAGACATCGAGCTTGGTCAAACACAGCGAAGTACAACCGTTCAAGGCCAAGGTATAGCGCAAAGCCACGGCATCCAACCATCCGCAGCGCCGGGGGCGACCGGTGGTAGCGCCGAATTCGCCGCCTTTTTTCTGTAGATGCTGGCCATCGGCGTCATCCAACTCAGTGGGAAACGGCCCGCTGCCCACCCGGGTGGTATAGGCCTTGGTTACGCCCACCACCGCATCAATTTTCCCGGGACCAAATCCCACCGAAGTACAGGCGGCGGCGGAGACGGTATTGGAGGAAGTCACGAAAGGATAGGTGCCATGGTCGATGTCGAGCAAGGTACCCTGGGCACCTTCAAACAAAACACTCCGACCGCGTTCCATCTCCTTGCGCACTATCTCCCCCACATCGGCCACGAAAGGCGCAATCTTTTCGGCCAGCTCATTCTGACGCGGGAGAATGTCCTCGGCGGTCACGGGCTCGGCTCCGTAATGCACCAACAATGCATTGAGTTCGGGCAAACGGGCATCGAGCTTCCGGCGCAAAATATCTTTGTCGATCATGTCGCTGACCCGGATCCCGGTGCGGGCCACTTTGTCTTCCAGACAAGGACCGATTCCGCGCAGGGTGGTGCCAATTTTGGACTTTCCTTTGGCCGACTCCCGAGCCGCATCCAGCGCTCGATGGTAGGGCATCACCACATGGGCTCGATGGCTCAGCAAAAATTCATTGCCCCGCTCCAGCATGCCGTGTTCGCCAGCCAACTCGATCTCGGAGACCAATGTTTCCGGGTCCAGCACCACGCCCGGCCCGATGGCAATGCGCTTGCCTTCGTGCAACAAGCCCGAGGGTACCAGATGGGTGATAAGCTGTTTGCCATCGACTTCCAGGGTGTGGCCGGCATTGGCTCCACCTTGGAATCGCACGACCATATCGGCAAACTCGGTCAGGATGTCGATGAGCTTTCCCTTCCCCTCATCTCCCCACTGGGTTCCCACCACTATCATGTTCGCCATGCACCGCCTCCGATCACGATTTTACGTCCAGGGTAAACCTCGCAGCAGATATCAAAGCGCCTGCCTGATGTCAAGGAAGCACTAGGTTCTGCTTGAATCCCATGCATGCGGGCGTACAATAGATGCCAATGCCCAAGACACTCAGGACGTTTATCAATCATCGCTACACCGATCTGACCATTGTGGTTCTGATTCTCGTATCGGTGGGCCTGTTGGTGATAGAGACCATCTTGCCGGAAGGCAGCCCGTATTTTCACCCGATCGAGACCGCCGGACATGTGTTGACCGGCCTGTTCATCGTCGAATTGAGCATACGCTTGTGGGCCTTTCCCAATCGGCGCCGGTTTTTTCGGCAGTATTGGCTGGATATCATCGCCGTGCTGCCCCTGGCGCGTTCCTTGCGGATTTTGCGGGTGGTGCGGCTTTTGCGCTTGTTTCGCATGGGTATTCTGCTCAACCGTCGATTGCTGGGAATCGGGGACGCCTTGCGCCGGGGATTGTCAGAGTTAATTACCATCGGCGTAATCATGCTTATCTTCGTGTTGGCCGGCGCCATTGGCATCAATTTGGTCGAGCGAGAAAGCGGCGGGGCTTTCGGCACCATTGAGGGCTCCATTTGGTGGAGCCTATACGCACTGGTGGCCGGTGAACCCATCCTGGGGCTTCCCCACAGCCGCCTGGGCCACGTTCTTACCTTGTTGGTCATGCTGGGTGGCCTGGGCTTCTTCGCCACCTTTACCGGAATCGTATCGGCGGCCATGGTCAACCGCTTACGCAATAAGCTGGAGGTCAGGGATATGACATTGGCGGATATTCAGAACCATGTGGTCCTATGCGGGTGGAATCGCATGGGCATCAAGATGCTCGAAGAGCTCCAGGTCGATCCCAGTCTGGCCAAGAAACCGGTGGTGCTGGTGGCAGAACTAGAACAAGCGCCCCTGGGCTTACCGGTGGATCCGGCGAGATTCTACTTTCTCTCCGGCGACTTTACCAAAGTCGAAGTTCTGCAAGAGGCCGGAATCGAGCGAGCCGATCAGGCAATTTTATTGGCTGACAAATCGCTGCCCCGCTCCGATCAAGATCGCGATGCCCGCACCGTACTGGCCGCCCTAACCATCGAAAAACTCAACCATGATATCTTCACGGTGGTTGAATTGCTCAACCGTAGCAACCAAGCCCATCTGGCCATGGCCGGGGTGGAAGAAATCGTGGTGCCCGACGAATATGCCGGCCGGATCCTGGCCACGGCCTCGCGCAACCCAGGGATTGTCGCCTTGCTCGACGAGTTGCTTACCAGTCGCTACGGCAACCAGTTTTACAAATTGCCCCTGCCCGCCGGCTGGGTCGACAAAACCGTCGGCTGGATATCCCAACGACTCAAAGAACAGCACAATGCCGTCCTGCTCTCACTCGAACGCCGGCAAGACGGCAGTTGCCATATCCTGACCAACCCCAAGCCAGACCTCAGCGCCCAGGCAGAAGACCAACTGATCTTCATCGCCCCGGCCCTACCCAAAAAACTGGATTAGCAGAGGGGGACGTTGTTGCGTAAGTAGCGTTAGCCTGTGGCTAACGCTACTTACGGATCCCTGAGAAGTAACCCCTCATGAGTCATCCCCGAAACGTTTCTGTCGGGGACCCATGTTGCCTAACCCTCTGGGTTCCCGACAGAAACGTTTCGGGAATGACTTGTTTGTTTAGAACGTTTTTG
>JAUVBB010000010.1 GCA_030591445.1 Deltaproteobacteria bacterium | reverse complement strand
GAGCAAGGCGCGCAGACGTATTTATGTATCTTGGGGTCCATCTGGCCCTCGAAGGCGCCGATGATCTGGGCGAACTTCTTGCGGCCGCTGATGCGCATGCGCCAGTCCGGGAAGTTGTTCGACTGCATGATGGCGAAGCCGCTGCCGCCGCCGCAGCAATAGTTATTGACCCCGTGCGGAGTCATTTCCCTGAACTGCGGGCAGATTTTCTTCTGGATATTTCGCTGGGGTTGGACGATGCCCATGGAGCGAACGATGTTGCAGGGGTCGTGCAGGGTCACCGGAAAATCGTTGCGGGAGGGATCGACCATGACCTTTTCGTTGCAGACCAGATCTTCCATCAGCGTGAGCGCGCTTTCGCGCGGGATATTGCTTTCGCCGACCCAGAGCCGGTCGCCGGTGGCCATAAAGGCCTTGTGGGCATGGCCGCATTCGCCCATGACTACCTTCTTTACGCCCATCTTTTTGGCTATTTCGGCGTGCTTCAGGGTGATGCGGGCGTATTGGACGTCATCATAGAAGAGGCCATAATTGACCGAATCGTAACCGACCAGATCGCTGGAGATGGTCCAGGACAAGCCGGCGATTTCGAACAGGATGGCGAAGGCTTCCAGATTTTCCGGCCAGGAGAGAAACTCGCCGGCATTGTGCATGATGAGAATGTCGGCGCCGGCCTTGTCGATGGGGATCTTGATCTTCATGCCGGTGCGGTCTTCGATGTCTTCTTCGGCGAATTCCAGGATGTCCATCAGCGCGTGTTTGTTAATGCCGGTCGAAGAGCCCACGGTCAGGTGCTTGGCGGTGCCGTCGGCGTGCAACTCGGCTGGGGCCATGCCCAGCTCTTGGCTAAAGAGCTTGCGCAACTCGCGGGTGATTAATGCGTTGTCCACGCCCATGGGACAGTGTTGTGCACAGCGCCTGCAAAGTGTGCAGCGATAGGCCAGGTCGGCCAGACGCACGACGGAATCATAGTTGACCTCGATGTCGGCGCCGGTCAGTTTGCCCAGCACCTTGCCCAATGGGGACCGCTGTCGCTGGGCGATACGTCGTAAGATGTCGGAACGGAAGAGGGGACGATAGATTTCGGCGCGGCCACTTTGTTCAAAGTGAGGACAGGCGTCGGCGCAGGTATTGCATTTGACGCAGTTCTCAATCGAGAGCAGGAAAGGCTGAAGGAAAGTCCAGTTGTCTTCTTTCGAAAACAACTTGTCGACGCCACGCAAAAACTTCTCGACGATTTCCTGTTTTTCTTGCTCGGTTTTCGGTTTGTCAATGCGCATGCCCACGATGCCGTCCAGGGAATGCTCCATGATCTCGGCTTTTTTCTCGGGCAATTCGCTGTATTGCTTGTCCACCCAGTCGTCGTAAGGAGGCGGGAGCTTGGGCACGTCAGCCACGTCCAGGGTGACCAGTTGCTTGGTTTTCTTGGCGATGTCGGATGGTCGTACGTCTTGGGCTCTCATGCCTTGGCCTCCTTGGTGTTCTTGCTTTCTTCAACTTTTTGATCAGCCATCCCGGAAGTACCAACTTCGCCCCAGGTTTTGCCGCTTTGGATGTGGGGCGCACTCCAGTTCACGTGGAAACCGAAAGCCTCCATGACCTGGGCCTCGATCTTGCTGCCGCGCATATTGGGTTCGTCTGACCAGCGCACGTCATGGTACAGAAAGTACTTGGCGATGAAATGCCCCATGCGCGATAAGGGCATGTAGGCTAGCAACAAGGCCCCCAGTACCACTTCCACCTGGAACAAGGTCGACATGGGCATGGCCGGACTGAAGGAAAACAACGCGGCCATAAATGCGGCCACTGAACCGAACCAGGGGTCGGTGCCAATGTGGTAGGCTAATGCCGTGCCCACCGATGCTAGCACGAAGATCAAGTTCAGGTACTCGACCGGCGTGGAATAGCGGCGCACGTTGTCATCGCTGATTCTACGGTACAATAACCCCAGCGCACCCACGGCCGTCAAGCCAAGCCCGCCAAAGCCTAAAATGGCATTGCCCACCTGCAAGAACTTGCCGAAACCGCCCACCATCGACATCCCGGCCAGCGCAAAAATTACCGAGAAAGTCAGCCAGCCCAGCCAGGCGATGATCAGGTACATGCCCATATGGAAAGGAAAGGAGAAGACCCAGAGCTTGCGGTTGTGTTGATACACGCCCTTGAGCAGGATGATCTCTAAGAACATCTCTTTCAGCTCGTTGACAAAGTCAATTTCTCGAGGCTTTTTCCACCACTCAAACTCTTCGAAGTAAGAACCGCCGTACTCGGCCCGGCCCTTTTCGTGGGCCACCGGGTACAACTCCCAACGCACATGAATTGGTGTTTTCATGTACTTGACCACACGGGCCACCAGAAACACCAAGAAACTCGCGGTGCATAGGTAGGTCAATATCTGTATAGCTCCCATTCCTCTAGCTCCTCCAAAAAGGTTGTGTTATGCCTTGCCCATCTCAGGCCATGGCACTCAATTCTTTCTCCACGGTCTTCGACCAATCATCAGCCAAAATGTCTTGCAGCGAATATTCGTCTAAGACTTCATTGATTTTGTGATTGATGAGCGTCCATAAGCCCCTGCAATTACAATATTCTGCGTGAATACAGGAGTCGGAATCGATGGCGCAATCGGCCACCGCGATTGCCCCGATGGCCGCCTCGATAATATCGCCCACCTTAATGTCCTCGGCCGGACGTCCAAGGGTATATCCACCCCCACGCCCCGAAAAAGCCCTCACCAGCTTCGCGTTTCGCAAAGGCGTAACCAATTGGTCGAGATATCGCCGAGTTACCCCACATTGGCGAGACACATTCCCCAAGCCCACCGGATTACCATCCAAGGATAATTTGGCTATAGCCATCATCATCCGAACCGAATACCGCGCACGTGTTCTGAGCTTCATCGTTGTTCCTATTGGGTTTTTCAGCTATTTACTACTTATCTCCTACTACTCTTATAACACTGATAGGAGTTGTAAGTCAATAGACCCCAGTAGTCAACTACAAAATTGGTTGAATTTTACAAAATTCAACAGGAAGGCAGATGCCGGATATGAAGTAACTTCTAAGAAAACAAGCAGATAGGAAAGCTCCGTCCCCGTATATAACCCCGTATATGAGGTTAGGGTGCCGGCATAGTGATTATGCCTTTGTAGTAGGCACCATCCTCGATTTCAAGACGAGGCGCTGACATATCACCTATCACTTTTGCGCCTTCATGAATGGTGATTTTGTTGCGAGCGTTTAGATTGCCCTCAATTTCACCCCGGATGACGATATCTTCGGTCTCGATATCGGCTTTGATTTTTCCGTCAGTTTCTATGGTTAGGCTGCGCTGCATGGAAATGGTGCCCTCAACAGTGCCTTCGATGATAAGGTCTTCTTCCCCTACCAATTCACCACGAATAAAAATGCCTCTGCCAATTACCCCGATCGCCATTGTCTTTTCCTCCAGTTCACGAAAGAGAAAGTGCTGAAAAAAGTAAGAAGACCATGATCCAAGATTAATTGTCAATCGGGCAATGACTAAAGGGATGGGGGACCTTGGCTAAGTAAAGATTGCTTCCAATCTGGGCAGGAGTGAAGTAGTAACTTGCTTAGTTACTATGATCTGAGGGGTCAGATAATGAGATTTTTACTGGGTATTATTATGCTTTTTTCCTTGCTGATTATGGCCTGTGGAACGACCGAACTGGTCAATCAAGACCTGGATGGCGATGGGGTGGACGGGACTCCGGGGGGCGAGGACCAATGCGACAATGATCCGACCAAGACCGAACCCGGTGTTTGTGGCTGCGGGGTGGATCGCTGTCAGTATCCTGGTCCCTGTATGACCGAATTAGATTCCTTGGTTGATGGTCATATCGACGACCGTTATACCTACGCCTATGATGACGAGGGACGTTTGCTTGTCGTCGAGGTTGACAAAGATGCCGATGGTGACCTGGACTCGCGCTCGGAATACAGCTACGACATTAACGGGAACCCGTTTACGGTAGCCTCCGATTACGATGGCGATGGCACTGTCGACTACCAAGCCAAGAACATTTACAACGCAGTTGGCAATTTGGTCAGCCATGAGATTGACAACAATGCCGATGGGGTCATCGATAGCCGGATGATCAATAGCTATGATGTGCATGGAAACCTGATTTCGACTGAAAACGATCATGACGCCGATGGCGTGATGGAAGACCGCGTAACCTATAGTTACGACGTGGACGGCAATCGGCTTAGTGAAGAGTTAGACTACGAAGCCGACGGCATCGCCAACAAGCGCTATTTCTATCAGTATAACGCTGACGGAAATCTGATTTCCGCTGAGACCGATGCCGAGGCCGATGGCAAAATAGACACCCGCGTGACCTTTGCGTACGACTCGGACGGGAATCTGCTCAGTGAGGACAGCGATATCGATCTCGACGGGGTGGCCGATGGCCGGGTGACCTATAGCTACGATGCCGACGGGAACCTGCTAGAGAAAACTCTGGATTATGGCGCCGATGGCATAGTGGACGGTCGTGATCGCTATACCTATGATGCCGATGGCAACCTGATTCAGGAAGAGAACTATGACGACGGCGGCGACACCGCCGAAATGCGAACCATTTTCACTTACGACCCTGACGGTAACCTGCTCAGCGAAGAGCATGATTTCGACGGCGATGGGATTGTGGAGCTACTGATTACCTCGACTTACGACTGCTGGGCTGGCTGAGCGCCAGCCAGGACAGGCTGGGGCAATTGGACGGCGATCGAAAAAAGCCGAACTCGGATTCGGAAAAAGAGCTGTCGAAAACTTATGCCGACCGTACGCAGTCCGAGCAGGCGGAAGAGGAAGTTGCGTCATTCGATCTGGCCCGGGGCACAAACGTTGGTCGCTATTTGATCGTGGATGAACTCGGCCGGGGTGGCATGGGGGAGGTTTACCGGGCCTTCGATCCCGACTTGAACCGGCCGGTGGCACTGAAAATATTGAACGGCCAGCGCGCGCTGCGGGGCGACGATTCCCTGGGCCGGCAGCGTTTGCTGCGGGAAGCCCAGGCGCTGGCGCAGCTGTCTCATCCCAATGTGGTTGCCGTACACGATGTAGGCACTTTCGAAAAATCGGTTTTTATCGCCATGGAATTGGTCGAAGGCCTGACCCTGAAACAGTGGCTTCGGCAGACTCACCCGGACTGGAGGCAGATCGTCGCGGTGATGCAGGCGGCGGGCCAGGGCCTGGCGGCGGCCCATTTGGCGGGCATGGTTCATCGTGATTTCAAGCCTTCGAATATGATCATTGGCAAGGATGGCAGAGTACGGGTTCTCGATTTTGGCCTGGCTCGCGCCGAAGAGCTGATGCCCACCGATGGCATCGCGGCTCCGCTTGACCCTTCCAGTGACGACGGCAGCGCTGATCTGGACGATTCACTTTCCACCCCCTCATTGGAATCGTCCAGTGACAGCTTGCTCAGATCGTCATTGACCCAGGTTGGCTCCATCGTGGGCACCATTGGCTACATGGCCCCGGAGCAACTCCAGGGCAAACCCTGCCGGGCAGCCTCTGATCAGTTTGCCTTTTGCGTTGTGCTTTTCCAGGCTTTGCAGGGAAAAAGACCCTTTGGCGGGCGTTTGGCCATTCAGCGCTACGGGAATATCTTGCGGGGAAAGATTCGCAAGCTGGCAAACGCCGACGTGCCGTCCTGGGTGATGCGGATTGCCGAAAAAGGCCTGGCTGCCGATCCCGCCGATCGCTACCCATCTATGACCGTCTTGCTGGCGGAGCTGGCAAATGATCCTACCGAGGCCATGGTCAGAAAACGAGCGCAGCTCCGCCATCGACTTTGGGTGGGTGCCTTGCTGTCAATATTTGCCGCTATCGCGGTCTTTGGTTTGTGGTACGGCGTGACTCGGGGCGCTCGCTTGTGCGCTGGGGCCGATGCGCATCTGCAAGCGATCTGGAATCCAGAGCGCAAAGAGGCTATCCAGAAGCGTTTCAAGCAGAGCAAGCGTCACTACGCCCTGGATACTTTCGATCGGGTGGTCAAAATCCTGGATAAATACGCTACCGCTTGGAATGCCGGCTGGACCGAGGCCTGCCGGGCGACTCACCTGGGTGGAGAACAATCGGAGAGCATGTTGGACCTGCGCATGCAGTGCCTGCAGCGACGCCTGAATCAGCTCGATGCTCTTTGCCGGGTGTTGTCCGAAGAATCAGGGGAGGATGTGGTGGACCGGGCGGTCAAGGCCAGCCTGGAACTGGACCGACTGGATGCCTGTGCCGATCGGGAAGCCTTGGCGGCCCAGACGCCGCCGCCGCGTGATCCGAAAATCCGCCCGCTGGTCAAAAAGCTGTACGCTCGTTTGGATAGAGTCAAAGTGCTGGAGGACTCGGGACAATACGAAACAGCCTTGCAAATGTCCCAGCAGCTAAGTTCCGCGGCCAAGGAGACCGCTTACCAGCCGCTGCTGGCAGAGGTCTTGTTCCGCCTGGCTTCGGTAGAGGAGCGCGCCGGCACATTCAAAAAATCAATCGCCACCTTGGAACGGGCCGCCGATATCGCTGCCCGCAACCGGATGGCCCGGCTGACCGCTCGTATTCATGCCGAAGCCATGTTCACCAGGGGAGTGAAGCTGGCCCAAGGGGAGCAGGCTCGGGCACACCAGCTGGCGGCGGAAACCTCGCTGGCGCTTGCCGGTGGCGACGATGAACTAGCAGTCACTCTGTTCAACTTCAAGGCCTTGTTGTTAGAGGATCACGGCCATTATGACCAAGCCGAGACAAATTTCAACAAGGCTCTGGCTTTACATCGTAAGCTCAGCGGCCCGGATACCGCCAAAGAGGCCGCCTTGCTTAATAACTATGCGAATTTGCTGCAGCAGGTGGGCAGAGCGGCCGAAGCCCGCGGCATGCATGAGCAATCCTTGCGCATCAAGGAAAAAGTGCTGGGCGCGGAACATCCCGATCTGGCCTTCAGCTTGAAGAATCTGGGTTCGGTATATATAGATCTCGGCCAGTTGGACAAAGCACAGCATTGCATCGAGCGAGCGCTGGTCATTCAGACCCGGGCCGTGGGACCGGCCCATTCCCTGGTGGCTAGCAGTCTGCGCACGCTGGGTCGGATCCATGTTCGTCAGGGCCAGTTTGAAGAAGCGAGAAAAAACCTGCAACGGGCGCTTGCCATCTACCAAGACACTCTTGGCGCCGATCACCCGCGCGTGGCCTCCGTCCTCAATAGCCTAGGTGCTTTGTACTGGGAACAAGGAAAACTGGATCTTGCCCTAAGCCTCCTTGAACGCGCACTGGCCATTCGTAACAAGGCACTTTCCGCCAAAGACACCCGCATCGCCTACAGTCTAAGCAACCTGGGGCTGGTACTGACAGAGCTCGGCCGCCATCTGGAAGCAATGAACGCCTTCCAGCGCGCTTTGGCAATTCGGGAGAAAGCCTTCGGTCCCGATCACCAGCAAGTCGCCTATTCTCTTTCCGATTTGGGAGAGCTTTCTTTCCGCCAGGGTAAGCTGGAAGAAGCCCGAAGCCTGCACTCGCGCTCGGCCAGCATTGCGGAGAAAACCCTGGGAGTCGATAGTTCCTATTCCGTCTGGCCGGTCACCCGGCTAGGCGAGACCGCTGCTCAGTCCAAGCGCCTAGAGACAGCCCGCGATTATTTCAAACAAGCGCTGGCTGTTTGTACCGCTAAGCCTCACTACTGGCTCATTTGCGCCCGGGCCCGATTCGGCCTGGCCCAGGTATTACGGAAACTGGGCCAAGATCCTGCCCACGCCCGGCAGCTAGCCGAAGAAGCCCTGAAAATCTACAGCGAGATCCTGGTCTTTCGGACGCGGGAAGCACAAGATATCAAAACCTGGCTACGCAAGTAATCCTATCGCCACTCGGCGACGAATTCGGAGCTGGGATCGCCGCGGGTCAGAGAGCTTATATATTTGCACTGTACTTCTTCGCAGCCGCTTATTTTCAGGGCGCGTTCGATCCAACCGCCGATTCTGGCTTCGACCAGATCGCTGGGGTCGGGAAACTCGACGATCTGTACAATGGCTCGCTTGTCTTCGAGGGTCTTTACGGTCATTTGGGAGGGTTGGTAGTAGGAGGAAAAGACGACGCTGGCCCGCCGGATCAGAAACTGTGGTGAGCCAATGCGGACAAAAAGGCGAAAAAGGCCCCAGAGCGAATAATCGGCGCTGAAACGGCCAATCTCTCGGGCGCCTCGGATGTCACCGTCATAGAACAATTCACAGATTTTTCGGGTGGGTTCGACCATGCCTTCCTCAAGCGGATACCAGGCGGAGGGTACAATCTTGGCGGTGGCGATACCGCGGGCCCTAGGCGAAAGGGTATCGACCCATTCATCGAAACGGTTCTTGTTGGTCTTGCGTACGAACAATGCGGTCGATCGGACCGCGGTACCAATGACTTCCATTCCTGCCCCCTGCCGCACCCCCGTTGACTGCAGGCAAATTCGGTGGGCATCATAGCATTCTTAGAAAGGTGAGTCGAATCACAGACTAGGGCCTTGGTTGTGGGTGTGAATAAGAACGGTAAGAAACTCATCTTGCGACAAAGGGGTGGAGATCATGATGGGCTATTTGAAGCAGTTGGTATTGTCCGTTCTGCTGTTTGGCGTATCGGCGGGAAGTTTGGTCCACTGTGATTGCGATCCGGTCTACAAAGAGTGCGACGTGGCTTCGGACTGTCGAACTCGGAGCTGGCCGGGGGATACCGGCTGCAGCGAAGAAAATGGTTATTGGGAATGCATGAACTTTGTCTGTGTACCGGTCTGTAAAGACGGTTGTGAGACCGATAGCGACTGCCATGATGCGGATATCTGCACCTCGGACTACTGCGACCAAAGCTGGTTCTGTGTAAACGAAGAGATCGCTGATTGCTGCCACGCGGTGGCGGATTGCGAAAGCCAGGCTTGGCCAACCGATGCCGGCTGTGATGAGGACGACGGGCATTGGCAGTGCACAAACAACATCTGTAAGACAGTTTGTCCCGCTTGCGAGATTGACGCGGATTGTCCTGAGTTGGCTGCCTGCGAAGGCAATGTGACCGCCTGGGAGTGTTTGGACGGGACCTGCAGCCCGGTCTGCTGTGAGAATGATGCCGACTGTACCGACTGGCTGTGGGAGGAACTCTGCGGGGGCCGCTTTCAATGCGAGCGGGACACCTGCACCCGCGTTTGTGATGACCTGGGCTGTGGCGACGGTATTTGCGCCGAGGGAGAGACCGTCGACACCTGCCTCACTGATTGTGATCTGCTTTGCGCCGATGCCGACAACTGTACCGTTTACGACTTCCCGCTGCCTTGCTCTGGTTACTGGACTTGTGCAGACGGCCTGTGCCAGGGCGTGTGCGACTACATCGCCTGTGGCGACGACTCCTGTGAGACATGGGAAGGCCCGGCTTGTCCGGAAGATTGCCTTTCTCGATTTTGCTTCGGTGACGAAAGCTGCGCCCTGACCAAAGGCTGGCCCAGCGCTTGCGAGGGCCACTGGGACTGTCTGGCCGGGGTCTATACCTGCACGGCACAATGCGATGGGCCCTGCGGCAACGCCATCTGCGAACCGCATGAGGGAGAGGATGGAGAGACCTGTCCCTCTGACTGTGTGGTTGGATCCTGCCAACTCGGGGTAGCCGATTGTTTCCTGAACGCTTGGTACGCCGAAAGAGGGAACTTTTGCGCCGGTCTGGGGCATTGGGTTTGTGACGCGGCCAGCGAAACCTGCGACCGGGTCTGTGAGCAGGACGTATGTGGGGACGGGACTTGCGACCCCACCGCCGGCGAATGCCCGGAGTCCTGCCCGACCGATTGTGCTGACTTCGACTGTCTGGATGCCAGCGACTGCGATGCGCTAACCCTGCCCGCCGGTTGCGATGCTGGTCAGTGGCAATGCTTCCGTAAAGTTTGCTGGCCTGATTGTTGAGAGAGAACAGTGGAAACGTAGTTGGTTTATTTGATGTGAAAACACCAAGTCATCCCCGAGTCGTTTTTGTCGGGGACCCAGCCTTTGATTTTATGCCCTAGAGGCAACCCCCCTGGGTCCCCGACAGAAACATTTCGGGGATGACGTTTTTTTTGGGGGGCTCATGAAAAACCTAGTCTGCCAGGGCTTTTTCGACTTCGGTGAGGATTCTTTGGTCGTCTATTGGTTTGTCGAGGACCACCACCGATTTGCTTACCGCAACATTGCGGCCGGCCATGCCGCTGATGATGATGACTGGGATGGTGGCCAATGATTTCTTGTCGCGGAGTTTCCGGTAGAGGCCGGTGCCGGTTTCTTCGGGCATTTGGAGATCGAGCAGAATCAGATCGGGGCGGTTCGCTTTCAGCTTTTCCATGGCATCCACACCGTTGTTGGCACCGTGGACTTGATAGCCATTGTCCTCGAGTAGGGTCTTGAGATACTCAACGATGTCTGGCTCGTCATCAACGACCAATATTCGCTTTGCCATGGTTCACCTCCCGCCCGCTAGGGCTTCTTTTTTATTGCCTGGATGGCGGCTTCAAGTTGTTGCCGGCTGGCGTTTTGGGAAAGATTAAGCAGCTCGGTCTGGAGTTGGGTTTGGGCCATCTCGTCTTTTTTCGGGTCTACTTCCAGGCCGAGTCTTTCGAATACCAGGCGCACATACTGTTCTGGTTTTACCGGTTTTTCCAAGTATAGATTGGGGCCGGAGGGCTTGCCGCTATCGAGGATGTCCTTCAGGTCGCCTTTGCCCAGGTCGTCGTTGGCGTGGGCGGTGACCACCACGAAGGGGATGGCCGCCCAGTCTTGATTCCGGCGCAGATCACGCAGGAAGCGCAGGCCCGACTTGTTGGGCATGACCAGATCGAGGGAGATGAAATCGGGGATCTTTTCGCGCAGGCGATCCAAGGCTTGGTTTCCGTCGCCGGCGGTCATGACTTGAAAGCCGGCGTCTTCCAGTACCGTGGCCAGGTATTCGCGTACGTCGTCTTCATCATCCACGACCAGGATGGTTTTGTCTTCTGGTCTTGTCATGTCTTTATCTCCCCGTTTGCGGTTGAGGCAATCGTCGGCGCGGCAACTCAATGCGGAAGACGGAGCCCTTACCCGGATTCGAATGGACGGTGATTTTACCGCCGTGCTCTTGGATAATTTTTCTGGTGACCATCAGCCCCAAGCCGGTGCCGCCCAGGCCCTTGGTGGTGAAAAAAGTAGTGAAGACCTTATTTTTGATTTCATATTCCATGCCGCAGCCCGTGTCAGCCACTTCGTAAATGATGGTATCATTCTCTTCTTTAACATCAAGAGTGACCGAACAGTCCTGGTTTTCAGTGGTTTGACAGGCGTCGATGGCATTAGAGACCAGGTTGGCCAGGCAAGTGTGAATTTTTTCCGCGTCCATATAGGCGCTGGCCAGGGCCTTGCCGGGCAGGAAGCGGACCGTGATGCCTTTTTGTTTGGCCGTGTCACGGTAGAGTTGAAAAACTTCTTTGGCGATGGCGTTGGGGTTGGTGAAAGCGACTTCGGGGACCTGGCCCTTGGAAAAGCTAAGGAAGCCCTTGACCAGCACCGTGATCCGGTCGACGTTGCGTTCGAGCATGTCCCAGCCTTTGTCGATGCGGGGCTGCGAGCCGGCCTTGAGGCCCGACTTGATAACGTACATGCCCCCTTGCAGGCCGGTGAGGATGTTCTTGATACCGTGAGCCAATTGGGCCACGGTTTGTCCCACCGCGGCCAAGCGTTCGTTTTCTAGCAATTCCTGCTCCATGGCCTTGCGTTCGCGCAAGTCCTGGATGAAGCCGGCGCCGCCAATCACTTTGTCCCCGTCGCGTAAGACCGAACCGGAAAAGCGGATGGGGATCTCTTCATGGGCAGCGTTTTTGACCATAGATTCTTCCAGCTTGAGGCTGTTGCCCCCGTTCTGAATGAGGTCGAGAAATTCGCGGGGCACAAAGCGGCGGCCCTTGGATTTGCCGATGACCTCTTTTGCGCTTACCTGAAACAGGGTCTCGGCGGCGCGGTTGAAGATGTTGACGCGACCGGAGGCATCGACGGCTACTACCGCATCCAGGGTGTTGCCAATGAGCAACTTGCTGAAGTTGCTCTCTTGTAAAAGTTTTGCTGAGAGTTCATGCAGGGCGGTTACATCGGCCGACATCTCCACCACATGGCTGAAATCTTGTCCGCTCCGAGACACTAGGGCGGTCGAGACTACATAGCGGGTGATTTCCCCGTTCTTGGCGATGCCCACTTGCTCTGACTGGTAGGGCTTGCCGTCGGCGAAAGTTTTAAGCGCCGGACAATCGGGACATTGCTCGCTGCGGTTCTTGTATACCTCGTAGCAGTGCTCACCAAGAGTCTCGCCGAAGGTATCGCGCAGCTTTTCGTTGGCCCGGACAATTTGCAAATTACGGTTGATGACGGCGACGTAACAGGGTACCCGCTCGAACAAGATGTTGTATTCTTTTTGCAGGGATTTGTTCTCGGTGACGTCATAGGACATCTCAATCACATAGGCCACCCGGCCGGTCTCGTCGTAGACCGGCGCGATATGCACCACATAGTGGGCGGGCCGGCCATTGCGATCGAAGCCGGCCTCATCGTTGATGCGCACCTTGCCGTCTTCGAAGGTTTGCGCTGCCATACAGTTTTCGCAAATCGCGCTGCGGTTTTTGTAGGCTTGGTAACAGTGTTTCCCTTCCGCCTTGCCGAAGACCTCCTTGAAATTGGAGTTGGCCAGAATAACCCGGTAATCCCGATCGATAACCACAATGTTGTTGGGCACGGCTTCGAAAAGTTGTCGGCCTATCCAGTTGCGAACTGCCACGGGCAGATTTGGGAAGGTTTTTTCCATTAGCCTAGTATCTTGTCCACCAACGCCAAAAATTGTTCGGCGTTGGCCGGTTTCTCCAGAATGCCTTCTGGGGCCGGCAGAATGGTGCCGTCGGCTAGTTTACGAAATTGTACTTGCTCTAAATCCTGGGAGAGGTTCAGACCGCTGAGAATAATTACCGGCAGTTGCTGGAAGTCCGGGTCGGTTTTGATCTTTTGAAAAATCGAGATACCGGACTCTTCGGGCATCAAGACGTCGAGACAGACCAGATCTGGTTTATGTTCCTTAATGAGTTTCAAGCCCTCGGCGGCGTTGATTGCCGGCCAGGTCGCATAGCCATGATCTTCCAACACGGTTTGCAGGAAGGTGATGACGTCGGCCTCGTCGTCGACCAGCACTATGTTTTTCTTAGACATGGGGAGCCTGTTTTTCCTTTCTTACCCTCCCAGGTCGTTAGCGTAAATCGTTCCAAGCCGGGCTATCGAAACCAGGCGTGTCGCGGTGGCATTGGGTGCAACGGGCAAAGTCCTCGTTTTTCTCTGCCAAAGTGTCCTTTCGTTCTTGGTGACAGCCGATGCATAGTCCGTGCATGGCGTCCATGTATCCGGGCGCCAGGTTGCGCTTTTGCGGATCACCGACCGCGTCATTTTGGCGCATGCCCGGATGGCATTCGGCGCAGGCGGTGGTGTTTTTGCGGACTTTGGGCAAGCTGTCATCGACATGGCATTTGGCGCAACCGGCATTGTTGCCCAGCTTCTTCTGGTGCAAATCGTGGTTGAAAATGTCGGTCTCCAGGTACATGTCGGCGTGGCATTGGTGACAGCCGGTGGCCTTGTCATAGGGTTTGTTCATGTGGTGGCAAGTGCTGCAATCCGCGCCTTGGGCGACCAAGCCGTCGATGTGGGATTCGTGATCGAAAAGCACGAACTCGGCCTGGCGGTTGGCGTCAATAACGAACACGTCTGTGTGCCCGGTCGCATGTTCCGCCAATGCCTGGGCTCCGATCATAAACTGCGATCCCGGGCCCTGGGGGTTTTCGACCTTGGCGACTTCTACTACGCGACTTCCGGTTACCGGTGTCTTCTGGGGTTGTTCCCCGAACACGGAACCGTCGGGGACGCAGCCTAAGGCCAGGCCCATGGCCAGCACGAAGACCGCGGAATACAATCTTGATTCGGCATGAGGAATGCGAAAGAACAAGGTCTTCCAGTCGGCGTGATCCACTTGCTCACTGGCGTAGACCCGCTTGACCGCTTGCTCATCAATAGCTGAAAAGACCTCAAACCGTTCTACGCAGAACAAATAGACCAGGCCGGCAAAGGAGAGAATACCCAGGGTGACGGCCCACTCTGGCCAGATGGGGAAGTAGGTGGCACTGGTGGCATCGAGGGTGGCCAAACCGGCGACGTTGACTCGGTTGAGCGACATGCCCACGATGGCGGTGCTGGCAATCCAAAACATGGCGGTCGCGCTCTGTCTGAATCGGGGAAAGGCGAGCAGGGCAACCGGAATCAGCGCGCTTAGCAGGATCTCGAACCAGAAATTGGCCACGTTCCAATCAAGCGTTAGTAACAAGGCGCCTTCGCCGGCGATCAGGATCTCGACAAACTTAAGCAAGCCATAGAAGCCCAGCACCACGGCGGCGATGCGGCCCAGGCCCGAGATGGCGTCCATGGGTTGTTCGACCTTGTAGAGACGAAATACAACCAGGGTGAGCCAACTGATGGTCAGACAGCCGAGGCCGATCGAGGTAAGCAAGAAAAAGCCCGGTAGCCAGTCGGTGTGCCACAGCGGATGCAGGCGGTAAGGCGTGGCCAAGAACATGGTGCCTAGCGAGGACTGGTGCAAAGTCGACAGCGAAATGCCGGCAATGACAAAGACGATGCTGGTCTTCTCAATGATGGAGCGCAGGCGGGGCATGTTGAATTTTTCGACGATGGCATGGCTGAATTCGACGGCCAACACGCCCAAATAGAGCATGATGCACCAGGCAATCTCAAACAACGTGGAGTGGAATTGCCAATAAAAGAGCGGGTAGACGATACGCCACCAGATACCGATGTCGAAGGTCAAGCCGGCGGCTACGCTGCTGTAACAGACCAGGCCCAGCAATACCGCGCCGCGGGCCAAAACTTGGTAGCGTTTCCAATGAAAGATATAGACCATGGCCGCCAGGGTGAAGCCGGCGCCGCCGATGGGCACCAAGGCGACAACGCCGCCGCCTTTCCATAGGCCCCAGGGGATGATGTCGGTCAGGGCTACTACCGAGCCCGGACCATGGATGATTCGCAGGAGGATGACGGTCAAACCCGCGCCACAAAGAAACCAAAGCAATGTTTTCAGGCCACGAAGACTCATGATTGCTGATCTTTCTCATTGGAGTTGGCATCGGTCGAGCCGGATTCTGGTTCGGAGGCGGGCTCGGACTCGGGCTTGGGCTTAGCCATCAGTTTCTGGCGGCGCTCGATTACCCACCAGATCCCGCCCATGGTGACGGCCATGCCGCCAAAAACCGAGGGCATGTGCCGTAGGATCTTGAAAGTTCGCCCAGGCATGGGGGTGGTGTCGGTGATCTTCTGCTTGAGATCGCATAGGCAGATATCGACATCGGAAATGTAGAGCACCGAGGTCCCGCCCACTTCTTTTTCTCCCCAGATCTTCTGGATGTATTTGTCTGGCTGGGCCGCCAGGCGCCGGCGGGCTTCTGCAAGCAATTGATCGCGTTCGCCAAAAATAGTGGCCTGGGTCGGACAGGCAGACACGCAGGCCGGCGGTTTTTGTTCTTCGCGGACCCGCTGGTAACACATATCGCACTTCTGGATATAGGGTACCGTGTCTTCCCAGCTATAGCGGGGAATCTCCCAGGGACAAGCGATCATGCAGTAACGACAGCCGATGCAGATGTCCCGGTCGTAGATAACCGGACCCTCGGCGGTTTTGGTCAAGGCGCCAACGATGCAGGCCTCGACACAGGCCGGCTCCAGGCAATGCCGGCACTGGCGACGGACGTATCTGCTGCCAGCGGGCGCCTTTATTTTTCGCAAAGTGGTCCAGCGTGCCGAGGAAAGATCGGTAATGTTTTTCACCCAGCGCCAGGGTTTTTCCTTGGGCAGTCGGTTGGCCTCTTGGCAGGCCTCGACGCATTGTTCGCAGCCGATGCAAAGGGTGACATCGGTCAAAATTGCCATGTTCTGGTAGCTCATATCGCTTCGTTCTCTTTGTGTAGGGTGGTCATCACCTTCTGGGCCGAGTCGGGCTTGAGAAACCAGCCCAGTTCCGAGACCAGCTGCGTGGCGGGAAACAGGGCCATATGACTCAGCTTGGAGAAGGGCAGCAACAAGAAAATCAGGTTGGCGGAAAGTACATGGATGAGCATGCTGGCTTCATAGGAGAAGGGGTTGATGGCCGGGTGCATAGCCAGATACCCACTCAGGAAAGGCAGCACAATCAGCAAGGGCCAGACATAATCTTGGGCCCGGCTAATGGCCCGGTTGGCCATGACGCTCAAGCGGATCACAAACAGAGCCAGGCCGGTGACGATGGCCCCCAATGTTAAGATGTCTGCCAACTGCATGCTGATGGCCGGCCAGCTCAGGCCGATGCCTCTTTCCCACAACAAGATATGCGCTCCCAATAAAATCGGGACCACGATGATGCAAATGTGGAACAGAACCGAGGTCAGACTAAAAACCGCCCGGCGTTCGAATAGTTTTCCTACAGGAATCAGCCAACGAAGAGAGGCCTTGGCGACCACGGCATAAGGGATCTTGCGTTGGTTGCGCTTGGCTTGCCGGATCAGGCCAAACAGGCTGATGGCCTGCAGGACCAGGACCCGCAGCAGTCCCAAGATCATAATAGCGAATGAGGCCCGAAAAAGTGGGCCGCGCGCCCATTCTAACCAGTGTTCCATTGAGTTTGTCCTTTTCGTCCCGAGTGGTGATTTCAGGAGAAATCGATGGCCTTGATCAACAAGTCGTGCAAACCGACCCGGTTGGTTGGCAATTTGTGGGCCTTGATGATTTCATCGACTTGTTTCTTGCAGTTGGCGCAAGGGGTCACCACATAGTGGGCCCCGGTTTTGCGGATTTGCTCCGCTTTGGTCTTGCCGCCAATCATCATCCTGAATTCGTGAATTTCATCGATGGATACCGTACCGCCACCGCCACCGCAGCAGATGCCGTTGACGCCGTGAGAATCCATTTCCACAAAATCTTTGCAAATGTGGCGCAGGAGCACGCGGGGTTGCTCGACGATCCAACCGGTTCTGGCGATGTTGCAGGGATCGTGGTAGGTGGTTCGCTCCTCGATGACGTCAGGTTTGAGTTTGAGCTTTCCTTGCCTGAATTTTTCGTGCGCCAGTTCCATGATGTTGACCACCGGTACCCGATCTTCGGGAGCAATGAAATTTTGCATGCCTTCGCGAGCCGAGCGCGAGGCGTGCCCACACTCGCCAATCAGCATGACTTGGCCGCCCAGGCGCTTGATTTCGGCAAGCTGGGCCTTGATGATTCGCTCCCACATCCGATCGGAGTAAAAGAGACCGTAGTCGATGCCATCCAAATTCTGAGTACCCACGGTCCAGGAGGCGTCGATGGCATGCATCATGGCGGCATTTCCCATCAGGGTATCAGCCTCCATCAAGTAGTCGGAAACCGCCGGAAAAAACACATACTTGGCGCCTTCGACATCCACGGGGAATTTGATCTTCTGGTCGGGAAATACTTCTTCCAGCTCTTCTTCCAGAAACTCCAAGGTATCTTTGATGGCCGCGACCGGGATGGCCGAGGTGTTCTTGGATTTTCCTTCGAGCTGCTCTCTGACCGAGACCAAAAGAGCTTTGGGCACGATGTCGATTTCCGACATAACCCAGCGGGCGAGATGGGCGACCATGCCGTGATCGATACCCATGGGACAAGATAACTTGCAGCGCCGGCAGGCAGTACAGCGCCAGAATTCTTCGGCCATCTCATCGATATGGGCGTCGGTCAAGGTGTAATAGTCGTACAGGCGCGCCTTGAGTTGACCGGCCAGGGTGAAGTATCGGCGGTATACTTTCAGCAGCAGCTCAGTGCGGTGACAGGGGATGTCACGCGGGTCGCCGCTGGCCTCATACACCTGGCAGGAGGCGGTGCAGCGTGAGCATTTTGCCGACACTCGGGTATAGTGTTCCAGGACTGGACCATAGTTGGAGTGTTCAAGAATGGCCGCAAAGGCCTCGAGAAATCTCCGGGGCCGCTCTTGCCCATCCACCGCTTCGACGTGATAGCTGTATTTCGCTTGTGCTTTCATCTATGCCTCATCCTTTGGTTTGCGATGTTCCAACTCTCTTTCCCTGAGGCTAGAGCAATCATCGTGCCAGGAAGGTCTGGAGTGACATCATAAAAAGAAGAAAGACATGTACAAGATATCGAAAAACATTGTAACTACCCGAAATATGAACAGTAAAAATTGCTTGCGTCGGTTTACTTTTAATGGAATAAGGTGTACTATGTTTTCTGTTATGTTCCAGTAACGAGACATGTCGCATTTATTTGTTACAATATTGGAGCATGGATGTGAGGATAACAAAGTGACAGTCGTTTTGGACGAACGGTTTTTCCCGCTGATTTTTGATGCCATTCCTGTGGGTATTTTCACCATTGATTCCAACCAGACCATTACCTCGTTCAATCGGATGGCTTCCGAGTTAACCGGTTTCAGCTGTGGCGAAGCGGTGGGCAAACCTTGCTCTAGTATTTTTCGTACCGACTTGTGTCAAACCAACTGTCCGCTTAAAAGCAGCATTAACACCGGCCGGCGGATTGAGGATCAAGAGGTTCGCATTACCGCCAAGGATGGCAATGTCATCCCCATTGCCATGTCGACGGCGGCCCTGATCAATGAAGATGACAAGATCATCGGTGGCGTGGAGATGTTTAGGGATCTGCGGCAGGTAACCGAACTCAGGAAAAAACTTAACAATAGTTATGTTTTTGAGGATATCGTCTCCAAGAATCACCGCATGCGGCAGATTTTTGATCTCTTGCCTTTGGTTGCCAACAGTCGAAGCACGGTATTGATTGAGGGCGGGTCCGGAACCGGCAAAGAGCTGATTGCCCGGGCCATTCACAATCTCGGCCCCTGGAAAGACAAGCCCTTTGTGGCCTTGAACTGTGGCGCGGTGCCCGACAACCTCATCGAGTCATAGCTGTTCGGATATAAAAAGGGCGCTTTTACCGACGCCAAACAAGACAAGCTAGGACGCTTTGCCATGGCCGAAGGCGGCACTTTGCTTCTGGACGAAGTGGGTGAGTTGACCCGCGCCATGCAGGTGAAGCTGCTGCGGGTCATGCAAGAAAAAGAGTATGAACCCTTGGGTTCAAACACGACCGTCCGGGCCAGTGTCCGGGTGATTGCTTCCACCAACCGGGACTTGGCCCAAGAAGTATCGCGACGCAAGTTTCGCCAGGATTTGTTTTATCGGCTCTGCGTGGTCCATCTCAGCCTGCCTCCTTTGGGAGAGCGCAAGGAAGACATTCCGCTCTTGGTCCAGTATTTCATCGAACGATTCAACCATTTGCAGGGGCGCCGAATCAGCGGCTGTTCCGAGCGAGTGATGGCCGTGTTGATGCGTTACCAGTATCCGGGCAACATTCGCGAACTGGAAAATGCCATTGAGCATGCCTTTGTGGTTTGTACCGACAACTTGATTCAGATGGATGATCTGCCGCAACATATTCTTTCTTCGTTGGACCGGGAGCCAGAAAAAACGGCCGTCCGGGATCGGCCCTTGGATGACGCCGAGGCCCAGGCAATCCGAGCTACGCTAGAGCAGTGTGACTACCGTCGCGGCCAGGCCAGCAAAGAACTGGGGATTTCACGCAATACTCTTTGGCGCAAGATGAAGAAGTACGGGATTCTCGCACCGGATACTAAAGATCCGTCTGCCTGAGCAGAGTAAGGAGAAGCTAGATGTTCGACCGAAAAAGCTGGAACTGGGAACCCGGCAAGAAAAAAGTGGCCGAGCTTGGCGACTTGACGGGGCAGTTCCAAGAAGTGCACGAATTTGTGGCCAGCCCCGACGGCGAGCGAATCGCGGTGGTGGTGGTGCCCGAGGCGGGCAGCGCCAAGGTCTGGGTCAACGGCGGCGTTTGGGAAAACGATTTCGAAAGGGCCTGGAGTCTGCGTTTTACCGCCGACGGACGGCTCTTTGCCCTGGTGCGGGTCGACGATATGTGGTCGGCGGCCGTCGACGATGAGAAATGGCCCGAGGATTACGACTTTGCCTGGAACCCGAAGTTCTCCCAGGACGGCAGCGTGATTGCTCTGCAGGTAAAAGAGGGCATGGAGTATTCATTGGTTGCCAACGGCAAGGCCTGGGAGAAAAAGTTCATCTCCTGTCGGGATTTTTCACTTAGCCCCGACGGTGCCCACATGGCCGCGCTGGTACAGGTCGAAGCCTTGCCCGAGGCCGACATCGTAAAGTTTATGGAGGGTACCTGGTCGGTGGTCCTCGATGACGTGACCTGGGAGCAGAAGTTCATCAACGTCTATTCCCCGGCCATCAGTCCCGACGGCAAACATGTGGCCGCCGAGGTTCGCTTAGACATCAACGAGTACACCGTGGCCCAGGACGGCAAAGTCTGGCAGTCGAAATTCGGTTGCATTTGGGCGCCTCGCTACCGGCCCGATGGTGGCATCGTGTTGCCGGTGAAGGTCGACGGCGGCTGGACCCTGGTTGAAAACGGCAGCCCCTTGTGGAAAGGGCGCTATGTCCAGCTCTGGCATCAAACCTTTGAGCCAGACGGCAAAGGCATTGCGGCAGTGGCCGCGACCGCTTACGGCAAATGGACCGTGGTCCGCGACGATGATCCTTGGCGCTGCAGCTTTGAGGACTTGGTCTTGCCGCCGATCTTTTCTCCCGACGGTCATCGCCTAGCCGCGGTAGGCAAAGACGGTGAAAGCTGGGGAATCGCGGTCGATGGCAAGAAATGGTCCGAGGGCTTCGACATGGCCTGGGACCCGGTCTTTAGTCCGGACGGCAGCCAGGTGGCGGCGAAAGTGGAAAGAAACGGTGTGTTCGCCATTGCCTTGGACGGAAAGCTCTGGGGTAGTTTCAACCAGCTCTGGGAACCGATTTTTAGTCCCGACGGCAAACATTTGCTGGTTCGGGCTGTGGAAAATGGCGCCTATTTCAGACAAGTAGTGCCCGTTGATCAAGTCCGACAGGGCTGAGCGGAGGCGAGAGAAATGGAGATGCTCATACGCATTGGCAGTTGGGTCGCCTTGACCGTGTTTGTGCTTGGCTGCCTGGTTAAGCTGATCTTGATGTACCGGCTGGCCGATAGGGAAAAGGTAGTGCTGCCGGTCATGAGTGCCAAGTACGGTTTGCGCTCGTTGATGCACTGGCTGATTCCCTTGTCTAGCCGCAGTCAGCGCTTGCGGCCGGTCGTGACTTTGGTGTCCTATGTCTTTCATATTTGCCTGCTGCTGACCCCGCTGCTGGTGATGGGACATGCCGTGCTCTGGCAAGAGTACTGGGGAATAAGCTGGTGGAGCTTGCCGGCTGGGCTGGCCGACGTCATGTCGCTTACCGTGGTGTTTGCCGTGGTCTTTTTTGCCCTGCGGCGCGTGGCCGCGCCCGAGGTTCGCAACGTTAGTACCTGGAAGGATTTTGCCCTGTTGTTGCTGGTGGCGGCTCCCTTCTTGACCGGGTTGGCTGCCCATTTGCATTGGCTGCCCTACCGCCAGGCCATGGTGCTACATATTGTGACCGGGGCCTTGTGGTTGATCGCCATCCCCCTGACTTGGCTCTCGCACATGCTTTGGTTCGTGTTTACCCGCGCATTCATGGGCAGCGATTTTGGCGCCGTACGTAACGCACGTGACTGGTGATTCTTAAGGAAAGAGGAACATGGCCGATTTAGCAGATCAACAAGTGGTAGATGCCGGCATCGACGAGCCCATCAAGAAGCTGACCGTCGACCGGATCGAAAAAGTCATCCTGCGAGTACTAAAGAAAGAAAGCGCCGCGCGACTGAAAGTGTACCTGGAGACTTGCGTGCACTGTGGTTTGTGCTCCGAGGGTTGCCATACCTATTTGTCCCGGGACAAAGATCCTGATTTTGCTCCGGTGGCCAAGGTCAAGGATACCCTGTGGGAGATGGTCAAGCGCAAGGGGCGGGTAGAGCCCGAGTTCATCAAGAAATGCGCGCGCATTGCCTTTACCGAATGCGGCGCCTGCCGTCGCTGCAGCATGTATTGCCCCTTCGGCATCGATATTGCCTACCTGATTATGGTGGTGCGCCGCATATGCAGTTTGCTAGGGGTGGTGCCGCAGTATCTGCAAGACACCACCAATAGCCACGCGGTGACCTCGAATCAAATGTGGGTTCAGCCCGACGACTGGATCGATACCTTGATCTGGCAGGAAGAGGACGCCGCCGACGAATTGGCGGGCGTGCGCATTCCCTTGGACAAGGAAGGGGCCGACATCATGTATTCGGTCATTGGTCCCGAGCCCAAGATCCTGGCCCAGCTTTTGGCCAATATGGCCATCATCATGAAGGTAGCCGACATGGACTGGACCATGCCCAGCCTCGACGGTTGGGACAACTCCAACATGGCCATGTATTCGGGCGACTTCGAGGTCATGGGCCGGGTCGAGCGCTTGCACTGGGAGCGGGCCATGAGCCTCAAGGTCAAGCGGGTGGTCATGGGCGAATGCGGCCATGCCTATCGCGGCGCGGTCTACGACGGCCCCAAGTGGCTGGGCTGGAAGCGGCCGCCCATCAAGATGGTGCACGCGGTCGAGTTCTACTACGATCTAATCAAAGAGGGACGCATTAAGATCGTCCGCAAAATCGAAGGCCCGGTGACGGTGCAAGATCCTTGCAATATTGTCCGGGGCCGAGGATTACATCACAAGCTGCGTTACCTCATGAACGCGCTCTGTGAGGATTTTCGGGATGTCGATCCCCGTTATGAGCACAACTATTGCTGTGCCGCCGGCGGGGGCATCATCAACTGCGGACCGCCCTGGAAACTCTCGCGCATGAAGAGCATTCGAGTCAAAGCCGAGCAATTTGCCGCCACTGGCGCCCATACCATCGTTACCCCCTGTCACAACTGTCACAGTGGCATCGAAGACATCATTGGCCACTACCACCTGGACATGCACGTGAGCTTTATCAGCGAAATGCTGATCAAGTGCATGGACAAGGGAGAGGAGGTGGCGGAATGATCCGGGTCAGACAAATAACCGGCACCGTCTTGCTGGTCCTATGGAGCGGGTGTTACGGACCGCCCCCACCCGAGCCGGCAACGCAGAGTGCAGCCGTCATCGAGCTTCGCTTGGCCGGTGATTTGCGCCGGGCGCCGGTTCGCTTCGACCATGCCCAGCACCTCAAAGTCGTCGTTGATTCTGGTGAAAAAGACGCTTGTAAGAGTTGTCATCCCATCGATGAGCAAGGCACGGTGGTGCCGCTGTTCCATCGTGAGGCAGACATTGCCGACCACACGGCCGCCACCGAGCACTATCATCAAAAGTGCATGGCTTGTCACCGGGAGCATGACCGGGACGGGAAAAAGACCGGGCCCTTGCTTTGCGGCGAATGTCATGTCGGGCAGGAAGAAGCACCATCGGCCTGGCAACAGATGACCTTTGACTATTCTTTACATCATCGCCATGAGCGCAATTATGTAGACGACTGCGGTGCTTGCCATCATGTCTACGATGAAGCGACCAAGACCCTGGCTCACAAGAAGGGGGCCGAAAGCGCCTGCCGCGATTGTCACGGCAAAGAAGACGACGGCAAGAATTTCTCGCTGGCCAACGCCTCTCATCGTGCTTGTATCAGTTGTCACCGAGCCCGCGGCGAAAAGAAACAAGAGACCGGGCCCATCGAATGCGCGGGTTGTCACGATGCCGGCAAGCAGCAGGCCATTGAGAAACTCAAGCAAGTGCCGCGGCTGGAAAGACAGCAGCCGACCCTGACCTGGATCCATGCCCCCGAGGCCAGCAGCAAGGTGGTGCTTTTCAATCACGAGTTGCACGAACCGCTGACCAAAAATTGTTCCACTTGCCATCACCAGACGCTCAAGGCCTGTTCTGAATGTCATAAGGTCGAAGCGGTAGCCGAGGGTGGGGGAGTGAGCCTGGAGCAAGCCTATCACCGGGCGAGTTCCGAGCACAGTTGCGTGGGTTGCCACAGCCAAGAATCGGCGAAGAAAGCTTGTCGGGGTTGTCACCAAGTGCTGACTCCGCCGCCAGGCGAAGCGGCTTGCCTGGTATGTCATGCCGGGCCGCAGCCAGGCGCCGAGAAACTGGCCTTGCCCGAACCGGTGGCCAGCCAAACGATGCTGGCCGATTTGCCCGCGGATTCGCACGATTTTCCCGCCCAGGTGGAGATAGGCACTTTGGCCAAAAAGTACCAGGCAGCCAAGTTCCCGCACCGCAAGATTGTGGCCGCCTTGCACCAGAACGTGGTCGATAGTCGCTTGGCTACTGCCATGCATAGCAAGACCGAGACCCTGTGCGCCGGCTGCCATCATCACAGCCCGGTGGGAGAACGGCCGGCGGCCTGTGGTGCTTGCCATGATGCCAAAGGCACCGCCGATAAGGACCAACCAGATCTGTTCACCGCCTACCATCGGCAGTGTGTGGGTTGCCACCAGCAAATGGGCCTCAAGCAGCAGGGATGCACCGATTGCCACGCCGAGGCGGCTCAGGAGGTGGAAAAATGAGCATTTCCCGTAGAGGATTCCTGGGGGGCGTCGCCGCCACCGCGCTAGCCGCCGGGGGCGCCAAAGCTGCCGGCTACAAGCATTTCCCCGGCTATCCCGATCGCTATGGTCTGTTGCATGATACCAGCTTGTGTGTGGGTTGCCGTTCTTGTGAGGCGGCCTGCAAAGAGGTCAACGAACAGCCGGCCGCGGAACTTCCATTGGCAGACCAGTCAGTGTTCGAAACCAAACGGCGTACTTCTCCGCGGGAGTATACGGTAGTCAATCGCTACCGTAAGGCCCAAGGCGACCAACCGGCCGTCTATCGCAAGCACCAGTGCATGCATTGCAACGAGCCCTGTTGTGCCGCGGTGTGCTTTGTAAACGCCTTTGAAAAGACGCCGGAAGGCCCGGTTTTGCATCACCCCGAGCTATGTGTGGGCTGCCGCTATTGCGTCATGGCTTGTCCCTATTATGCTTTGTCCTACGAATACGACAACGTATATACTCCCGAGGTGCGCCGCTGCACCATGTGTTATCCCCGCATCAAAGAGGGCAAGCAACCCGGTTGTGCCGAGGCTTGTCCCATGGGCGCTATCAAGTACGGCAAGCGTACCGATCTGATCAAGATCGCCCGCGAGCGCATTCGCAAGCAACCCGAACGTTACCTGAATCATATCTTCGGCGAGCATGAGTTTGGCGGCACCAGTTGGCTGACCATCGGCGGTACGCCTTTTGGCGAACTCGATTTGCACGAGGGCGTAACCCATACTTCTCTGCCGGAAATCGGTTCTAGTTACCTCACCGTGGTGCCGCTAGTCATCACCATCTATCCGGGCCTGCTGGCCGGCTTCTACGCTTTTTCCAAGCGTAAGGACCGCTTGGCCAAGGTCGAACTGGAGCAGGTGGTGGCCGACACCCTGGCCAAGGCCAGCGACGAGACCAAAAAGAAATTGGCCGATGCCGCTACCAAGGCTGGCAAGGACAAAGAAAAAGCCATCGCGGCGGCGGTGAAAAAGGCCTTGGCCGAAGCCAAGGTCAAAGACGAACAAGCCGGTAAGGAGGACTCCCCATGAGCCAGCCCGCTACGGCCAGCAATAAGCTGATCACACCCTTCAATGTCATCGCGGCCATTATTCTGGCCGTGGGCGGTGTGATTGCCATTAAACGATTCTTTATCGACGGGCTGGCGGCGACCACCAACCTGACCGACACCGTGCCCTGGGGCCTGTGGATTGGCTTCGACGTCATGACCGGCGTCGCCCTGGCGGCCGGTGGTTTTGTCATCTCTTCGGCCGTGTACCTGTTTGGCATGAAGGAATACCAGCCCATCGTACGACCGGCCATTCTTACCGGTTTTCTGGGCTATGCCCTGGTGGTAGTCGGTTTGATGTTTGACTTGGGTCGTTGGTATCGTTTGCCCTATCCCTTTGTGGTCTCTCCCGGCCCTACCTCCATGCTGTTCGAGATTGCCCTCTGTGTGGCCTTGTATCTCTCGACCCTGTTTATCGAGTTTACGCCGGCCGCTTTCGAGTGGTTGGGGTGGAAGCGCTTGCGCAAGCTGGTGGGGAAGATGACCATTGCCTTGACCATTTTGGGTCTTATTCTCTCGACCATGCACCAGTCGACCCTGGGCGCCATGTTTTTGATTACGCCCACCAAGCTGCATCCCTTATGGTACTCGCCCTATATGCCGGTGCACTTCTTTGTCTCGGCGGTGGCGGCCGGCCTGTCGATGGTGATTTTTGAAGGTGCGCTGTCGCACCGGGTTTTCGGTGACAAGGTTGAGCTCTCGCACAAAACCTTCGACAAGCTCACCCTGGGTCTGGGCAAGGCGGGCGCGGTGACCCTGGCCATCTACCTGGCCATCAAGGTCATGGGCATCACCTTGGAAGACAAGTGGCACTACCTGGCCTCTCCCTATGGACATTGGTTCCTCTTCGAGCTCTTGGGCTTCGTGGTCTTGCCTTGCTTCTTGTTCATGATCGGCTACCGCGAAAAGAAGACTTTGCCCATACGCATTGGCGCGGTCATCACGGTGCTGGGTATCGTATTGAACCGACTCAATGTGTCTATCTTTGCCCTGAACTGGCAATTGCCATCCGCGGAGCGCTACATGCCTTCCTGGATGGAGATCTGGATTACGGTCACCATTATCACCGTTGGGGTGGTGGCTTTTCGCTGGATCGTGAAGCGGATGCCCATTTTGAACGAGCATCCCGAATGGCGCGGCCAACACTAGCCGCGGGAGACGGAACCATGGACTTCGTTCTGCAAGATTTCCTGACCTCCACCAAGGGCGCCTGCTACATCGTCGCCGCCATTTTCTTGGTTGGCTTTATTCCCTTCTGGATGTTTCTGACCGATCGCGAAAAGAAAAACTGACCCTGAAGCAAATCTGCTCCAGTCGCAAAAATCACTACAAAACTCCTTGCAGCTTTCTGTAAGCTTTTGCACAATACGGATTCATGCGGGGGCGCGGTAAAAAAATCGGTTAGATTGTTTCCATTAAGAGTCCGCTGGGTATCATGGCTTGGCTGATAAGAAGATGGCAAATGGAATGCTTACATTATCCGGGAGGAATATCATGAAATGGCTGGGATGGTTCTTGGCTGGATTGGCTTTGATGGTTGCTGCCTGTGATCCTTGTAAAGGAGTTAAGTGCGATTCGCCGCCGGCAGATGTTTGCCTGGATGTCGATACTTTGACCGAATACAACTCGACCGGGACCTGCTCGAAGGGAAATTGCTCCTACCAAAGTCAGGAGACCGAGTGTGAGTATGGTTGCGCCGAAGCCGCTTGCAGCCCTTTCTCTTGCCAAGATGTAGTGTGTGAGGATCCGCCGGCCGATACCTGCCAGGATGATGACACTTTGCTGGTGTACGAATCACCGGGGACCTGCACTGCCGCGGGCTGCGAGTATGCCAGCCAAACGGTCGACTGCGAGCAAGGTTGTGCCCAGGGTGCCTGCCTGGGTACCGAATGTAGCGCCGGTCCTTGCTGTGGTGATGGGCAGTTTTTGGGAACCGAGGTTCAGTGTCAAACGGAGCCCGAGCAAGAGGAACAGGGCTGTGCCGACAGCACTTGCGGAGCCGATATTGTAAGCCGCGCGCAGCATCGTTATTGCAATGGCCTAAGCGCCCAATGCCTGGACGACAATCTGAAATGGGGAGAGTGGGTGCTGTCACAAGAGTGTGGTGCCGATGCCTTGTGCGTGATTACGGTCGATGAGATTTCGTGCCAGGTTTGCGGATTTGGTTGTGCCGATGGCGCTTGTGCCTCGGAGTTTCCGGTAGACCCCTCTGATACCGCGCCTGACTTAGATGGGACCGGTAGCGACTCCTTTGCCGATAGCAACGACTTTATCTACACCGACGACGATCCCATTCAGACCGGGGTAGCCGATGGCACCATCGATGCTGAACGCATGGCGATAATTAGGGGCCGGGTGAGCGACCGCGATGGATTAGCCATTGCCGGCGTAATTATCACCATTCTCGATCATCCCGAGTACGGACAGACCATGACCCGGGACGACGGTGTGTTCGATATGGCGGTCAACGGAGGCGTGGCGCTGACCGTAGAGTACCAGGAGGAATCTTATCTGCCCATGCAGCGAAAAGTTCATGTGCCGGTCAGAGACTTTGTTTGGCTACCCGATGTGGTGATGATTCTGCTGGACCCCTATTTGACCGAAATCGATCTGACCAATCCGGCCGCGGTCCAGGTGGCCCGCGGCTCGCTGGTGACCGATGAAGATGGATCCCGACAAGCAACAGCCCTGTTCTTTGCCGGTACCGAAGCCATGATGGAACTGCCGGACGACAGTAGCCAGCAACTGTTCACCATCGGGGTCCGCGCCACTGAGTATACCGTAGGCGAAAACGGTCCGGCGGCCATGCCTGGCGAGCTTCCGCCCAGTTCAGCTTATACGTATGCATTAGAATACAGTGTAGACGAGGCCCTGGCCCAGGCAGCAGTGGCCGTGCGCTTCAATCAGCCGGTCATACATTACCTGGAGAACTTCCTGGGTTTCCCCGTGGGCAGCGGTGTTCCCTCTGGCTTCTACGACAAGCAAATGGGCCAGTGGATTGCCGCCGACAACGGCCGGGTGATCGAAATTTTATCGGAACAGGACGGCATGGCCAAGATCGACACCTATGGCAATGGAATGCCCGACACCGGCGTGGGATTCACGGTCAGTGATGCGGAACGAGCCGAACTGGCCACCCTTTATGAACCAGGTCAGACCTTGTGGCGCGTTCCCATTAGCCATTTTACTCCTTGGGATCTCAATTGGCCCTTTGGCCCGCCCCTCGATGCCATAGATCCCAGACCGAATCCGCCGGCCGGTCGGGACATCGAAGAGGAGCTCTGTGAGGTCTTTGGTTCAATCATTGAATGCCAGAACCAAGTCTTGGGCCAACGCTTGCCGATTACCGGCACGCCCTATTCGCTGAACTATCGCTCCAATAGGGTAGCCGGAAGAGTGGAGGCTTACACCCTGAACATCCACCTCACTGGCGATAGCATTCCGGCCAGCATGGTAGCAATTGAACTCGAGGTGGAAGTGGCCGGCGCAATTTTCCAAATGGAATTCGTGCCGGCTCCGAACCTGGACTACTCTTTTACCTGGGACGGTCTAGACGCCTACGGGCGCAGATTGCAGGGCAAGCAAAGGGCGAATGTACGCATAGGCTATGTCTATCCGGGGGTGTATTACCAGGTAGCCAGAGACCTCAACAACTCCTTTGCCCGCGTGCGCGGAGGCTCCGGTGGGGCGTCAGCGGTAGTGACCAACACCTCGGCCCGGCAAGTCACCATTTGGAGTTCATGGGTGGTGCCCATTGGTGCCTGGATCGATCCGGCAAAAATCCTGGGTGCTTGGAGCTTGGATGTAGTTCATCGTTATGACGCCTATGCCCATGAGCTCCATTGGGGTGGGGGAGGACAACGCAGCTCGCAGTCCATCCCGGCGGTGGTCAGGACGGTTTTCGATGCCCAAGGCTATCCCGATGACAATGTCCAGGACCTGCGTGACCTGGAAATGGACGTCGACGGCAATGTGTACATTTTACAAACCTACCAAAGCTGCGTGCGCAAGATAGACAGCGATGGTGTGCTCAGCACCGTGGCCGGGGTCTGTAGCCAAAGCGGCTACGATGGCGATGGTGGGCCGGCCGATGCGGCTTTGCTTGACCAGCCAACCGGTTTTGTCTTATCGGACCAGGGGAATATGTTCATCGCCGATAGCGAAAACCACTGCATCCGAAAAATCGACGCCGCTGGAATCATTACTACCTTCGCCGGGGTGGCCCGCAGTTACGGCAGCTTTGGTGGTGACGGCGGCCTGGCCGTGGATGCCTCGCTTAGCCAACCTATCGACATCGACTTGGCCCCGGACGGCAGCCTCTACATTGCCGACAGCGGCAACGGCCGTATCCGGCGGGTCGGACCTGACGGCTTGATTGACACCGTGGCTGGCTATGGCGGCACTGACTGCGCCAAACCCGACGGTACGCTGGCCATCGATTTTGGCCTGTGCAACATTGCCGATGTGGTCGTTGGCCGCGATGGTTCGATTTTTGTCGGCGATTTTGCTTCCGTTTACAAAATCGGCGTGGACGGCATTATCACCCGCGTGGCCGGTGGTGGCGCCCTGCCCTACGGAGAGGTAGATGGCCACCCAGCGCGGGATGTGAAACTGAATCGAATTTCCAGCATAGCCCTGGACCCAGAGGGCGCATTGTATATCGTTGGTGACGATTGCAAAGTGCGCAAGGTGGGCCACGACGGCAGAATCATGACCGTGGCCGGTTACGAGAAGCAGGCCGGCAACGAGTGTGGTTACAATGGTGATGAGCTGCCGGCAACCATGACCCAACTGCAGAGCACCTTCGATATATTTATCGACCACGAAGGCTCGCTGTTCATCTTAGAAGCGCTAAACAAAAGCGTTCGCGAAGTGGTCGCTTCTTTGCCCGGGTTTTCCACTGGTGAAATCGCAATTGCTTCCACTTCGGGTGCCCACTTGTTTAGCTTCGATGCCACCGGACGCCATCAAAGCACCCGAGATGCCCGCACCGGCACTTCGCTCATTGAATTTGGCTACACCAGCGATAACCTGCTGAGCACCGTAACCAATCTAGCCGGCCTGGTGACCAGCATCGGCCGAGATGCCACGGGCAATCCCGAATTTATCGAAGGCCCCTACGGGCAACGTACCGTGCTCGGCCGCGATGCCAACGGCTATCTGAACTCCATAGAAAATCCCGCCGGCGAGGTCTATACCTTTAGCTACGCAGATGACGGCCTGATGCTGAGCATGACCGACCCCAAAGGAAACGTTCACGATTTCCAATACGACAGCCGCGGCAATCTTACCCGCGACGAAAATCCCGCCGGCGGCATCCAGACCTTCACCCACAGTGATACCGACACCGGCTACCAGGTAGAACGCAGCACCGCCCTCGGGCGGAGCACTACCTACACCGTGGAGAAATCAGCAGATGGCACCAAAGTCTTGACCAACACTTTCCCCGGCGGCCAGATCAATGAGCTTGCAGAGAAATCGGATGCTTCCAAGGCCTACAGCTTTGCCGATGGCACCCAAGTAAGCACCCAAGAGGGCCCAGATCCAAGATGGGGTATGTCCGCTCCGGTCACAAGCCAAAGCACCGTGACCACCCCGCAGGGCCGCAACCTAAGCCTCAGCACTGCCCGCAGCACTGTACTCAGCGATCCCGACAATTCGCTCAGCCTGACATCAGAGACAATCACCAGCGACATCAACGGCCGGGTTTTTACTTCTGTCTACGAGTCAGCTACCCGTAAACAAACCTTCACCAGCCCCGAAGGCCGAGTGTCCCAGGCCGAGTTCGACGAACACAGCCGCCTGACCGGTCTGCAAGCGGGAACTCTAGATTCGGTTCGTTTTGCCTATGATGCCGACGGCCGAATAAGCAGCATAGCCGAAGGCGAAGGCGCACAAAGCCGGGTACACTCGGTAACGTACGATTCCGATGGTCAGGTAGCGACCATAAGCGATCCGCTTCTACGCACGGTTACTTTTACCTACGATCAGGCCGGCCGCGTGCTTAGCCAGACGATGCCCGATGGTCGGGTGGTGGGCATGACCTACGATGCCAATGGCAACATCACCACCATCACGCCCCCTGGTCGCCCGGCCCATGCCTTTGCCTACGATGCTATTGATCGCACCGAAGACTATATCCCCCCCGACATCGGCGCTGGCAGCAACCTGACCCACTACGACTACAATCTCGACAACCAGTTAGAAATGATCACCCGCCCCGACGGCAAAACCATCGAACCCGCCTACAACTCTGACGGCCGTCTCTCCTCGGTCACCATCCCCCGGGGCACCGTCGATCTTTCCTATCACGCAAGCACTGGCCAGATTGCCACTGTCACCGCCCCCGATGGCGGTATGCTAGCCCTCACCTGGGATGGCCCTTTACTCGAGACCAGCAACTGGACCGGCAGCGTAGCCGGCAATGTCTCGCGCAGCTACGACAATAACCTGAGGCTCGATAGCCTAACTGTCGGCGCCATGGCGAGTACTGCCTACACCTATGACAACGACGGCCTACTGACCCAAGCCGGTGACCTGACCCTGACCCGTGACTCGGCCAACGGCTTGCTAGCGGCCACCACGCTGGGCAATATCACCACCAGCAACATTTACAGCGTCTTCGGTGAAGTGCTAAGCAGTATGTTCCAGTTCTCGGCTTCGTCCATTTTCAATGTGAGTTACCAGCGAGACCTGCTGGGCCGAATCACCGAGAAGACCGAGACCATCGAAGCCACCACCACGGTTTTCCAATACGACTACGACCAAGCCGGCCGCCTGCACGAAGTCCGTAGAGACGGCACCACCATCTCCCTTTACGATTACGACGACAATTCAAACCGCGTCGCCTTCACCGACGAAAACAGCGACATCACAAACGCCACCTACGACGCCCAGGATCGCATGCTGACCTACGGTGACGCATCTTACACCTACACCCCCAACGGCGAACTCGCCACCAAGACCGACAACGCCGAGACCACCACCTACACCTACGATGTCCTTGGCAACCTGACCCAGGTATCCCTACCTGACGGCACCGAGATTGCTTACCTAATTGACGGCAACAACCGCCGCATCGGCAAAAAAATCGATGGAACTCTGGTCCAGGGTTTTCTCTACCAGGATCAATTGAACCCAGTTGCCGAACTAGACGGCACCGGCGACATCGTAAGCCTCTTTGTCTACGGCAGCCGCGCAAACGTACCCGACTACATGCTTTCGAAAAAAGGAGATGGTAACACTTGGATTACCTACAGAATTGTGATCGATTACCTTGGCAGTCCTCGCATGGTCGTTGATACGACAACCGGCACAACTATCCAGCAGCTCGCATATAGTGAATTCGGCGAAGTTTTGCAGGACACAAATTCGAGTTTCCAGCCGTTTGGTTTTGGCGGGGGAATCTATGATCATGACATAGCAATGACGCGTTTTGGCGCCAGAGATTACGTTCAAAAGATTGGACGGTGGACGACCAAGGATCCTATACTTTTTGACGGATTCGATACAAATCTTTATGGATATGTATTAGGTGATCCTGTAAATGCTTTTGATTTGGATGGGAATAGAATTTCAATCTGCTGGACATTAACGCACGCATCAGTAAAGATCACATCTTCTCAAGGACTCGGGCTAAGTGGTCAGTGGGGTTTCGCTCCAGCAGGAGGTATATTAGAAGGTCTCTATGGAACATTTTTTGGTGCAGTGAAGGGGCGAGTTGCCAGCGAAAATTTCAACATGATGTGCTTCGAGACATATGCAGATGATGCTATGGATATTCTTGTATGGGCGAGAATTCATGCAAGTAAAGAAAATCCTCCCAGCTACATCGGTACGTTATACAATTGCATTGATTGGGCGCTAGATATGGTGAGGGGGCCAACTGAACTTTCAAATTGGGAACAGCAGAAGAGATTTACAAACATGCCACTTGGTCGGTAATAGTAATCAGGACCAATAATACTGCATTAACGCGTATATAGGGTTGTAGGGCTATGTTTAAACGGACAATTTTAATTATCGTGTTGTTAGGTCTTGTGAGTATTTTATTCACATATGTTTTCACTGGATTTTTATCAAATACGAGATTTGAGATAGTATTTGTATATGCATCGCTTTTTTTCGTTGTATTTGGAGTGCTTATTTTGGCTGTTTGTGGTGACAAGAAAAGAAGAGTAGTTAAATTGAATATTAGTATATTTGGCATTTTGGTTCTGATTGGGGTTTTAGATCTACTAGTAGTTAATTCTCAGAGATGGTTTGAGCGAAGTACTAAAAAGTGCGCATATGCACTGACAATAAAAGAGAAACAAAAGACAAATGAAATTCTTAATGAATTAAGAGGCTGGAAATATAGCCATTGGGTAATACCAAAACAGTGTGAAACGCTACAGCGCAGAGTTTCTAACCATCCATGAAGACCACTATGTTGGCTTCTGTCCTCTTCGCTCATTTTTTGACATGCGATGCTGAAAGCGCAGATGATCTCAGAAACTGGTTTTGCCTTGAGGGAAATCCAACGCAAGATCAGATCCGTTGTGCCAATCTCTCCTCGCTTTCCTGGGTTGTTGCTTTGGAAGCTGATGGGTTGAAAATCGCTTCCAGTGACAAGCAAACCCCACAAGACATTCTTCCTTTTGAGTTGAAGGAACTCTTCAAGAAAATTCCCGCTGGCAGTCGTCATGTGATTGAAATTGACGATGGCTGGCTGGTTGGATTCGACAATGGCGAGTTTATTGGCTCTTTGTGGTAAGAAAAACGGAAAAACGGGGACGGTCTTTAGTTATTTAGTAGTGGTTGGTAAGACTAAAGAAAACAAAGAGAAAAATAGAAATATGAATCGACTTGCGTTTGAATATATTAACGTCTTGTGAAAAGTGTATTCTGGTGTTTAGCACTCCTCAAATATGGAAAAACTGTAAATATCTTTTACGTAACTAAAAAACTAAAGACCGTCCCCGAATCTACGAATCTACCCGAATCTACGAATCTATTCGAATCTATTTACAATACTGAAATATGCTCAAGCACTGCCCGATTCAACTCTCGTGCTCTTTGAGTAGGGCGTCTTTGGTGGCTTGGTCTAGTTCTCCGCTGGGATCTAGATCGTGGGCTTCTTGAAAAGACTTTAGTGCGGCGGCGGTGTTTTGACCGAGTTCACCGTCGGTTTTTCCTAGGCCGAAGCCGAGGTTGTCCAGGCGGGCTTGTACACCGCTGACCTCGTCAATGGGATCCAAATGGCCCAAATTTAGATTGTACTCCAGGCGGTCTTCTCCCTCGCCAAGCACGACTCTGGCTGATTTTGTGCTGGGCATGATGGATTGGACGATGCGGCCTTCTCCGTCGGTGGTGCCGGCGATTTCCTGGCCGTCGAGCTCCAAGATATAGTCGGTGTTTTTCACGGGCAGGCCGTCTATTTTCATTTGCAGATTCAGTTCTTCTGGAACACCTTTGACCATGAACTTGTGAGCCTGGCCGGTTGGGCAGGACACAATGAAGGGATCAAGATCGGGGATGAAAACCTTGTCTCCGGGAAGTAAAACGTTTGGATTCTTTCGTTTTTCCTTCAAGTCGGAATTTTGTTGGTGATTCCAGAGTTGTTCCCAGAAAAATCCATGTTGATCGGCAATACTGGCTAGGCAATCGCCTTGTTTTACTTGAACCCATTTCATGGTTGTTTCTCTCCCGACATCCTAAGCGACATAAATGGCGGCTAGCTCAATCTTCGTGCACCAGGTTCATCAGTAAGGGCAGACAAAGCCGGGCATTGGTGCCCGAAAAAGTGCTGGGTTTGGCCCGTTCGTCGAATTGGAAGCCGATGCCGCAATCTAGGTTCCAATGGCGCCTGAGTAGTTTGAAAAAGCGTTTCTTCTCTAGGTACATGTCCTGCGCGTCCTCGGCCGATTGGCTTAGTGGCTTACGATTGTTCAGGTAGGCCATGGACTCAAGTATCATTTCCTGGGCCAGATCGACGGCCTGGTTTAGGTACTTTTCAAAAGTACGGGGCTGGACGATGGCAGCCTCGTCCTTCTTCATACCTTTCCGATTTGGAATCATATTTACGCAGTAGTTTCGAAAGGACACCGCCGAGGCGGAGGAGACGTCGGTAAAGTAGTTGAGCTTGCCTGATTCTTGTTCGAGAGTGGCGCCGTAGAGCGAGTCGGAGCGAAATCGGTAGAATTCCTCCAGATCATTGACGATAAAGCGGCGCTTCTTTTTGCCCAGCAGGTGGTGGCCGGCGGTGCGGGGAAAATTGATGCTTTCCCAGTCGGCAGCACGAAGTTTCAAGTGTTTGCCGAAAAACTCGTCACGAACATAGGCGTCTTGTAGATGTTCTACCTTGTTGTGCAGGTTGAAGGTGTTGATGGTGTTCATGCCGCGACTGTTTTCGAAGGATGGTTTCAGCTCATGGTAGGCGCCGGCAATGGAGTTGACCAGGGGGTGGACCACCACGTCGGCGG
>JAUVBB010000058.1 GCA_030591445.1 Deltaproteobacteria bacterium | reverse complement strand
GCAGGGAATCTATCTCACCCAACATCTTGTCCGAGGCATTTAACTTGGTCTTCGGTTTTTTCTTGACGGGCTCTTTTTTTGTTTTTTCCGGAGCGAGCACCGGTTTTTCCGGTCGGCGGGAACAGAGGTCTAGAACCAAGGAAACCAGATCTTTTGAAAGGACGCGGGAAGATTGGTTAAACGCAATGGCCATGCCCGCCGGCTGGCCGGAGGCGCGCGCCTTTTCCAGGTTTATACTGCGAACGACTTCACCGGAAATTTCGACTGACTTACCCTCCGGATGACGCAGTTTCAGTTTTACTTGTTTCCAAATTTGAGCCGGTTCATTGGTACGCAAAAACATGCCGCCTGAACCAATATCTTTGCTGACCAGGGTCACATTGCGCTTTTCGCCGGCCACTTCCACTTCGACCTCCAGTGAGGTCATCACGCGCGGACCGGCGCGGGTGCTTTTTGTGGTTTTCTCATTCTTGGAATCGGTCATTGTGAACTGCCTGTCACCCACACCTGCATCGACGTCATGCAAACACCTTCTCTCCGCCAAAATCGGGCGGTTCTCGAATCAACCCCATTCCCATAATAATACACTAGCGAAGTGAATCTTCAAAGGCAGAAGTCAGCCGGCAGGTTTTTCGGCAATTTGCTCTTTCTGCGGGGCAGTGTTTTTCTGGGCAGAAGGTTTTTTTCGCCGTCGCCGTCGGCGTTTTTTGGTGCTTTTCGGTACTGATGCCTGCTCTTTGGCGTCTTCGCTGGGTCGTTTGGACTCGGGCTCGCTTTTTTTCCCCGCCGGCTGAGGACGTCTGTCGCTTTTCTGTCTTTCTTTTTTGGCTTCGCTTGCTGCTGCTGGTGCCGGTGGTGGCGATGGCTTTGCTGCCGGGGCAGGGGGCACGGGAGTTTTGACGTGGCCCTGGGGCCGAAATTCGATCCGCTCTTCGGACAATAGTAGCGAGCTTACGGCATCTATCTCGATCACCACCCCGAATTCACGCTCCAGAGAAAGCAGCTCGGGTCGATGTTTGTTTTGCAAATAATTGGCAATCTCTGGATGCAAGCGGATGCGAACCGCCTTTACCTGTTCCGCTGCCACGCGGGTTTGAATACTGCGTAACAGCCGAAGCGCGATGGCATCGGCTGAGCGAATCACACCGTCGCCCCGGCAGGTAGGGCATTCCCGGAATCCAACCAAGCGGATAGATTGATCAAGTCTTTGCCGGGTCATAGTGCACAAGCCAAAAGCGGAAATCTTGCCTACCTGCCGCCGGGCTTTGTCGTTACGCATGGCTTCGCGCAAGGCCCGTTCCACGCCGGATTTATGGGCTGATTTCAACATGTCGATGAAATCAATGACGATGATACCGCCAAGATTGCGCAGGCGCAGCTGTCTGCCTATTTCCACCGCTGCTTCCAAATTGGTCTCGTAGGCATTCTCTTCTTGTCCACGCGAGCTTTTCGAGCGGCCGGAGTTGACATCGATAGCAACCAGGGCTTCGGTTTGATCGATGACGATGCTACCGCCGGCGGGTAACTCAACTTTCCGCCGATTTATATCCTCAATCTGTGATTCGATTTCGAAATGTGAAAAAATAGGAACCCGTTCCTGGTACTGGCGTAATTTGTCCTTCTGTCGCGGCATGAATAGCTTGAAAAACTGTTGCGCTTTTTCCATGGCCTTGGCGTCATCTATCCAGACCTGGTCGATCTCGTTGGTATAATAATCTCGCAGAACCCGCTGCACCAACTCGGCATCCGAATTGAGTTGACAGGGACTGGAGGCAGTTCGCGATCGTTTAAGTATTTCCTTCCACAAACGAACCAGAAAATTCATATCCCGGGAAAGCGAGCGCTTGTTTTGCCCCCGGCCCACGGTCCGAATGATGATACCCATGCCTTTGGGCGGTTTGAGGGATTTACCCAATTCGCGGCATTGTTGTCTTTGCTCCTGGTCAGAGATTTTGCGCGACACCCCCAAACCCTCTGAGAAGGGAGTCAACACCAGGTAGCGTCCGGCCAATGAGACATCCATGGTCAGGCGTGCGCCTTTGTCACCCATGGGCTCTTTTTCTACCTGGACAATCAGGAATTGGCCCCTCTTGGCGACATCGTCGATTTTTACCGGGCGTTTGTTCTTACCGTCCTTATTGAGTTGGGCGGATTTGATAGCGTCTAAGGGCAAGAATCCTTGTTTTTTGTCACCATATTCAATGAAACAAGCATCAAGGCTACGATTCACGTTCTGTATTTTTCCCCAATAAATATTGGAACGAGTTCGAAAGCGCTCTTGGGTTTCTTGAAAAAACTCCAAAAGATGTCCATCCTGGGTCTCGGCGACACGAACGTTCTCAGGAACAACTGCATTTATGACAAGCTTTTTGGTCATTATGTGCTCCCACTAGTTGAGATATCCATCGATATCCTAAAGAAAAGCTGTGTGTCAAGCCGGTAAGAAAAACTATCTTATGTACATTTTCTATTGACACCACATGACAGACAATATAGTGTAGTGTCATGCCATGCAAGCTCGGAGAAAACTTTTTTGCGATCCGGCATCAAACGTTCGGGGAGAAGGCCAATCATCACCCCGTTGTCCGGACCCGTGCCGGGTCGTATGTGATAGCGCCGGAGAGGGCGTCCCTCTTCAGGACACAGGCCACGAAGACAGGCCAAGGAGGAGAGCAATGGTAGTCAAGAAGGCAAAAAAGAAAGCTGCCAAGAAGAAGGTAGCCAAGAAAAAAGTCGTCAAGAAGAAAGTAGCTAAGAAAAAAGTAGCGAAAAAGAAAGTAGCCAAGAAGAAAAAAGTAGTAAAAAAGAAAAAAGTAGTTAAGAAAAAGAAAGTTGCAAAAAAGAAGAAAGTAGCCAAGAAAAAAGTAGCGAAGAAAAAAGTTGCCAAGAAGAAAGTAGCCAAGAAGAAGAAATAAGGTATAGCGACTCGACCCGCTGCCCGCCACCAAGTCCAGCAGAATTCAGGCGGTGGGGGATCGGGGCGCCGCAAGACCGACGCAATCACCCGATAGGGCCTGGCCATAATATGGTCAGGCCTTTTCGGTTTCTATTTTCGCCAAAGCTCTCATTTGATTGTGCCGAATCAAGGGTTGTGCTACATCAGAGCACTGAATCGTTCGGAGGTGTTTGCTTATGCGGAGAGTTCTTTTTTATGTGTTGCGATTCTTTCGTCTGGTATTGTTGCCGTTGATTCCAGCCGGCATCGTAAAAGCCTTGGCGCGGCTTCTTTTCTCCAAATCCTGGGCCAAGTTTGAAGAATCCACCCAGAACCCGCGCGCCGCCCAGAGCGCCAAATTACTGGCTATCGTCAGACGCAATCAAAACACGGAGTATGGAAAGAAGCATGATTTTGCCTCGATCCGCTCCATTGAGGATTTTCAGAAGCAAGTTCCCATTGTCACTTACGACGACCTGGAACCGTATCTGCTGCGAATGACGAAAGGCGAACGTGACCTTTTGGTGGCCGGGCAAACGAGGTTCTTCGCCCGGACTTCGGGCACTTCAGGGCCGGCCAAATTCATTCCGGTCAATGAAATGTACCTGGAAGAATTTCGCTCCGCGCGCAGGGTCTGGTACCGGCAGGTCGCTCAGCAATTTCCTAAGATGGTTCGCGGTACCCTGCTGACCATGCACTCACCGCACATCGAGGGAAAAACCGAAGGCGGCATTCCCTACGGCTCCATCACCATCTCAACGGGGATGGTAAACCTGGATAAAAAGAAAAAGCCCAAGGGAAATCCGGAGGCCTGGGAGCACTTCCAAAAAATACCGATGTCGATTTTTCACATCGAGGACATTGATACTAAATATTATGTATTGTTGCGCTTTGCCGTCATTAGCTCCATTTCTCTGATGTCGGCTATCAACCCATCGACGCTGATGTTGATGTGTACCAAGCTAACCGAGTTTGCCGAAGACATCATCAAGGATTGTGAACAAGGCACGCTCAAACAGGATCTCGCGATCGATCCCGATACGCGGGATCGTTACCAGAAGCGACTGCGTAAAAACCGACGAGCGGCGGCTCGTATTCGCGCCTCTCTGGAGAAGCACGGGCGGGTGCGCCCGATCGATATTTGGCCGAAACTCTGTGGGCTCATTTGCTGGAAGGGCGGCTCTGCTCCTTTTTACCTACGTCAATTCCCGGATTGGTTTGGCGACTTGCCGGCTATGGATTACGGCTTTGCCGCCACCGAGGGCAGTTTCTCGGTTGTTCTGGGCACGGAAGGCAGCAAGGGTGTGGCCGCCGTAACTGGCCATTTCCTCGAGTTCATTCCCGAGGACAGTCGCGATGAAGATTCACCGCCCGTGCTCACTGCCGAGCAGTTGGAACAGGGCAAACGATACTACATATTGGTGACTGGCTCTCACGGTCTCTATCGCTATGACATGAACGACATTGTCGAAGTTGTCGGTTTTTACCATAAAACTCCGGAGATCGTCTTTCGTCACAAAGGCGGAAACATGATTTCCTACACCGGGGAAAAAATCGCTGAGAGCCATGTGGTCGAAGCAGTGGCTTATGCCCAGGAATCAATCGACCTTCCTCTTAACGGTTTTTGCGTTTCGGTACAATTGGAACAAGACAAGCCTAGGTATGTCTTTGCCATCGAACCCACCGATGAACAGCCGGACGAAAAATTGCAGGCATTTCTGCGCGCCTGCGAAGTAGGCTTACAGAAAGCCAACATTGAATACCAAGCCAAGCGTCAATCACAGCGTATCGATGAACCGTTGTTGGCCTTGGTTCGCCCCGGAGCCTTCCAGGATTATCGCCAACAACAACTGTCCGATGGTGCTTTCGACGCCCATGTCAAAACACCTCACCTCAAGGCCGATCCCTCCTTTCTCGAAGAATTGGGAATCCTGCGCAGGCTGAACCATAGCCCCACGGACTAAGCAAATTGACTCAAACCAATCCTCAGATCGAAGCAGTCACCTTAGACGTGGATGGAACCCTGTTCAGCGTCAAGCGCATGTTGTTTCGACATTGGTTTTCTGTGTTCACCATGGGCGATTTTTTTCGCGATTTGAATCAAGTCCGCGAACAACTAAGAGGAAAAGGGCCATTTGAAGATTTTCGCGCGGAGCAGGCCAGCGCGTTTGCCGCGCGTCGACACATTTCTAAAGAACAAGCCGCGCGCCTGATCGAACGAATGGTGGACCAGCGTTGGATGGAAATGTTCCAAAAATCTCGCCCATTTGGAGGGCTTCACGCTGCCTTGACTGAACTATCCCGCCGCGGAGTGCGCCTGGGTGTTATTTCCGATTATCCAATCAAGAAGAAACTCGCCGGCCTGGGTCTAGATAAATACTCTTTTCAAACCCTGGTGGTAAGCGAAGAAGTTGGTGCCCTCAAACCCCATCCTTTGGCCTTCGAGCGTGCGGCCGAGCAACTGGCGCTGGCCCCAGGTAAAGTACTGCACGTGGGCGACCGCCAAGACTGTGATGTTGCCGGCGCAGCTGCCGCCGGTATGCGTACGGCCCTCTTTGGCAAGCAAAAACCGGCAGGCCACCAAGCAGACCTGATCTTTTCCCACTGGCGAAATTTCATTCCCCAACTACTGAAGCACAAGATGCTGCCAGTACAAGGAAGTTGAAAAGAAACTCAGTTTTCGGTACAAAGGTCTTATTGTCAAACAAACGAAAGAGGTGTGCCCAATGAAAAAGGCCATATTCCCCCTGTTGTTGGCGGTGGGTGCGGCGATGGTAGCGGTTGTGGTCACTCAGTGGACACTGAAAGCGGAAATCGAAGGGCAGGCGAGTTATCGCACTGATCGCCTGTCCATGCAATTAGAATTCCTGACCAATAATTCCATCCTTCGGCCTATCACCGATATGCAGCAGAGACCGGATTTGCAGAAATACCTGCAAGAGGTCAATACCCTGGTCAATTGGTATTTCAAAAAACCGGCAGCCAATTTCTGGGGAAAACATCCCGACCAAAAAGATCCGGAACGCATTATAAATGAAAAACGAAAGCTAGCCGAGGTGGAAGGGTCGAAGCAGCGCACCGCCAAGAACAATCTGCCCATTTGGGAAGAGTGTTACCAACTGGTGCGTGGAATCTTCGACCAGTTCAGTGAAGGCAACTACAGTGCGGTGGCCAGCGCCTATCAAGGTTCCGTTCGTCTGGACATTCAATCCATCAAGAAAGAGGGCAACAAGCTGCGCTGGAACATCTTGGTCTGGGGTGGCATCGGACCCATCGTGTATGGCGGTTGGAATTTGAAGTTGTTCAAGGCTCCGTCTGCCCAAGAGAAAGCAGACTACGACAAAGAGTTGGCCCGGCGCAAACGACGCGGCCGCAAGCAAGTTTCAGAATTGCCCGACCCGTCTACTTTGCATTTTGCCGAAAGCGCCTCGGCCACCAAGCATCCGGTATTCAACTTCAAACTGGAAGGTTCTGACTACATCGACGATTTTCCGCCGGGCGTGCAAATCAATTACTGGAATACGCCACCCTGTCCCCCTGACGCTGAAACTCTGCAAATGACCTTTCATCTGAAATCCCGCGCTGTCTCCGGACAAGATCAGAGCATGGTATTTGAGTTCAAAATTCCGGTAGATTCTGCCTGGAAAGGCAGTTGGGACGGCGTACAAAAAGTCGAAGCGGCTAGCGATTACTGAGCGGCAGGTTTCTCAGCGGCCTTCTCTACTGCTTTTTCTGCCGGCGCAGGGGAAGCGGCGGCCTCTTGTTGACCCACCCTGAAAATCTTATATTTGGCCTTGGCACCCACAAAATGAATGACTGCGGCCATTCCCTTGCTCTCGGTGCCGTCATTCATGCTCCAGGCCATGGAGTCGGCAGGGCCCGGATTGAGAAAGAGGGATTCGACGAATTTGTCCTGGGCCACAATGGAAGTGCCGTTCAGATTGGTAGCCTTACCGCCGGCCTCTTGGATATTGCCGAACGCGCCAAAAGCAATGCCTGCTTTCTTGAGCGCACTGGCCAACCACGGGTTACCAACATTGGCACCCTCGGAGACAACATCGATAGCGTTGTGGTCTTGTTGCCGGGGAGGACCGTGAGACACGGCCATGATTGGATCATTGGCCTCGCGGGCCAACTCTATCAGAGACAAGGTGTCGCTCTCGTAGTACAGGCACTTATCCCAAGCGCAGTGCACGTATTCCGGATCGTGGTAGCCCGGCATGCTGATGATATCCAGGTCGTCGAGATCGACGCGGCGAATCATGTTCAGGTTGAAGACATTGGGGTAGTCCTCAGCCAAGGTAGCCATGGCGCTGTTGAACGTGGTCTTGCACTCCCGGTTGCCAATGATTACGAAAACCGGCAAATCAGTGTCCGCCAAAACAGAAATCATCTCGGTGATGTTTTCGAGATTCTCGCTCATGGCCTCCCGGCGAGCTTTGCTGGTCATGCGCCGTTGTATTCTATCTTTTTCTGCCGCCGTAAGTACCTTGCCGTTTTCGTCCTTCTCCGGCACTTCCACTTCTTCCGGTATCGGCAATACGCTGGCCACATCACCCAAATGGAAAATCGCTTCGACTTTTTCCGCTAAGAAAAAATCAAGGATTCGATCCAGGTTGCGGCGGTTTGCTTCCGAGTTTTCCTTGGTATCAGAGAGAATTCCGATCTTTATTTCTTTCTCGGGATCGGAGTCCTTCTGGGTAAGCAAATAGCCATCGCGAACGAACCTATGTTCGCCTACGGCAATTTCCTTTGGTTGCTTGCCCCGCACCAGCGGGCCAACACAATCATCCTGGGACGCCTTTAGTACTGCGACTTTTCGGCCTTCTGCCTTTGCCCCCGAGTCATCGGTTTTTTTGGCGTCGCTAGCCTCATCGTGATCCTTGTGGACACAACCGCCCGCGGAAAACACGCCAAAGGCCACCAAACACGAACACCATCCTACATAGCGGGAAAGACTCTTCATCTTTACCTCCTCTTCCTCCGTTAAATCTCCCTGCGAACGCGGGCAAGTATACACGATCGCGGGGTCCCGACAAGTAAATATTTGGCAAGAAACACGCCAGGTTGACGTACACCGGAACAAATCGTTAGACTCGGTAGCCGGATGCTTGCGCCGACGCAACATTCACATGGAGAAAGAACTTTGCCTGGATTCCAAGCACAAATGCAAAATAAGGTCGCCACCTATATCCGGCAACAAGATCTTTGCCGGCCAGGCGACCGTGTGCTGGTAGCTTTCTCAGGCGGGATTGACTCTACCGCCTTGTTGGACATCCTCCACAAACTCTCGGCCTCTTTGTCACTCACCCTGGCCGTCATTCACGTCGATCACTGCCAGTTTCCGGGTTCTGCTTCAAACCAGGTGCATTTGCGGGCAAAGTGCCGGCGCCTGCGGCTGCCTTTTTTTGGGTATCGTGCCCAGTCGGGCGATCTTGATGATGACGCCGATGAAGCCAGCATGCGCGATTTCCGCTATCGCCTTTTCGATGAATGTGCCACCCAAAACGATTGCCGCTTAATCGCAACCGGACACACCGAATCCGACCAAGTTGAGACGGTTCTCATGCGCATTCTAAGGGGTACCGGCACCAGCGGTTTGGCCGGTATTCCCACTTGCCGTTCGCAGCGTTTTGTTAGGCCTCTGCTCTGCTGCAGTCGTTCCGAGTTGGAATCCTATCTCCGCTCTCGTCGATTGCGTTGGCAGGAAGATCCAACCAACAACGACCCGCGGCACCAACGCAATCTTGTGCGGCATCAATTGCTCCCGTACCTGCGCAGCCACTTCAATCCGGCCGTAGACCAAGCCTTGTTGCGTTTGAGTAAATCCGCGCTACGGGATAACGAGTTTATCGAGTCCCAAGCAAAAACACTGCTAAAACAGGTAAAACGACTACCGGCACAAGTCACCTTGCCTCGAAACCAACTCGATCTCTTGCCCGATGCAGTTATTTCACGACTGCTGCGCTTGATGCTTTCTGATTTGACCAACAGTTCCGCCAGCCTGGAGCTTGCGCAGTTGGATCGCATTCTTCACCATTTGCACAAACGCCCTCCGCGGCCGGAATGGTCGCTGGACCTTGCCGGTGGCATCGCGGCCGGGGCAAGCGGAAACACGTTTTTCCTTCGCTACGGACACCCGCAACCCGCGCTTGGGTTCGATCTGCGAATCGACCAAGCGGGAGAGACAATCTTGCCCGACGGTGCGGGCCGCTTGCGATTCTCTAAAAAGAAAATTTGGAGTCCGCGCCAGGCCTCTGCCCATATGGTCTTTTTCGACGCCGAGCAAACCGGTTTTCCGCTGGGTATCCGATCGGCAAAACCGGGAGATCGGCTGGATCTCTGGGGAGGGGCGGGGTCAAAAAAAGTTGCGCGACTGTTGATGGATGCAAAGGTGCCGCGTGGACTGCGTCCGCGGGTACCGATTTTGGTCAAAGCCGGAAAGATTTTATGGGTTGCCGGTTTGCGCCGGTCGAATTTTGCCCCGATCACCGCAAAAAGCCGGCGGATTTTGGCGGTAGAATTCCTTGGCCCGGGAGATGTGAAAGAGCGGTTAAATTCCGGACGTTGACAGCGATCCTTGGCCAATGCTAATGCAAAAGGCCAAAGGTTTAACTAACAAGGAGGGTGCAAATGCTGGTCGGGATCATGGCTGACTCCCACGATAACGTACCCGCTATCGACAAGGCAGTGCAGGTTTTCAACGACGCTGCTGTCGAAATGGTGATCCATGCCGGGGATTTCGTGGCTCCTTTTTCGCTGTACCCATTGGCCAATTTGAATTGCCCTTGGATCGGTGTATTTGGCAACAACGATGGCGAGCGTAAGGGTCTAACCAAAGTATCCCAGGGCAGAATCCAACCAGCGCCATACTCTCTTAATATTGACGGCAAAAAAACGCTGGTGGTTCATGACCTCGATACGGTGAATGAAGACGAGTGGGCAAAAAATGGCACCGAGATTGTGATTTATGCGCATAGCCACCTTGCCAAAATCGACCAGAATGAGTCTCTCCTGCGCATCAACCCTGGTGAACTGGGTGGCTGGCTCAATCAGCGCAAAACCGTAGCCATACTAGATACGAAGAGTTTGGTTGCGAGAGTGGTGGATATTGAATAAGGAATCGGAAGAACAGTCGCTGGTCCTACCGAAGCAAGGTTGCATAAGCATGAAACAACTCGCCGGTAAGACGCTTGGCGTTGGCGGATGGACGCCGGGATCGAAAGCGCAGGTAATGATTAAATACCTTGCGGGTGTCGGATTGCCTGCGCATGCGCGGATTGAAAAGGTTCATCTTATAGCGCAACACGCCTCGGCGCACATGGTGAATGAAGGTAACCGTACCATCGGCATCGACCCGCTCGACGATACCAATATGGGTGAGGGGATCGTTGAGCCGCCCGTCACGATTGCGATCGTAGGTATTGGAGAAAAACACCAGATCGCCAATAGCCGGCACCTTTCGCCGATGAACCAATCCTCTTTTCTCAACTTCATGAAAAATGGAGGCGACACTGGAATCCTTGTTGCCAAGCAAAGCATGATCCAGACGAATCCGCTCCTGGGCCAAGACCGACAAGACAAATCCAGAACAATCTTTCCGGTACTGGCTGGCACCCACGTGATAAACCGGGCGCGAAAGCATGGCCCGCGCCCGCTTAGCCAGGCCCAGACGCGATTCAATGGTGTTCAACTCTGCCGTACCCTCAATGGGAAGCACAGATCTTTTATCCGTTTTGGGCAGTGGCGTCCGAAATTCTTGTTGGCGATAAAGCAAAGAATGACGATAGCTGGGCAAGACCTTCGGTTGGACCGCCAGGCAACCGGTAAATGTGCAACTACTCATAATGAACAGCCTAAACCAAGTCAGTTTCTTCATGGTTCTCACCCTTGCCTATTATCTTATCCCACACATACCTACATGTCAAAAAACATGCTACATTATCCTACCCCACTCGGGGTACTAGCCATTCTTTGGCTGATTTCAGTTTTCTCCTTGTTTTCAACGAGCTGCGTTTCTGGATCTTGGGAGATTCTCCAAGATTCACAGAACGTCGATGAGCTTCGTCAGTTTTTACACCAGTATCCCAACGACCCGGATGCGCCTTTGGCTAGGCAGAAAATCGAACGAATTGAGTACCGTGCCGCACTGCAGGCAGGCAGTCGCTATGCCTATCGCACGTTCATGAAGCGACATCCCGGATCAAAATACGCACTGGGAATCAAGCGAAAACTCGAAGATCTTGATTTTGAGACTGCCAAATCGAAGAAAAACCAGGAAGCATTGGGTGCGTTTCTACGGCAATGGCCAAAGGGTCGACACGCAGGCAGCGTTCGTTCGCAAATCGAATCAATTGAGTGCCAACGCTTGGCCGTGACCGAGGATCCAAGCAAAATCATCGAAGCGCTAAGAACCCAGCCCCAGATTGCCTGCCGAGCGAGTCTTCGTTCGCGCCAGGAAGAACTTACTTTCAAACAGGCCTTAGAATCTCTCGGGGTACGAAAACTTTATCATTTTCTTGAAAACTATCCGAAGAGCAAAAACATAAGAACGGCAAAAAAGCACCTGGTCAGGCGGCAATTTCAGGCATTGGTCCAGGCCGATGCTTTTGAGGCCGCCAAAAGACATATCGATCAAGAGGCATTCTTTCACGATTCGAGCCAACTCAGAAAACAGCTGGAGGTAGCCCGAGAGCTCTGGCTGGCACAATCACTGGATCCAGCGCTAATCCGCAAGCAATCATTTCTTTTCCCCAAATCGCAAAACAGGCATTTGAGAAAATGGGCCGTCTATCTGCAAAAGCACCGCGCTCGCTATCGGCAGGCCGCGGCCGCTACCGCGCGCCTTCGTGCTTTGCCACAGCTTTCCGAGGCAATGCCTCTCACCCAAAGTGACCCAAGACAAAGATGGCTCGAAGTCAGAAAAGCGTCTCGTGCCTGGGATGAAGAGACCGCCGACATCTTGCTGAAGGCGCTTGATGACAGCAATCTTGAAGTCCGGCGATCGGTTCTATTGAGTTTGCCAAAAGTGCTGGCTACTTTGGGTCCCATTCGTTCTGAGTCCTGGCTCATGCGCAAGCTGGCCAAAGTCGGGCCCCGGGCCCGCGCCGGTAGGCCACTGATTAAGCATTGCGTCTTGCTCCAGCTTGCCGGCAGGCAAGTAACAGCATTGGAGAAACTCGAAAACCACCTGGCTGGCGATGACGGAACCGATCTGTTTGCGGCAGCCTTGGCCGCTGAGATTGCCCTTGACCTGGGACTGGCCAAAAAAGCCGCGACCTTGACCGCCCACCTATCTGCAATCGCTGCCGATCTCGGCAAGCAAAGGCGGCAGATCTGGAAAGTGGAAGACTTAAGCGACAGTGAGGTGGGTTGGCTCACCCTGCGCCAACTGTATGGCATTCAAAAAATCTGGATTTCAGCATTGGCGCCCTATCTTGCTGCTAGCCACGGCTCGGGCCATTCTGATTTTCACGCGGTCCTGGGAGATTGGCTTTCCAGGGCCAGCGCCGATCTCGCCTATCTTCTGCAATGGTTTGAGGAACAAGAAGCCCGCTGGGCAAGCCGGCATCCGAAGTACCAAAAATGTGGACAGCAGGCGGGGGAAGAGCCAATACCAGCGGTGCCGACCAGCACCGCCTTTTCCTTGGCTTTTGCAAACTTACCCGAGGCAAGTGCCACCGCCAAATGGGTTGCTTGCTGCTATCCAGATGCCCAGCTAAGAGACATAGCCCGTGCCTTCTGCCGGCAGAACGAGTGGTTGAGCCAACTGGCTCCTCTCTGGCCAGAACTCGATTTTCGCACGGGGGAAGGGTCCGGGCGATGAAGAAATACGTTCTGACAAGCCCGGCCGCTAGCAGCCGACTGGATTTCGAATCCGATCTCAATCCCCAGCAATTGGCGGTGGTCTCGGCACCGGCCGCTGCTAGTTTGGTTATCGCCGGCGCCGGTACCGGCAAGACCCGAACCCTGACTTATCGGGTCGCCTATTTGATTGATCAAGGCTTGCCGCCTTCGGCCTTGATGCTTTGCACATTTACCAACAAGGCGGCCCGGGAAATGCTGTCACGGGTCGATCACTTGACCGCGGGCCATGCACGCCAAGTATGGGGCGGCACATTTCATCACCTGGCCAACCGCCTACTGCGCGAGTTCGCCCCCTTGCTTGGCTATACCGCCGGTTTCAGCATTCTCGATCAGGAAGACAACCGGGAACTCATGTCAGCTTGTATTGCCGAGGCCGAAAAAACTACCCAAGGCAAGATGCTGCCGCGCGCGGGCGTGCTTTGCGATTTGCTGAGCTTTGCTTGCAATACCCTCACGCCGCTCGATCAGGTCATCGTACAGCGAGCACCGACATTGATGCGCCATCAAGATAAAATACTTACCATTGCCCGCGCATTTCGTGCGCGCAAGCTGGCTATCAATGCCATGGACTTCGATGACCTGTTGACCAATCACCTGCGCTTGCTCTGCGAGTTTCCAGAGGCGGCCGCAAGCATTACCGAACGCTTTCTGCACGTGTTGGTAGACGAGTACCAAGACACCAACGCTCTGCAATGTGAACTGGTCGACCGCATGGCCGCCGCTCATGGCGCGCTGACGGTAGTGGGTGATGACGCGCAATCAATTTATGCTTTCCGGGGGGCAGACCCTAACAACATGACGCAGTTCCATGAGCGCTGGCCCGAAGCTTGCCTCTTCAAACTCGAGACCAACTACCGCTCCACTCCCGAAGTGCTTAGTCTGGCCAACCAGTCCATTCAGAACAATCGGCAACAAATACCCAAGGAGCTTTCGGCGGTACGTCTGGGCGGGACCTTGCCGGCCCAGGTGACTGTACGCGACGTAAACATGCAAGCCTCCTTTGTGGCCCAAAGAATCACCGAGTTGGTCGCGGACGATGTTTCCTTGCGGGACATGGCGGTGTTGTACCGTGCCCACAATCATAGCCTGGAGCTTCAGGTTGAGCTCACCCGGCGCGAAATACCGTATGTGGTGCGTTCCGGTGTCCGTTTCTTTGAACAGGCACATATCAAAGACGTCTTGTCTTACCTGAGAATTCTGGAAAATCCCCACGATGAGCTTAGCTGGACCCGGCTGCTTAAAATGCAACCGGGCATCGGACGCAGCGGCGCCGCCAGTCTTTTCCGCAAACTGCAGGGCAACGCCGATCCGCTGGACTATGCCCTGGGTCTCGAATCCCAAGAAATCCCGGCCCGTGCCCGCAAGGGATGGCAACAGCTTTGCGTCCAACTCCAGCCCATGACCGACCCGGTACTTCGGCAAGATGCCGCCGCCCTAATCGAAAGCCTAATGGCCGGCGGCTATCGCGCTCTGCTGCCCGAACTATATCCCAATGCGCAAAGCCGGGCTGAAGACATCGAGCAATTGGCGCTTTACGCGGTTCACTTCGAATCCCCCTCGGCTTTTCTCTCCGAGCTTAATCTCTTGAGCGAATTCGGCGCCGAGACCACGGCCGACAAATCCCGGCCCGAAGATCACCTTACCTTGAGCACCATTCATCAAGCCAAGGGTTTGGAATGGAAAACCGTATTTGTCATCGGTCTCAACGAAGGTCTTTTTCCCCATCCCCGATCTTTGCACGAAGAGGGCGGCGAAGAAGAAGAACGCAGACTCTTCTACGTATCTGTCACCCGCTGTAAAGACGAGTTGTATCTGCTTGCCCCCCTGGTGGTCGATCGTCGCGGTCAACGCCGCTCGGTGATCAAACCCTCACGCTTTGTAAAAGAAGTGGATTCCCCTGACTTGGTAGAGCGATGGTCAGTTGCCGACAGCCCGGGTTTATAGCGGCTCTTGCGATTCTGGGGGTGGGGGCTGGGTGCCTTCTGCGTGGAAGGCCTGCAGATGAACAAAGAATACCGTGCCTTCACCTTCTTTGCTCCAAACATCCAGGTGCCCTTGGTGGCGACCGATGATTCTCTCGGCAATAGCCAGGTTCAGGCCGGCCCCTTTTTGATTGCCCTTGGTGGTGAAAAATGGCGTAAACAAACGGGGGCGATCTTCGGTGGCAATTCCCCGACCGCTATCTTTGACCATGATAACCAGTTTGCCTTCCTGTTTGACGTTGGTGCTCAATTCCAGGGTGCCGCCAGTGGGAGCCATGGCTTCACGCGCATTCTCAATCAAGGTGGAGAACACGTGCCGGAGCAGACTGGGATCCCCACTGATCCGGGGAAGATCCTGGGCCAGGTTCAATTGAACGGTGATTTTCTCTTGCTCCAGGGGCTCCATGAAACTGCGGCTGGTCTCCAACAAGAGGGTATTGACGTCTAGCAACTCGGTGGGAAAGTCTTCCTGCCGGACATAACGCAATATCCGTTCCAGGGCTTGGCGCGCCGATTGGGCTTCTTGGTTGATGAGGGTCAGGTAATTCTTGAGCTGACCTTCCACGCCCGGCTGACGCATGGCAATTTCAACAAAGCCCAGTACCCCGGATAGGGATTTTTGGATCTCGCGCGACACTCCTTGGCCGAAGCGGTCCAAAGCCTCCCGGCGCTGCGTCCGGGCTTCGGCCTGAGATTGATCTTGGTGGCGGCGATCCCGTTCTTCGAGAAAGGCGCCCAGTTCGACCAAGGACTTAGCCAAATCAGACCAATCGGCCGGTTTGTCGATACGCAAATCAAGGGCAAAGTTCTCTTGTCGCAAAGAGCTGACGGCTTTGTTCAAGGCCTTTGCCGGCTTGCGCAAAAGGCGCGTAAGCCACCAGCCCAACACCAAAGCCACCAGAGCAACCAAGACCAACACTATGGCCGCGCGGCCCAATAGTTCAGCCACTGCCGCATCAGCCAACAGGCTCCACAGACCGATGGCCAGCCCGGCCAGACAAGATAGGACCGCAGCAGAAAGCAGCGTCCAAAAAAGATAGAATGAAGTTCTTCGTCCCATGACTAAGTTCAGAATAAGGTTGCAACAATTCGGAGTCAAGAATGCTGACGCTATCGCTTTGCGCACTTGACCTGGCAGGGGTGATCGGCTAGCGTTCTTAGACATGAGCGAAAGAGAATTCAATCCTGCTGACTGGAGCGTATTGATGGCTCTCGCCGAAGAGGAAGCGGCCCGCCTATTGCCGATCTTGCTCGAAGGTTTTGGCTATCAGGCGCTGGTAGGCCGCAATATGGATAGCATCATGGACCAATTGGGTCAGACTTCTCCGTTCCTGGCCTTGGTTGATCTGCGCCTGGAAGATGCCGAGGCTATCTGTCAGATGTTAGACCAGCGGCCGGAAATCGATTTGATGGTCCTTTGCCCGGAAGAGGAAGCAGACCCTGCTCTGCGGGCAACTTCCGTAGGGGCCGCGGCTTGGCTGCCGGCAAAGGCATCCATGGAGCAAATCCTGAGCTCTCTGCGCAAATTTGCCGAAAAACGCCGTTCCGTTGCTTCATAAGGATCAAGCCAACATGATTCAGCCCAAAATTCCGGATGCCTTTGTAAAAGCCTTTGCCCAGAGCTTTCGTCACATTCCCACCAACTTGATCTCTCGTTCCTGGGGTCGCTTCGCGCGGACCCAGAGGTCGCGACACGTGATTCGACCTTTTGCCAAAGCCTTTCATATCGCGGTAGGGGAGGCGGAAAAAGATCTGGATGAATACGGTAGTTTAAACGAGTTTTTTACCCGCAAGCTCAAACCGAATCTACGCAGTTTCGACACGGATCCCAAAAGTATTTTGTCTCCAGTCGATGGCACCGTTTCCTCTTCGGGGGCTTGCGATCGCAACCAAATGATGCAAGTCAAGGGATCTCCATTTGATATTTACGGTTTGTTGCGCGACGGTCCCATGGCTCGCCGTTTTGAATCTGGTCAGTATTCCGTGCTCTACTTGAGCCCTCAAGACTACCACCGGGTTCATGCCCCTTTGGATCTGCAGATCCATGGTCTGGGTTATATGCCCGGGACTTTGCTTCCGGTCAACCGGCCAAGTGTTCGCTTCATCCCAGAACTCTACACTCAAAACGAAAGAGTCATGATCTATGCCGACTCGGCCTGCGGACCAGTGTCGGTGGTTTTGGTTGGTGCCCAGTGTGTGGGCTATATTAGCCTGACCTTCAGCGATCTGGTGACCAATCGCTTCGGAACCGGCCCCCAAAGATTGAATTTCAAAGACCCCATTGCCGTCAAAAAGGGCATGGAACTCGGTGCTTTCGAAATGGGATCGACCGTGGTGTTATTGTTTGCCAAAGACCGAGTAGCGCTGAATCTACCCGCGGCAGGCTTGCCGGTTCGGGTGGGACAAAACATTGGCACCATCGAGAGGACATGAACATGAAAAACACTAGAAAAATCTTTGGACTTACAGCTGTAGCCGGCCTCGCCCTGCTGATATCACTGCCGGCGGGCGCGCAGGGCTACGGTTATGGCTTTGGCCATGGCGGCATGGAAGGGGCCAAGCACCGAACCTATTTAGGTTTTTCCTTAGGGGACGGCGCCTACATTAACTACCGCTGCAGCGGTGGCTCTTCTTGCGAAAGCACTATTGTGGCGCCACTTGACTTCGAAATGCTGCTGGGATTCCAGATCGTGAAAAATGTTTATCTGGACCTGGCCGTCAACTGGGCGGTGGACTACTACCAGGGCTACTACAATGAGGTCACCTATGTGGCCGGCGTACGCCCGGGAATGCGGTTTTACCTGCCCGCACTGCTCAATCGCCATCTCTATTTCCGAGTGGCCGTGCCATTTCAGTACACCCTGGACGATGCCAATAGGCTCTTGGTGGGCCTCTTGTTAGGTGTCGGTATTGAATGGCGGATGGGAAACATGGCGGTGTTTTTAGAGGCCGATGTCGTGCCCCATTTCCGCGAGGTCTACCCCGGCTACTACGCCATTCCCACCCGCGGCCGCGGCGGCATCGCTCTGCTCTTTTAGTCCCCAGCTGGTTCAAGCTGCCTCGGCAAAGGTTGACCGGGTTTGCCTCCCTTTGGTATAGCTTTAGTCTGTGAATGATTCAATCCTATAGCTGATGCCAGGTAGGGAGGCTTCCCCATGTCCGACAAGGAACTTCGCAAACTCTCGCCGGAGACTCTCTCCGATGAAATGCGATTTGTGCTCAAAAGTCTAAACGACAAAGCCCGGGTGGGAGCGCGACCACGATTGGTCGACGTAAGGGGTTTTCTGCAAAACAGCCTCTCGCTGGATTTTGCTGACTATTTCAAGTTTCTCAAGCGCTTCAATTATCTGGTTATCAATCGCGGCGACCAAACTTTGACCGTTACCGACGAAGGTCGACTCATCGCCGAGCGCGGCGAAGACGATGACTTCGTCAAAGAACTCAAGCAGCATTTTGTCAAAAATGATTTAGAGGAAGAATTGCTGCTGCCCGAAAACGTAGGCGGGGGTGAAGACGACACTTTCAAAGGGCCCGCGCCACGGCCGGCTCCGCCCAGCGCAAAAAAGAAGGACCATTGGGAAAATAGCGCTGCTGCCAAAGGCAGCAAATACGACTCTAAATACACCCGCTATGGCGCCATCGGCAGTGGTGGCATCGGCACCGTGTTCAAGGGCCGACACAACGCCATGGCATTAGACGTGGCCATCAAGGAAATAAAGGACTTGTTCACTTATTTCAACTTCCTGCAGCGATCAGACGTGGTGCGTCACCTGAAGGAAGTAGTGGGTCTGATGGCCTCCCTGGATCACCCGCTCACGGTGAAAATTATCGATGAAAACGTGGAAATCGCCCACCCCTATTTCGTGATGGAGTATCTTACCGGGGGCAATCTGCTTGATGAAATGGGAAAAGACAAAATCCCATTGGACCGGGCCATGATCCTCTTTACTCAAATGTGCTACGCACTCGATGCCGCCCACAAGCAAGATGTCGTCCACGGCAACATCAAACCCGAGAATTTCTTAATCGATAAACAAGGCAATGTGCGCATCACCGATTTTGGCATGAGCCGCCTGCTCCAGATGGACTCCGATCGCCCAGTGCCTCAGGTTATCACCGGCTCCATCGGTTATCTGTCGCCGGAACAAATGAAAGAACGTTCCTCGCTGACAGTGAGCGCCGACATCTACTCGCTGGGAATCCTTTTCTATGAGATGCTCACCGGCAACCTGCCCGGTCGGCGTTCGCCTTTGCCCTCTCAGGTCAACAAAGAGATTCCCAGCGCCATCGACGACATCTTCGACAAAATGACCCGCGATGCTCCCGAAGAACGCTACCCGGACATCGAAGCCATTCTGGGAGATTTCTACAGCCATTTCCAGGACGGTTGTTACCAGGCGATGGGCAAGGTCATTCTTTTCAACCAAAGCAAGCCGACCGCCAGCGAAGGCAGTTCCAGCTAAAGTCAATGGTCCAAAATCACCGACAAGGTAACTGGACGCTTGGGTTTCTTTCTTTGCTCGTGCTGTGGTCTTTGGCCGGATGTGTCTCGAAATCTTTGCCGCCCGCCGAAGCCGAGACCAGCGCCCGGAAGTACCTCCAGGCATTGCGCGCCGGCGACAATAAGACCGCGGCGGGCTTGCTCTCGGTCCGCGCCACCCAGGCTTTGGCTTCAGCCCCCTTGCCAGACTACGTAAAAAGCCAGGGCCCAGATCACCCACCCGAACTTGGCCCAATCAGTAAAATCCAGCATCGGGCTAGCATCGTCAGCCCGAATGGTGACAATATTCATTTGGTCGAGGAGGGCGGAATCTGGAAACTGGATTCCGGCCCCTGGGTTCCCGCGCCCGGATTCAGCCCGGACAATACCATGGATTTGTTCCTCAGAGCCCTGCAATCGAGAGATTGCCAAGCACTGGTATCCTGCGCGCCTCCGGGCGTAAGGCGCCGGCACTTGCGGCAAGAACTCGTGGATGGTTGTGAGAAAAAAATGGCGTCTTTCCAAGGCTGGGTCGACAAATTGGGCGCGTCCAAACGCAGCTTTGAGTCGCTAGCCCCGAATCGTCTGGCCTTGCCTTTTGGCGATAGTGGCAAGGTCATCCTGGTAAGAATCCAAGGTCGTTGGTATATTGAAACACTGTAAGCTATTGCCAACAACCTACGGGAGAAGCCATGGCCCCATCAGCAGACCAAAATGCCAACGGGAAACGGGAAGAATGGGTCGTCACCGACCTGATTAAAAAAGCACTGGTCGCCGGTGTGGGCACACTCTTCATGACCGAAGAAGGTATCCGATCCTTCCTCGGCGACATGAAACTCCCAAAAGAAGGTGTGCAGTTCCTGGTCAGCCAGGTGGCCAAAACCAAACAGGATCTTTTCGATTCTATCTCCAGTGAACTTAGATCGTTTCTGGAGTCAACCAATCTGGCCGATGAAATGAGAAGAGTGCTTACCTCTACCTCTGTTGAGGTAAGCACCAAAATCAGCTTCGTTGCTAACGAGAACGCTACCCGGCCACGGGTAAAATCCAGGGTCAAAGTCAAAAAGAAAAGTCCCAAGACGGCAAACCGGAAGGAACCCAAGCAGTGAGAAAATTGCTGTCCTGGGCAATTGTTTTGCCTTTGTTGTTAGGCGCCTGTGATGACGGTTACAGTCGCGGTGACTGTGATCCGGGCTACCTCAAGGTGGATGGCGACTGCCAATTGGCAGTCGGCCAGGATTGCGATAGCGCAGGAGACTGTTTGGCAAAGATCTGTCAGTTGGACGCGGAGGGAGCCGGTTTTTGCACCATCCGTTGCCAAGCAGATCCTGATTGTCCCGCCGGCTTCTTTTGTAATGCCGATCAAAACCTGCGTTGCCTACCCGGGAAGCGGCCGCCTCCTTGTCAGCAGGATGACGAGTGCGGGCCCTGCCAGCTTTGCCAGGAGGGAGCTTGTACCCTCCAGTCCGATTGCGTCCCGTGTTTGAACGACGACGATTGCCTTGCCTGCCAGCGCTGTGACCAACAGCAATGTGTCGATGTGGCCGGCTGCCAAACCTGCGCCCAGGATGACGATTGCCCACCCTGTCAGAGTTGCACAGAGTCGCTTCATTGCCAGCCGCTTCTGGGCTGCATGCTCTGTGGCGTTGACGACGACTGTCCCGGCTGTATGGAGTGTGTACGCTCGGCTTGCGCGGACATCGCGGGCTGCGGAACGGATCCCTGTTTCAACGATAACGACTGTCCGAGCCGTACCCAATGCCTGCAGCACAGCGAGTTACAAATTCTCACCTGTCTGCCCATCGACTTGCCTTTCGGCGCCGACTGCTCCTTGGCCGGTGATCCGAGTTGTGTCGATGGCTTGTGTATTGTGAACCCAGATGGCTCCCGGACTTGTTCCCGCGCCTGCAGCAATGACGATGACTGTCCCGCTTTTCGCATTTGTCGGCCAGACGCCGATTGTCTCTTTGCCTGTCGGGTCGACGATCGGCCACCACCGGCAGGGCCCTGCTTGCACGATCGTGACTGTGAAGAGGGGAGACTTTGCGGCCTGTTGGCCGATGAGATGAATCTACGCTGGGAACCTCGCTGTGTGGTGGCCAATGCCTGTGTAGGCCTGACCGGCGATCCCTGTTCGGATCTCGAGCATAGCAAGTGTGCGACCGGCATTTGCAGTGTCTCCGGTGTTTGCTCTGCCGTCTGTGCCGCTGATCTCGACTGTCCTGTCGGCTTCTTGTGTGATCTACTGTATTTGCCCTTGCCCAGCGGAGAAATGGCTGCCTTTTATGGATGCCAAGCCG
>JAUVBB010000112.1 GCA_030591445.1 Deltaproteobacteria bacterium | reverse complement strand
TTGAAGCTCTGACCGACGATATAAAGGTAGATGGGCTTGCCGCCCACCAACTGTCCGGCCAGTTCTTTGAAGTTGGATTCCAGGCCGATAGCGACAAAGGCCAGGCAGAAGAACCAGCCCCGCAACACCTTGCTCAATTTGAGGATGCCGGTAACCTCCTCGTGGCCCAGGGTGGGCATGAGCACGAAGCTAAACAACAGGGAGGCGGCGGCAAAACCCAGGATGAACTTTGGGAAGCGGTACCAGATTTCCATCAAGCTCGGCTTGGGGGCGTCCGGATCCCGGTCGACTTTGGTGATCCAGTAGATGGCTACCGCAAAGGCCACTACTCCGATTAACACGTTCTGAATCATCTTTACCACCGCCGCTACCTTCTCGGCGGTAGAGCCCAAAAAGGCACCGGCGGCCACCACCGCGCCGGTCGAGTCGATGGTGCCGCCCAGCCAGCCACCGGCCACCGCCGGCGACATGCCCACCATTTTGCACAAGGGGGGCATGACGATCATCATCAGCACCGTGAAAATCATGGTCATGCCTACTGCCAGGGTCAGTTCAGCCTTCTTGGCCCGGCAGGCCGAAGCCACCGCAATGGCCGCCGAAACCCCACAGACCGAAGTGGCGGCGGCAATGATGATGGTCAAGCGCTTGGAACCCATCTTCAACCACTTGGTGCCAAAGAGCCACATGAAGACAATGACCGTCGGGGTGACCACCCAGGCCACCAACAGGCCGGGCAGGCCCAATTTTAGGATTTCCGAAAACAATATTTCGCCACCCAAGAGCACCAGCCCGGTCTTGATGAACATTTCGGAACGGGCGCCATGCAGCAACCACTTGGGAGTGCCGATGGTGTTGGCAATGAGCAAGCCGAAGGCCAGGGCCCAAATGGCATAACCCAAGCCCCAGGCCTTGACCGAGCTTTGCCCGGCCAGAGTATATGCCAACACCGCCAACACGAAGACCACCAGGTAGCCGACGAAGAACTTCTTCCCGTCTTCGCGCATGACCGCGACCCCAACGGTCAACAAGACCCCCAGGCCCAGTCCCAACACCGCGATCCAGCCGGCGAGTTCCCCCGGAAAGGCGGCGATAGGATTGCTCACCCACTTGTGCACTTTGGGCACCATAGTAATGACGCCTACGGTGATGCCGACAAAAATCGCCACCGCAAACCAGATCGACCAGTAGTCTTCCGATTTCCAGAGTTTCTCGACCTCTTTGCTCATCAATCCCCTCTTTTCCTTCATTTGTTTAGGAAGACGATCTTGCCCCAACCGTCAGGGTTGTTGACTGTGCCTCCGTCGGTGTTGGACCAAACGGCTTGAACGTCGAGGCTACCAGACGGATCGTCTCGGTCGTCGTGTTTGAATTCGAAGCCCCAGACTTGATCAGCTTGGGGGGTGGCTTCGCCCCAGTCCTGCCAACGAAGACTCATTTCCAATTGGTACCCGAGGTCGGTGTCACTGTCGTCACCGATGCTGCCTTGTACCGACACCGCGGAGTTGATGACGATATCGAAGGCGGTGCCCAGGCCTGCTCCCGAGTCACCTAGCGCACCGTTGATATTGATAAAAAATTTGTAGTCGTCCGCTTCCAGGGAAGCCCCCCCGCCATTGAGCAGGGGATCGAACATGATTTCGAGAGCATCGTCGTCCCATAAGCGGCCATCTCTTTCGGTCACGACGGCGTTGAGCATACTGTCGCGCCCTTGGTTGCAAAGGTACAGGGCTTGGTCATCCCAACGCAGCCACAAAAGGGAATGGTTTCCTTTGTCATTGCTGAGCACCAGGGGTGGGACTTGGTGATATTCCGCACAATCGCCGTCGATGACCGGGGCCTCGGCGATGGACACGACCTCATATATGGTATCGGCCGCAATCTGGTCAAAGCTCTCGCAGTGGGTCGAGGCTTCATAACAAAAATCCACGGTGGCGGGGTCATTATCATCACAGGGGTCTATGTTTCCAATGCAAAGGCCATCCTGACAGCTTTCGCCCGCGACGCAATAGAGGCCATCATCGCAGGCGTGTCCGTCGGCTTGTTCCAGAGCCAGACAATCACCGCTGACCGGATCGCAGGCGCCAAGCAGACAGGCCGTATCGAGTTGGCTGCAGTCTTTGGCCAAATTGTCGCAGTCACCGTCTTGACAAATGTCGGCGGTACAGGGATCGCCATCGTCGCAGTCGGCCTCGGTCTGGCACTCGTCGGTCAGGCCATCACAATCGTTGTCTCGGCCATCGCCGGGCTGCTCTTCCATGCTGGGGTCGAGATCGCAGATCCAGGCCAGCTCCACGCTTACTCGGCTGCTGGCCCCCGCCTTTACCCGATGGGCGCTGCAGCCGTGCAAGGCTACGTAGCCGGTGTGGATACGGCCCTCGATGAAGAAGAGCAAATGGCCGGTCGGTACCGCCGGCAGAGCGACCAATCCGGTAAAGGGTGGCAAGATATCTTGCCGAACCCGGACCGGCAGGTCCGCGACATCTACTTGACCCTCGGTCAGCTGAAGGCAGCTGGTCTCTTCCGCGGCCAGAAGGAAAACAGTTAGTTTGTCAATAAGCGCCGGGCCTTGGCTGTCTGGGAAGCGCAGGTGAAGCTGGTATGTCTCCGGGGAACTGCAGGCAGCCAAAGCAAACACGGCCCAGCCCAGAATCGGGAAAAAATGAGAGTTCCTACCCATACAAAACACGTTGGCCAAAAACCCCTCTTGAGTCAACCTTTCCGATTGACCCCGACCTCCCACCCGATTCAGGAAATTGGAAAGATAAAATTTGTTCAAGGCCCGGGACAGCCAAGCAGCCCATTGTCGGTCGTAGTCGGCAGAAAATTGGGGTGGGAGATCTGGGTTGACAAGAATGACCGGGGATGAAACCCTGAGAACTCATCTTATTCTTTTTGTGAAGGGAGGGAGCCATGTCTAGTAGTGTCTACAAAATCATCGAATTGGTAGGAACCAGTTCCGAATCATGGGAACAGGCGGCCAAAAATGCGGTGGAAACGGCCGGGGAGAGTCTCAAGGACATTCGGGTCGCCGAGGTCTCTGAGATGGACATGAAAGTCGAAGACGGCAAGGTGACCGCCTATCGGGCCCGGGTGAAATTGTCCTTCAAGTATCAGAAATAATCGCCCTGCCTCCCGCGGTCTCCCGCGTACGACCTAGCGCGGTTCCTTTGTCGTTGACAGCAATCGAAAGCATTGGATACCATCCGCCGATAGGCGCAGTTTGGGCTAGCCATCAGCTAGCCAGCCAGGAAGGAAGGCGATATGGAATCATTGGGCGAACGGAATTGGTTCAAGTATTGGCCGGAAGATGTTCCCAGAAGCATCGACTACCCTGACAAGAGCCTGGCCCAGGTTTTCGACGAGACGGCAAGCAAACATCCTAACAATACTTGTATAATTTTTCTGGAATCCAAGTACAGCTATGGACAGGTAAAGAAATGGGTGGATGCCTTGGCTTCCGCGCTTTCGCGTTTGGGAGTAGGCAAGGGCGATGTGGTGGCGCTGCGTTTACCCAACAGTGTCCATTTTGTAGTGAGCTACTTCGCCACCCTGAAGATTGGGGCGGTGGTAACCACCAACAATCCATTGTACAAGGCGGCCGAGATCGAACACCAGCTTTGCGATTCGGGGGCCAAGGTTTTGGTGGTCATGGACGTGGTCTATGCCGAGGCCGCCAAGGTTTTGGACAAGACCAAGATCGAGCACGTGATTGGGGTCAATATTGCCGACTTCCTGCCCGGCTTCAAGCGCATAGTGGGCAAGCTGTTGGGCAAGATCCCATCGGCGCCCATGCCTTCGACAACGCTATCATTTAACGAGCTGTTGCGTACCCCAGTCGATCTGCCCACCGTAGACATCGATGTGGACAACGATCTGGCGGTGCTGCAATACACGGGCGGCACCACCGGTTCCCCCAAAGGGGCCATGCTTACCCACAAGAATTTAGTGGCCAATGCCATGCAGGCCGCGGCCTGGGATCCGAAGAAAGTGCCCAGCCGAGACGTGACCGTGGGCGTGCTGCCTTTGTTCCACATCTACGCCATGACCACGGTCATGAACCAGGCCGTCCTCTCCGGGGAAGCCATGCTGCTTTATCCCAAGTTACCAGAATGGGAAGAGTTACTGGCGGGCATACAGCGTTACAAAGCTACCTTCTTTCCGGGGGTGGCGGCCCTCTACAATGCCATCAACAACTTCGAACGAGTTGGCGATTACGATTTGACCAGTATCCGATCCTGTATCTCCGGTGCCGGTCCCTTGCCCGCGGAAATCCAGACTCGCTTCGAAGACTTGTCGGGGGCCAAGGTCATCGAAGGCTACGGTTTAACCGAGACCTCACCGGTGACCCACGCCAATCCTCTCTATGGCCGGCGCAAGAACGGCACCATCGGTTTGCCCATGCCCGACACCGACGCCAAGTTCATGGATTCGGAAACCGGCGAAAAAGAAATGCCGGCCAACGAAGTGGGCGAGTTGGTGGTCCGGGGACCACAGGTCATGAAAGGGTATTACCAACGCGAGGAAGAAAACCGGCAGGTATTGCGCAATGGTTGGCTTTATACCGGCGATTTGGGCATGATCGACGACGAAGGCTACTTCATCATCGTCGATCGCAAAAAGGACATGATCAAGCGTAGTGGCTACTCGGTTTTCCCGCGCGAGGTGGAAGACTATCTGTACAAGAATGAGCACGTGCTCGAATGCGCGGTAATCGGTATTCCCGATTCGGCCACCGGGGAAGAAATCAAGGCCTTTGTGGCCCTGAAGCCGGCCTCCAAAGGGAAAGTAACCGAGGCCGAGATTATTGCTTGGGCCAAAGACAACATGGCTGCCTACAAGTATCCTCGCCAGGTCGAGTTTCGCGATGAGATTCCCAAAGGAACCGCCAACAAAATCTTACGCCGGGCTTTGAAGGAAGAAGAAATGGAAAAGAGCGCGGCCAGACAGGCCAAAAGCGGGTGAGACGCTCGTTTGCTGGGGGAGTCGGCCTGGCCTGTTTGACCGGGCTTCTGTGGGCGGGGCCGCTCAAGGCCCAAACCGCGCAGGCGGCCGAGCGGCAACTTACCATCCTTTATACCGTAGACCTGGGTGGCCGCTTCCGGCCGTTGAGCTGTGGGCAGCCTGATCCCGCCTACGATTTTGCCCAACTGGTCGCTACCCTGGATCGGGAAAGGGAGCAAACCCGGGCGGCGGGTCGATCGCAAGCCCTGGTATTCAACGGCGGTGATAACATTGGCCCGCACGCCTTTGCCCGTTTCTTGCTTGCTAGGCCGGCGCGTGGAGGGCCGGCGATCAGCGCTTGGCTAAAGCGTGCCGGCTACCATGTGATAGCCTTAGGCGATGAAGATTTTCGGGCCGTGCCCGAACGGCTGCGCGCTTACCTGCGGGCCGGTGGGCAGGCCGGCTTGTTTTTTACCGCGGCCAACGTAGATTGCGTCCAAGCGCGCCAGGGGCCCTGTGCTTTTTTGGGAACCCCCTCTGCCCGTTATCGCCTGCTGGAAAGAGACGGAATCACGATTGCGGTTTTGTCGGTAGTGGCCCAGCGCTTGGCTCGGGACTTGCCCCCGGATTTGCTGGCGGAAGTGACCCTGCGCGATCCCATAGAGCGCGCCCGGCAAGTGGTTGCGCAAGCGCGCCGGAACGGGGCCGATCTGGTGGTGATTCTTTCTCATCTGGATGATGCCGAGACCTCGCCGCGCGGGGCCTTGGCCTTGGCGCGCGCCGTGCCCGATGTCGATCTGATTCTGGCCAACGCCATGGCGCTTCCTTTGGTGCCGCGGAAAATCGACAGCATTCGTTTTGCCGATGATACCACTCCCATTGTCGGCGGGGGCCTTTTGGGCCGGCAGGTGGCCCGCGTGGACCTGCGGGTAGAAGCAGACGGGCCGCGCTGGCGGGTGGCCTCGCTGCAGTCGAAATTGTTGGATGTCACCAAGGCTCCACCCGCACCTTCGGTGCGGGCATCCCTGGCCAGTGCCCACCATGCTTATTGCCAGGAGTGGGATCGGCCCTTGGGCCAAAGCCAGTTGGCAGCGCCCATGGATGCCAAGGCTTTCGGTAGCTATTTGCTTGAAATCCTGCGCCAGGCGACTGGCGCCGAGCTGGCTTTCATTCCCCGGGACCTGGTCGATGTCCACAGCGTCTTTCCCTTGTCGGGCGCTCTTACTGCCCATGATGTTTTCTCGGCCCTGACCCAGCGTAACCGGATTTATACTTTCGATCTGACGGCCAAGGAGCTTATCGGTCTTTGTGGCCGGTCCTCGTCCAGCCTGTTATCCCGGGGATTGACCTGCGGGGGTCCCATCGTCATTAACGGGCGCAAACTGAATCCAGCCGAGCGTTACTCGGTTGCCACCATTGAATCCTTGGCGCGTCCGGGGGGCAAAGATTTCCCAGACCAGCAGGAAAGAATGCGGCTGTATCGGGGCCCAGACGGGCAAGCACCCGTGCTGGGACAGGTGGTGAGGGGTTTTCTTTCCGGTCCCGCTTTTGTGGGTCCCGATCCGCAAGCCATCGATCCCACGCTAAACTTTCCCGACTTGGCCCGCAAACTGCGCTGGTCGCTTTCGGCCACCGCCAACTTGAACCTGGCCGACACCCGTATCGAAAATGGCCCGGACTACCAAGAGAGCCAACTGACCCGCGACGAATTCATTGCCCTCAAGGGCGAGTTGCGCGCTCAGGCCGAAGCCTCGTCCAAGCTCCACACCCTGCGCGCCGAGACCTGGCTGAAATATGCCCGCTCGGCGATCAACCAGGCCGATTTCGTCGAGAGCGAAGATTTGTCCACGGCCAATCTCTTATACATGCTCAAGGCCCTGAGAGATCTGGATTCCGGCTGGTACGTGCCGGCGCTTTTTCTGGAGGCCAAGGCGGAAACCGAGCTGACCCGGCCCGCGCTACGCAGCTATCACCATTTGGAATTGACCGGCCTGACCGGCGCCCGCTTTTCCTTTTTGCCCACCCTGCAAGCCAAGATCGGTCTGGGTGTTCGCGATCAGATCCTTGCCGAAAAAAACGACCCGGTCTTTGGTATCGAGGTTGGCTACGAGCTTATGCGCACCGATTTGTCTTCGCTGCTCGACAGTCCATTCCTGCTGGAGTCTCGTTGCTCGGCCTTTTTCGGTGATCTGGGGCGCAGCAATACCCTCAAGGGGCAATGGCTCAATCGCCTTCATTTTGCCCTGGTGGGCAACCTGTATATCAATGTAAGCTACGAGCTGTTTTTTTACCGCTTCTCGACCTGGAACTATGGCTGGGCCTCGGACTTGACCTTTGGTTTGTCCTATCATGTCCGAACTGCCTGGCAGACCTTTTGATGGATCTGCGGAGGGTGAAAATGGATCTCGATCTTTTGTCCCAACTGGTGGTGAGCAATCAGTCCAAAGTTTTGCTGGTGGTCATGGACGGCATTGGCGATTTGGCCGGGCCCGATGGCCAAACTCCGCTGGAAGTAGCGCGTAGTCCCCATTTAGATCAAGTGGCCGAAAGCGGCATCTGCGGCTTCCACGATCCGGTTGGTCCCGGTATTACCCCTGGCTCCGGCCCGGCTCACATTGGTCTGTTCGGCTATGATCCGTATCGCTATCTGATTGGTCGAGGAGTGCTGGATACCGCCGGGACTCCCTTCGTTTTTGCGCCCGGCGATTTGGCCGCCCGCTTGAATTTTGCCACCCGGGCCGCCGATGGCAGCATCCTAGATCGCCGCGCCGGTCGCATTGGCGACGCCGAAGGGCAACGAGTGTTAGCAAGGCTGGCCAAGGAAATCAAAGAGCTTTCCGGGGTGCAGGTCTTGTTCCAACATGTCAAAGAGTACCGGGCCGCGGCCATCTTCCGCGGGCGAGATTTGGACGGCCGACTCTGTGACAGTGATCCCCAGCAAGAAGGCCTGCAGTCTATTCCGGTGACACCGACCGCCAAAGAGGCCAGCGCCGAAGCCGTCTTGGCCGCTCAATTGGCCAATGAGTTCATTGCCGCCGCGGCCCGGGTGTTGGCCGACGAAGAAAAGGCCAACTTTGTCATGATGCGCGGCTTCGATACCTATCAGCCTTTGCCCAGTTTTACCGATCTGTATCAATGGCGAGCCACTGCCGTGGCCGCCTATCCCATGTACAAGGGCGTGGCCCGGCTGGCGGGCATGGAAGTCATCGAGGCCGGCCAACAAAGCCTGGCCGATGAAATCCAGCAGGTGGAGAAAGCTTGGGCTGAGACCGATTTCGTTTTTTTGCATGTGAAGAAAACCGATTCCATGGGCGAGGACGGAAACTTTGCCGGCAAGGTGGCGGTGATCGAGGAATTCGATGCTTTGCTGCCCCGGCTCCAGGCCTTGCGGCCCGATGTTCTCTGTGTCACCGGCGACCACTCCACCCCCTGTGCCATGAAGAGCCATTCCTGGCATCCGGTGCCGGTGTGTATTGCCGCCGCCTATGCCCGCACCGACACCTGTAGGCAATTTGGCGAGACTCCCTTCTTGAGCGGTGGTTTGGGCCGGATCCACTCCACCGACATCATGCCCCTGTTGCTGGGCCACGCCGGCCGCCTGCGCAAATTTGGTGCTTGAGGGGGATCGATCATCGCCGCGGCGGCCCTGGGGAAATCGGTTGCAAACCAGTGCCAACAATGATATTTTTCGGTTTTATAGTAGTTTGTGAAGGGTATCCTAGCAGATGGAAAACCGGTCGCGAGGTGTGCCATGAGCGGTAAATCCGATGAGTCTTTGGAGAAACTGGTCTATTTCCGTCGGGAGATTGACAGAATCTTTAACGATTTTTTCTCTCCGCAACGGAAGGAATCGCTGACCGGAAGTGGTCACGTGGATGTGTCGGTCGATGTTTTCGAGACCCCGAAAGAAATCATTATCGAGGCCGAACTGGCGGGCATGTCTGCCGACAATATCGAATTGTCGGTTTTGCGGGATGTGATCATCATCGAGGGAAACCGGCCCCAAGATAAGCCCGGTAGCCAAGTGAACTTCCATTGCATGGAACGCAGCTATGGAAAGTTTCGCCGCATCGTGGAAATTCCGCGGGCCGGCGACACCGCCAACATCCAGGGAGAGTACGACCGGGGTGTGTTGCGGGTACGCTTGCCCAGGATTGAAGATCGACGGGGACAAAAGCGCAGGGTACCCATTGAATAGTCGCCCGATTCTTGTGCGACCGGCAATTGGGGTTTCATGATACCGACAGAAGCCCACGACCAGTTCGAGATCCCGGAAGTTCTTCCTGTGGTACCGGTGCGTGATCGGGTCGTTTATCCTTACACCATTGTGCCTTTACTGGTCAGCCGCCCGCTCTCTGTCTTTGCAGTGGAAGAGGCCCTGGCCGACCAGCGCATGGTACTCTTGGTGGCCCAGAAACAGGCCCAGGACGATCTGCCCGGCTCTGCGGACCTCTACCCCGTCGGCACCGTGGGTTTGGTTTTGCGTTCGCGTAGGCTCGAAGACGGTCGCTTGAAAATCTTGGTTCAGGGTTTGGTCCGGGGCCGGCTGGACAAGCTGGTGGCCGAATCCCCGCACTTGCGTGGGCGCATGAGCCCGATATTCAGTTTGCCCCTCAGCGAGTTGTCGCTGGAGACCGAAGCCACCATGCGGGCTTTGTCGGATCGGCTCAAGTACTTCTCGGAATTGGTGCCGGTGCCGGGACCCGATGTCTTGGTCGTCTTGCAGGGCATGCAGGATCCGGGGCGTCTGGCCGACCTGGTTGCTTCCAACCTTCCCTTGAAGGTCGAAGATTCCCAGCAAGTTTTGCAGAGCCCAGATCCCATCAAACGGCTGCGCCTGGTGGCCGATTTGCTCCAGCATGAGATCGATTTGGTACAGACCAAGAACCAAATCGAAGACCGGGTCAAAGAAAAGATGGGCAAGACCCAGCGGGAGTATTTGCTGCGCGAGCAGATGAAGCAGATCCACACCGAACTAGGTGAGGATCCTCAAGATGACGAACTGGCCGAGTTGCAGCGCAGAATCGAGCAAAGCGATATGCCGGATAAGGCCCGCGTCGAAGCCAACAAGCAATGGAAACGCTTGGCCGCCATGCACACCGAGAGTGCCGAGGCCGGCACCATCCGCACTTATCTGGATTGTTTGTTGGAGCTGACCTGGCAGCGACTGAGCCAGGATCGGCTCGACCTGGTCAGGGCCAAGGAGATCCTGGATCGAGATCACTTGGGGCTGGATGAAGCCAAGGACCGGGTACTCGAATTTCTGGGCGTGAAGAAACTCAACCCTGAAAATCCTGGCGCCATTTTGCTCCTGGTCGGACCACCGGGGGTGGGCAAAACCTCCCTGGGCAAGGCCATCGCCCAGGCTTTGTCCCGTCCCTTCGTTCGGGTTTCTTTGGGGGGCATACGCGACGGAGCCGAAATCTATGGCCACCGGCGTACCTACATCGGTTCCATGCCCGGGCGCATCATGCAGGGGATGAAACAGGCCGACTGTATCAATCCCGTTTTTCTACTGGACGAAATCGACAAGTTGGGCCGCGATTTCAGTGGCGATCCGGCTGCTGCCTTGCTGGAAGTGCTCGACCCGGAACAAAACGGTAGCTTCACCGATCATTACCTGAATCTTCCCTTTGATCTGAGCAAAGTCATGTTTATTGCCACCGCCAACCGGGTCGATACCATTGCCGGCCCGCTGCTCGATCGCATGGAAGAAATCTACCTGCCCGGCTACAGCTGCAGCGAGAAAATGACCATTGCCCGGCAGCATCTCTTGCCGGAACAATTGACCCGGGCCGGTCTGCAGGCTGACGATCTGCAGCTCGACGATGAAGTCCTGCTTCGGATCATTGAACGGCATACCCGGGAATCCGGCTTGCGCAATTTAGAGCGCGCGCTGGCCCAAATCTGTCGTAAGGTGGCCCGGCGTTTTGCCGAGGGACATACCTCCCGCCAAGTCTTATCGCTTTCCGATTTGCGGGCCTACCTGGGGCCGACAGTTCACCATCCTACGGAACAAGATAGCGAGCCGCCGGCGGGGGTGGTCAACGGTTTGGCCTGGACACCGGTGGGTGGCGAAATTTTATCGGTGGAGGTCCTGGCCATGGCCGGCCGCGGCCAGCTCATTCTCACCGGTCAACTGGGTGAGGTGATGAAAGAATCGGCGCAGGCGGCGCTGAGTTATGCTCGTTCCCGCGCCGATGCCCTGGGGTTCAACCCGGAATACTTCTCCAGCCACGATATCCACATTCACGTACCGGCCGGCAGCATTCCCAAGGATGGGCCCTCGGCGGGTGTGACCATGACCGTGGCCTTGTTTTCGCTTTTGTCCGGGGTCCCGATCCCGCCCAATATAGCCATGACCGGAGAAATTACCCTGAGCGGTAGACTACTGCCCATAGGCGGTATTCGGGAAAAACTTCTGGCGGCACTCTCCGCCGGCATCAAAGAAGTGTTCTTGCCGACGGCCAATGACGAAGATCTGGTTGACTTGCCCACCGAAATCACCACCGGCTTGGTGCTGCACCAATCGGCAACAGTCGAGTCGGTACTGGCGCGGCTATTGGGGCCGAAGGCGCCCGCCCCCCGGTCATCGGTTCCGCGTTTGGCGACGGGCCAAGACCCATCAGACTCCCGGCCCCGGTCCTCTTCCCACTCTTCGGCGGGGGCCTGACCAAGATGGTTCAAATCAATCTTGAGCAGCGGGAAGTTACGCTCAAAATCGTTTACTATGGCCCGGCCTTGTCCGGCAAGACCACCAATCTGGAGGCCATTCACAAGCTACTCGATCCCGGCCTTTGCGGGCGACTGATGGAACTCGATACCGCCGATGACCGGACCCTCTTCTTCGACCTCATGCCGGTGGTGTTTCGAACCGAATCCGGATTCACGGTGAAGGTGAAACTCTTTACCGCACCCGGCCAGGTCATGCATGACTCGACCCGGCGCATCATCCTGAAAGGTGCCGATGGCGTAGCCTTCGTGGCCGACTCGCAGATGCACCTACACAAGAGCAACTCTGACTCCTGGCGGGGGTTGACCAAGAATCTCAAGGCCAATGGTCTGGAAATTGGAAAAATTCCGGTGGTTATCCAATTCAACAAGCGCGACTTGCCCAATATCCGTTCCGATGAAGAAATTGCCATGATGGCCAACAACGGCAAAGAGCCGGTCTTTAAGGCGGTGGCAACCCGCGGCGAAGGGGTGATTGAAACATTGGAAGGTATTTTGCGGGAAGCCTGGCGCAGTCTTGACCAGAACTTCAACATGGAACAGAAGCTGCGTATTGGCGAAGAGAGTTTCATCCGCCACGTGATCAAGACCAAGCCGGGGTCTCACGTTCAGGGAGGGGGTCTTTGATGACGACACCACCCCTGTCTCCGGAGCAAGGTGAATCGGTGTTGCAGCATCGTTTCTCACTGGTTGAATTGCTTGATTTGGGTTCCTTCCGGGAATTGTGTGAAAGCTATGCCCAGTTGTTCCAGATTGGCTTCAAGATTTTTGATGATTCCAAGGCGCTGCTGGTCGACGTCAAGGGTTCGGGCGGTGATTTTTGCGCCTATCTTTTTAGCCATCCCGAAGGCAAGTCACGTTGCATGCGCGAAGTAGCTACCATTCGGGGCATGGAGTTGACCGCCGCCGGTCCCGTTGAGCATGTCTGTTTCACTGGTCTGCGCTATTTGCTGGTACCCATACTTCACGAAGGATCGGTCTTGGGCAAGATCGTCTTCGGGCCTTACCGCGCGGCCCAGGCGGTGGAACCCGCCTTGTCCGGACTGGGCGAGAAATTCAGCCAGGAAGCCGCCCAGCGCTTGTTGGACAAGGTGCGCCAGGCCAAGCGAAAAGTGGTGGACAAGGTAGTCGGGCACCTGGTGCTGGTGATAGAGTCGATTTTGCACGTCGGTTACAAACAGGCCTTGACGGCCAGGGTGCATGTCGAAGCCTCTACGGCTGGGTATGCCGAGTTGCAAGAGAAAAACCGTGAACTGCGAGAATCCTACCAACGGCTCAAGGAGCTGGATCGACTCAAGAGCAATTTTTTGGCCACCGTATCCCATGAGTTGCGCACGCCCCTGACCTCGGTGATTGGTTACAGCGAGATGCTGCTCGAAGGTCTAGCCGGAGAGCTGTCGACCGAACAGCGCGAGTATGTGAGCACCATCATGGAGAAGGGCGAGCAACTGCTGGATTTGATCACCAGCATCCTTGATTTTTCCCGCATCGAAGCCGGCAATTTGCGCTTAAACCAAGATCAGGTCGATATCAACGAAATCGTGCTCTCCTCGGTATCAACGGTCATGCCCATGGCGCGCAAATCCGGAATATCTGTCGATTGTGCCGTCACGGAAACACCGCTTCGCCTGCGGATCGATGGCGACAAGATTCGACAAGTCTTGGTTAATCTTTTGGGCAACGCAGTCAAGTTCAGCCGGGAAAAAGGCTTGGTAAGGGTTCAGGTGGGTACGGGGTTTTTTCAGGCGGACGACGATCAAAACGAAGGCTTGCCGGCAGCCTTGTCTCTGAGCCAGGAGAATTTTGTAACGATCGCGGTGTCTGATTCCGGCCCGGGCATTGCCCCAGACAAGCTGAATCGCATCTTCGATTCCTTTTATCAAGTGGATGGTTCCTCCACCCGCGAACATGGCGGCACCGGGCTGGGTTTGGCCATTGCCCGCAATCTGGTCGAAGCCCACCAGGGAAAAATTGAAGTCAAGAGTGAACCGAACCGCGGCAGCACTTTTACGGTTTTTTTGCCTCTGGCGGATAGGGGCTGAAGAGAGGGTTTTATGGCGAAGAAAATATTGGCCGTGGATGACGATCGGCAAATTCTGGAATTGGAGGAAAAAATTCTTAGCGCCGATGGCTTCCAGGTGATGACTACCACCGATGGCCATAAAGCGGTAGCTTTGATGAAGGAGCATGCCTTCGCCGTGGTGTTGCTCGACATCTCGATGCCCGAAATGGACGGATTTCAGGTGAGCCAATCCCTGCGCCGCGCCGCCGTGGGTACCATGCCGCCAGTGGTGTTTGTGACCGCCAATGACGACTCAGAGTCCATGCGCAAGGGCTTTCGTTCCGGGGGTACGATTTTCTTGTCCAAGCCATTTACCGCCAATCAATTATTGCGGGTGGTTCGCTCGATAGCCGCCAAATGATCGGCGGAAATTGGCTTAGGCGCTGCCGACAACTGCAGAGGGGCGCATGACTTTACTTATGAAAAACCTGGCGGGTATCTTGTTGGTGATGTTGGCACCGCTGGCCGTGCTGGTTCTGCTGCCGGCGGACACGGACCCAACTTGGCTTCGACCGGTGGCGGTAAGCGCGGCGGCCGGCCTGGCTTTCCTGGTCTCGGGCTTGTGGGCCTTTACCCACGGTCGGCGGTTGCGAAACCTGTCTCGCGTGGTCGATCATTTGCGCGCAGGTGATCTGAGCAGGCCGGTGGAAATTCGCAAAGGCGCGGCCTGGCCGGATGAGATCGATGCCCTCACCCGTTCGATCGATCGTATTCGCATTGACTTTGTGCATATGCTACGGACGGTCGAATCTACCGCCCAGAAGGCAAATTTGTCCTCTTCGTCCTTGACCGACCTGGCCAAACGCATCAATATTTCCGCCGGAGACATATCCCTGTCGATGGAGGAAATTGCCAACGGTGCCGAGTTGCAAACCGAGCTGGTGGACAAAACCTCCACCCTGATCGGCGGTATGGCCAAGAGCATCGAACGAACCGCGCTCTCGGCCGAAGATGCGGCCCGTTCTTCGACGGAGGCCAGTGTGGTGGCCCAATCGGGCAGCCAGATGGCGGGCAAAGCGGTAGATAAAATGCGCGGGCTCTTCGAGGGAGTAGAGAGATATTCACGCCGCGTTTTCGAGTTTGGCGAGAAGACCAAAGAAATCGGCAACATTGTGCGGGTTATCACTGATGTGGCGCAACAAACCCATCTGCTGTCCATCAACGCCACCATCGAAGCTGCGCGCGCGGGCGACGCCGGCAGAGGCTTTGCGGTAGTGGCCGAGGAAATTCGACAATTGGCCGAGAACTCGTCGCGGTCGGCGGAAAAAATATCGATAATTGTCGAAGAAGTGACTGTGAGTAGCGCCGAAGCGATAGAGGCGGTGAAAGAAAGCGAAAATCACTTGTCAGAGGGGCGCGACCAACTGGGTTTTATCATCGATGCCCTGAAAAACATCGTGGCCACGGTTACCAATGGCTCGGACCGCGTGCAGATCATTAGCCGCTTGGCCAAGGAACAGATTGCCGGCGCCGAGCAAACCGTCAAGGCCTTCCAGAACATTTCCGGGGTGGCCCAGAAAAACGCTTCCTCGACCGACGCGGTTTCGAGAGCCGTAGAGGCGCAAAGCGACTCTTTGCTGGACGTGACCCAGCTGGCCGACGAGATTGTCTTGTTGGCGGGGAACATGGACGCCGAGGTTCGCAAGTATAGCCTGGCGGAGATACATGAGCGACAAAGTGATGAATCCAGAGATTGAATCCTCCTCCGCTAAAGCTACGGAGGACAGCCTGCCCTCCGTAGCTTCAGCGAAGGAGGGGTATACCTTGATCTTCCGATTGGGGGGTGAACGATTTGGTTTGCCACTGGCGGTGGTCAAGGAGGTGGTGGAGCTTTTGGAGCCGCCCACTGCCATCCCGGGTGCGCCTTCGTGGGTGGCGGGCATGATGAATCACCATGGGCAAGTGGTGGTTCTAGTGCGTATGGGGGTGCTGATGGAGCGGGCGAGCCAGGGCGATTCCCGGCAGTTGATCCTGATTGAAATGGCCGGGGAACGAGTTGGCCTGGTGGTTGACTCCATCGAATCGTTGGAGAAGATCGCCATTGAGGGGACGGCGTCAGTGCCTACCGGCGACCAGGACCACGCGCGTATTTGGCATCGAGGAGCCTTTTTGCAAATGTTTGCTGAACCGGATTTGGTGGAATTGCTGGTTCGTTACACCGGATAGGTTGACGCCGTGAACGGAGCGTAGTACAAGGAATCGACCAAGCACCAAGGAGGAACAAATGGCAAGCCGCGTTCTGATAGTGGACGATGCGGTTTTCATGCGCAATACGTTGAAGGAAATCTTCACTTCTCAGGGTTTCGAGATTGGTGGTGAGGCTGCCAATGGCGTCGAAGCGGTGGAGAAGTACAAGGATGTCCAACCTGATATCACCACCATGGACATCGTGATGCCTTTCAAAAACGGCATCGAAGCCACCCGGGAAATTGTCAAATCCGACCCCGGCGCGGTCATCGTTATCTGCAGTGCCCTGGGCCAGGAATCGTTGGTCATGGAGGCCATCGAGGCGGGGGCCACCGATTTCATCGTTAAGCCTTTCAAGGCTGAGAACGTAGTCCAGGTGGTCAAGAAGGCCTTGGCCGCCCGTCGTTGAACCGCTTCGTACTCCGATTGGTTTGCCCTTGGACATGTCGAAGTACAAGTCGCTCTTTCTGAGCGACACCGGTGAGCACCTCGACGCCTTGGAAGGCAATCTGGTAGAGCTCGATCGCCAACCGGACGACGCCGAGCGTATTCACGAGGTGTTTCGTCACCTGCATTCCATCAAAGGCATGGCCAGTTCCATGGGTTACGAAGATCTGGCCCACCTGGCCCATCGCCTAGAAGACCTGATGTCCCCGCACCGGGAACTTGGCCTGGCCTTGGACGCCGAGGAAATCGATTTGTTGCTCCAGAGCATGGATGAGTTTCGCAGCCAGGTCGATGCTCTCAGCGCTGACCAGAACCCTCCTCCGATCTCGGAGCCGCTGCTGGCCGACGTGGAGCAGCAGATCCGAAACCTGAAGCGACGTTTGCCGGCTCCGCAGGTCGAG
>JAUVBB010000188.1 GCA_030591445.1 Deltaproteobacteria bacterium | reverse complement strand
TCATCCCCGAAGACCTGCTCGACCTGCCGGTAGACTTCGACCAACTCACCAAGGTCGGCTCCATGATGGGTTCGGGCGGCATGATCGTCATGGACGAGACCGACTGCATGGTGGACATCGCCCGCTATTTCATCGACTTCCTGATCGGCGAGTCCTGCGGCAAATGCCTGCCGTGCCGCGAAGGCCTCACCCAGATCAGTGCCCTGCTCAACGACATTTGCCAGGGCAAAGCCCAGGAAGGCACCATAGAGCTGTTGGAAGAACTGTCCAACACGGTCAAGGAATGCTCGTTGTGCGCCCTGGGCGGCTCGGCCCCCAATCCCGTGCTAAGCACGCTCAGGTACTTTAGGGACGAATACGACGCCCACGTAAAAGACAAGAGATGCCCCGCCGGCGTGTGCAAGGAACTGATCACCTACTCCATCGACCCCGACAAGTGCACCGGCTGCCTGCTTTGCCAGCGAAATTGCCCCCAGAACGCCATCAGCGGCGAGAAAAAGAAAGCCCACCAGATACAAACAGATCTGTGCATAAAATGCGGCATCTGCCGCGACATATGCACCTTCGATGCAGTTGTGGTGCGATAAAAAGGGAAGCCTTGGAACTTCCAATGAATGAGAAGTAAGCGGACAGTCTGGTTCCGCTTGACCCTCGGATCCATTGCCATCATCCTGGTGGCCAATACCGTTTTGTCCCTGGTCATCATACTTAGCTTTAGCGCCATGATTACCGAAGAGGTTCAGACCCGCGTGCGACTGGATCTCAATTCCGCCCAGAACCTGTATGACCGGAACATCGAAGATATCTGCCGCATGATGAAGGCAACCTCCGCGCGGTGCTCGGTGCCCACCCCGCTCGAAAGCTGGAAAAGGAAACAACTGCACCAATTGCTGCAGCACATCCGGCAGGCGGGAAAACTGGACATGCTCTACCTGTTGGATACCAATGGCCGGGTCATTTACCGTGAAAACAACCCGGATCAGACGGGCGACGACGCCTCCTACAATCCGATTATCTCACGGGCCCTGCGGGAGAGAAAGTGCGTCCGGGGCACGGCCATCGTGCCTTACCAAAAACTGGCGAAGGAGGGAGCGGCCCTGTTGCAACGAGCGCTTCTTGAAAAAGTCTCCCCCGCGGGGATCCACTCCGAAAAAGATCAGCCACACCGTGACGCATTGGTCATCGGTTCGGCGGTCGCGCTCTTGGACTTGAAAAGAGGCGGGGAATGTGTCGGCTTTCTCTACGGAGCCCGGCTCCTGAACCAAAGCTACCAGATTGTCGACCAGATCAAGGAAGAGTTGTACCAGGACGAAACCTACCGGGGCGTTGACATCGGCGCCGCCACCATTTTCCAGGGAGACATCCGGGTTTCGACCAGCATGAAAAGCGATGACGGATCGCGAGCCGTCGGCACGCTCTTGAGCCCTGTGGTTCACGAGAAAGTGCTGGAGAAAAAGGAGAACTGGGCCGACCGGGCCTTTGTAATCAACGACTGGTACATCACTGCCTACCAGCCAATCCGGGATCCCGAAGACCGGATCATCGGCGCCCTGGGAGTTGGTGTGCTAGAGGCTCCGTTCGTACACACCCGCAGACTGGTCCTGGGAAGCTTTCTTGCCATCGTGGTCTTTGCCACCCTGGTCAGCCTGGTGCTGCTGACACTGGCGGCCCGATCCTTGCTGCGTCCCATCGGGCGGATTATCAAAATGTCCGATCAGGTCGTGGCGGGCGACCTCTCGGCCCGGGTGAAAATACGCCCCCCCGGCGAAATGGGTCTCCTCTGCCGAGCGATCGATCAGATGGCCGACGCCGTTGCCCAAAGAGAAAAAGCGCTGGCAGAGACGGCCCGCCGACAAATTGGACAGAGCGAAAAGCTGGCCACGGTCGGCCGGATGGCGGCCGGTATTGCCCACGAGATCAACAACCCGCTGACCGGCTTGCTAACCCTCGAGCACCTACTTAAAGACGAGCAGGGTCTCAGCCAGAAGAGCCGTGAGTACCTCGACATCATGTACAGCGAGACCTCCCGGATGCGGGAGATCGTCAGGGGACTTTTGAACTTCGCCCGCGAATCATCCACGGCGATGACGCTTCTGGACATCAACGAAGTGATCGGGCAGTGGCTGGCGCTGCTGCACAGCCAGAAAGAGTTTGATGACATTGTGATCGAGGAAGAACTTGCCGCGGGTTTGCCCAAGGTAATGGGTGACGCCAACCAACTCCAGCAGGTGCTGGTCAATCTCTCACTCAACGCTTGCGAGGCTCTAGCCGATGGGGGCACATTGTCTATCTCCACCCGGGAGGAAAACAAAAAGGTGCGAGTCTCAATCAGGGACACTGGCTGCGGCATCAAGGCCGAACACCTGGAGATGATATTCGACCCCTTCTTTACCACCAAACCGGTAGGCAAGGGGACCGGCCTGGGATTGAGTGTGAGCTATGGCATCATTCGCCAGCATGGCGGAATCATGAAGGTGAAAAGCCAAGAGGGCCAGGGCACCACCTTCACTTTCACCCTGCCCGTGGCCACCGGCTAACGACCTCCTGGTCGAAACCCGGAGCACGGGCGCAAGAGGTCTGAACCATGCGCAGGAAAACCAAGATACTGGTAGTGGACGACGAGTTCTCCATCCGCATCTCGCTGGGCGACCTACTCAGACGCGATGGCCACCAAGTAGACGTGGCCGAGAACGCCGATGCGGCGCTTTTGATGTTGAAGACGCAGTCGTTCGATCTGCTGATCGTGGACATCAAGATGCCCGGCATGGACGGCCTGGAAATGCTGAAACAGGTCAAAGAGGACGATGCAGAAGCCCCGGTGGTCATGATGACCGCCTACGGATCCATCGACTCCGCGGTCAAAGCGATGAAACTGGGCGCCATCGACTATGTGGTCAAGCCCTTCGATCCGCTGGAGATCGGCATGCTCATCGAGCGTATCCTCAAGAACCAGATCATGCGACGTGAGCACCAGTTGCTCAAGCACCAGATGAAAACATGCGGCAGCTACGGACCCATGATCGGACGGTCTCCGGCCATGTTGAAGCTGTTCGAGCTGGTCGAGGATGTATCCACCACTGACTCGGTGGTACTGATAGCCGGTGAGAGCGGTACCGGCAAGGAGGTGCTGGCACGCGCGATCCACGACCAAAGCGCCCGTGCGGAAGGGCTGTTCGTGGGCGTCAACTTCGGGGCCTTTACGGAGTCTCTCCTGGAAAGCGAGCTGTTCGGCTACGAGAAGGGCGCCTTCACCGGGGCCGCCGGCTCCAAGCAGGGGCTGCTGGACGCCGCCGGCGGCGGAACCCTCTTTTTGGACGAGATCGGAGACGCAAGCCCGAAGATGCAAATCGATCTGCTCCGGGTGCTTCAGGAGCGAAAGTTCCGGCGGGTGGGGGGCGTCAAGGACATAGAGACGGACTTCAGGGTACTGGCGGCCACCAACCGCGACCTGGAGCAAGCTATCGAGGCGGGGGCTTTCCGTCAGGACCTCTACTACCGGCTGAACGTAGTGCAGATCCATATCCCGCCGCTGCGGGAACGACAGGACGACATACCGGCCTTGGCCGAACACCTTTTAGAAAAACTGCGCTTGCGCTTGAACAAGAAGACCCACTCGATTTCCCCCGAAGCTATGCAATTGCTGCTAAACCACAACTGGCCCGGCAACGTTCGCGAACTGGAAAACGCCATCGAGCGGGCGCTGGTGGTGGGCAAACAAAAACAGGTCATGCCAGCGGACTTGCCCATCGCACTGTATAAGCCCGAAGAAGTTCCGGCTGACGAGTCACTTGATGCCTGGGAAAGAGAGCACATCCTAAGAAGGCTCAAACACTACCATTGGAACATCAGCCAAACGGCGCAAGCTCTCAAAATCGACCGGGGAACGCTGTATACCAAGATCAAGAAATACGGTCTATCCCGGGAACCATGAAGCGGTTGGTCGAGATCGTCCCCCTGGGCATCGCGGACCCAGGACTTTTGTCCGCCCTTTGCGAAGGAATTGCCCGGAGTTTGCCCCTGCAGTGCCAAATCGGCGACGCTGGGAGATTGCCGGCCGAGGCTCTGGACACCAAGAGGGGCCAGTACCATGCCACCCGGATCCTCGCCTATCTGGATGCCTCTCATCGCAATGCATTCCGGCTGCTGGGAGTGACCAACGAGGATCTGTTCACGCCAATCATGCGCTATCTGTTCGGCGAGGCCATGCTCCCAGGCAAAGCCGCGCTGGTTTCGACCTACCGGCTGGGCAATGCCTTGCCTCAATCCCAGCACCCAAACGATTATGCGGTCTTTGTCGATCGCGTAGTCAAAGAGGGGATCCACGAACTCGGCCATACCTTCGGCCTTACTCACTGCCAAGAACCACGGTGCGTGATGGCCGCCTCCCTCGACATGACCCGCATTGACGCCAAGTCCGCACAACTGTGTGACTACTGTAGTTTAATGCTAAAGGACGGCCTTAGCCCTTGAGGAATTTGCGCAGGACTTTGGACCAGCGAAGACCGGGGAGCTTGGCCAGGGCGTCATGGGCGAGCCGGGCGCCGTCGGCGGCGGTGGCTGTTTTGCCCCTAAACATCTTGCCTAGCCGTTGTGTCTCCTCCCGCTGCCAGTCATGAGCGTTGCGGCCGAACATCAGTTCGTTCACGTTGTCCTCTGAAACCGTGGGGCGCACGGTCAGCAACCAGCCATCTCCATACGGTTGCGTCGGAAGAATACGGGGCGAATCGATGATCGACTGGTTGACCGCCATTATTTCCCCGTTTACAGGGGAACACAGTTCTACCGACTCACGGCCGCGGATCAGGCGCAGAGCCGGCTTGCCCCGGCGTAGGTGCTTGCCCTGCCCAGGCATCTCGATGGTATCAACACAGCCGATCAGGTGGGCCAGCAGATCGTCAATTCCGATTCGGATAAAGCCGTCTCTCCCGGGCTGCACCCAGGCATGCCCCCGGTGGTAAAACCGGTCGGCGGGCATCTCGCAACCCAGCAGCGCAGGATCCAGCTCCGCCACCGGCGCCTGGGCACCTGCCAGCGCCGCGAATTGATCTTCCTCGCGTATCAGATTGTCCGCGCCCACCGAAGCCAAGAGCGATGCCGGATCGCCGCGCATGTCACCAAACTTCCTGAACCGCGCCTGGAACGACTCTAACACTGCCCGCGACACCGCCGTGCGCTCATCGGGCAATGGGTCCAGTCCTGAAGCTACTATCCCGGCCAGTATCGGCTGCACCGCTACCATATCCAGCGGGCCCGCCGCGGCCATGCGCAGCACTTCGTCCAATAGCACCCTTCCGGCCGGCGCGGTCCCGTCCTCGGACACGGCTCCCAACCCGCGGGTCACAATCACGGCCGCGGCCAACTCGGAAGGCGTGACGGTCAGTCCTTGGTAAACCTTGCCCATCAAGCTGCCGGCGAAGCTGACCAGCTTGGCCGCCCGCTCGACCATTTCGGGCGCAAGCCCCGGAGTCCTGTGGGTATGGGCTTGTAGGGTCCGCTGGATCGTGAGGGCCGTTTGCGCCATGACCAGGGAGGGGTATCGTGAGCTCGCCATGCTTGCTTGCATTTCGCAAAGCACGTTAATATCGAAGGCCGAAAGCACATTCAAAACGGCCAGGCTCTGCATGGCCCGGAAGGCATTCCACAGTTCCTTGCTATCCCGCGCCCCGGAAACCGAAGCCGACAGACCCCGGGGAAGCAAATTGTTTTCAAACATCCTTTCGGCAAATGCGGAAAGATTCAGCGTCTCGAGGCAATCGACAAACGAAGCCGCCGCCACCAGGGAAAACTGCTCCTCCGTCGTGCGCAGGTCTAAATCGGCTGGAGAAAGTTTGTCCTCCGGGCCCAGCTTCCCCAGATTCCTCAGTTCGAAAATCCGGCTCAACAGATCCGCATGCAGGCCGTTACGGCGTACCTTCTGCTGAATCAAGGAAGCGTTGGCGCCAATAGACAGGCCCCCGATCCCCATCAAGGTCAAGGTCCGCAGCGCCGGGGCATTGGTACGCGACCAGTTGGCCATGCACGGACCGGCAAACGGACAGGATTGTCCCGGAACCAGGCAAGCATCGACCGAGCACTGGTCGAAGTAGTCCTGACTGAAGAACTTCACCTGCTTGCGATGAGCCAACTTGTCCAGAGAGGTATAGACTGGACATCCCTGGCAGTCATCCGGGCGGGACTCACAGGTCTGCGCGGACACCGCACCGGATGCACGCCATATACAACTGCCTCCGGTTTTTCTGCCAACTGCCCCGCTGGTATCAATGTCTAAATTTCTCATGATTTTCTCCTTTATGTCGTTCGCTCATACTTACAGAGCAATTCCCGGGCCAATTCGGAGAAAACCACCCCTTGCCCTGGCAACAACACGGAATCCTTCGAAACAATTCGTCAGCCCCGCTCGGCTTGGCCCGGAGATCAATCCCCGTTCAGAACCAAGCTGTTGGATTTCTCCACAATCCTGCCCGCCTGATTGTTGGAAAATTCTACATGTGGCGAGAATACTGAAGCAGGTCGCAACTGAAGTGTTTTGCTATTCGCTGCCCGCAGCTTGTCTAGCTAGTTGGGCAAGTCCCTTGCGCAGTTGCTGGCCGATTGCGCGCAAGATCTGCGGGGAGCCGCGATCGGCGTCAATCTCCCGGGTGTCGAAGGAAAAGGTGTTGCCGGCGATGCGGTGATGGTAGCAGAACTCGATTTCCGGGTGCCCTACTATCAGGGTCAGCAGTGTCTGGGGGACGTCCCCGAGTGGCTTCATGTCGATGTGGCCGCTTTGGAAGGTCGCCCTCACCTGGGTTCCCTTTCCGGGAGAAGATTCGATGATCATCTCTCCGCCGGTGGCCTTGGCCGCCTCGGAAAGCATCGACAAACCCAGGCCGACGCTCCTGGTTTTGCGAGTGGTGAAGAAGGGATTGGTCACCCCGGGCAGCAAGCTGGCATCGATTCCCTTGCCGTTGTCCCGGATCTCCAGGCTAAGCAGTTCATGGACCGGGTCTTCGTCGATGTACAGCTCGATCCTTCGCGCCCGCGCATCGAGGGAGTTCTCCATGATGTCGAGAATGTGCAGTGACAAATCTTCCATCTAATGTACGATCCTCCGACCCTCTTGCTGCTGAAGAGCTTTTTTGATTTCCGCGATACTTGCTTCCTCGATCAGGAAGACAGTGCGGCGGCGCCCGATTTCATCCTGCTGGTGGGCGTCTGACGATTGGACCAGGGGCAGGGCGGGCGCGTATCTGCGTAGGGCCTCTTCAGGCGAAATAGCCGGGGAAATCTCCAAGGCGTCTAAGGGCAAGTTGTCGGGCACGAAGCCCAGCTGGCTGATCAGGCTGAAACTTTCCCGATCAATGTGAGCGGCGATGGCCAGGCCTTGCAGGGAGTGGATGTTCTTTACAATCTCATCCACTCCCAGGGTAGTGGCCCCGATCAGGAGCTTTTGGTTGAAACCCAAGACCTCGTCGTCGGCGTTGGCCAGCACCTGCATGCCGAAAATCTCCTCGTCATTTTTGCCCGGCAGGTGCCGATAGACTATCTCCTGAAGCGCCTGGGCCAGTTCCGGCTTATCGAACAACGCCAGGATGTGGACCTCTTCGGCGGAGGTCAACTCCATGCCGGGTAAAACGTGCAGGCCGTGCCCGCGGGCGGCCGCTACCGCGGCCAGGACGTTCTCCGCCGAGTTGTGGTCGCAGATGCCCAGGATGTCAACCCCCAGAGACTGGGCCCGCTTGACGATGGCCGCCGGGGACATGTTTATATCGGCACAAGGGGACAGACAGGTATGAACGTGCAGATCAGCCTGGAAACTTCGAAGCATCGCGGGTCACGGCTCGCCCAGCAAGCGGTAGAGCTGTCCGGAGATGCGAAAAGCCGGCTCGTCCGTGCCCAGGACGGTTACGTTTTCCTGGTCGGCCTTTTGCAAGGTCTCGGCATCGGGCTTGCGGCCGTTGACCAACACGATTGCGGCCAGGTCCTTGATTTGGGCCACCGCCAAAACATTCTGGTGGGTCTGCATGGTGATCCAGAGGTTCCCAGGCCGGGCATTGGCCATGACATCGCTGAGCAGATCGCCGGCGTAGGCTCCGGTCAGCTCGGGGTCAAGAGCCGCCTTGACGGTCATGACGCGGAGCCCGAGCTTCTCGACGACATCCTTCAAGGTCATGATTTTTGCCCTTTCTTCTGGTGCGTGGACTGGGGTTCCCGATCTTTGCCGAAGGAGCCGAAGCCGTCCAGAAGCCGGGATAGCTCACCGGTCAATTGCTGGAATTTTTTTGGTACATTGAAGATACAGTCGGACGACTGCGCCTCCCCTTTGACCACGTCTTCGGCGAAGGCCAGGCAGGTGGGGGCGCCGCAGATACCGCAGTCTATCCTGGGCAGGGAGTCGTAAATCTTCTCCTTCTGCTTACGTTTCTTGATGGCCCGGCCCAGATCCTCGTCAAGCGCCTGGATGGGACGAGGCTCGTATTTTTGTTTCATATGAAAGTATTTCTGGCCATAGCGTTCGCGGATCTCCCGCCGATCCCGACAGGCTTCTATGTTCTCCTGTTCCAGCGTCTCGAGCAAGCGCATGATCTTGTTGTGGGAGATGTAGCGATTTTCCACCGTCAGCGATCCCCCCACGCAACCCTGGGGACAGGAATAGGGCACGACCAAATCGATGTCCTGCAGTTTGCCGCGTTCGATATCGTCGAAAGTCTTGATGATCTCCGCAATGCCCGAAACGTCCACTACATTCTTCATTTCCTGGGTTCGGTGCATTCCGCCGGCCACCGCCCAGCCGATGCCCAGAACACAGATGCTTTCCAGGCTCTTGCGGTAGCTGTCCTGGTCCTCGCTCTCCAGCACTGACAGCAGCGGGCCGTAAATGTCGCTAATGGAAATGGCGCCATCCAGATAACATTCTTCTTCAAACAAAGGCTGCTTGATTGCGATCATCTTGGCCGGACAGGGAGTAATGTAGAAGGTCCCGATCTCTTCCGGCTTGAGCCCGAGCTCCTCCGATTTTCTCTCTTTGATTTCCTTAGATGCCAGCCGCTTGGGGGGCTGAATGGGAATGAATTGATCGACCAGTTGGGGGTACATCACCTGGATGAGACTCACGACCGAGGGGCAAGTATTGGCAATGAGCGGCTTGGGGCCCTGATACTCGTCCAGGAAATGTTCGATGGCCAGACTGGTGTCTCCGCAGGTGAAGGCCAGATCAAAGGCATCATCGAAACCAAGCTTCTTCAAGCCAGCCAGAATTCGGTTGGGAAGAATGGATCGGCCAAACTGGGCATACAAGGTCGGCGAGGGAATGGCCACCGTGTGCTTGAACTTGCTCAGCTCGCCAAAGGGATCGGTCAGGGCCACGATGGCGCCGGATGGGCAGGCGGTGATGCACTCACCGCAGTCGATGCACTTTTCCCCCAGAATGACTGCTTTGCCCTTACGGATGCGGATGGCCTGGGTGGGGCAGGACCGCAAACATTTCATCCGGCCGTCGCATTTTTCGGTCTCGACTTTGATGGAGTGAAAGGACTGGTTCATGTCTTTTCCTCCGAACCCAAGTCAATGAAGATTTTGTAGGAAGTGCCCTTGCCAATCGTGGATTTTAACTCGAACAAGTCTGCGTTCCTCTTGATGTTGGGCAGGCCCATACCGGCGCCAAAACCCATCTCTCGCATCTGATCGGTGGCGGTGGAGTAGCCTTCCTGCATGGCTAACTCGATGTCATGGATCCCCGGTCCCTTATCATCCAGCGCAATCTTGATGCCCTGGGGATTTAGTCTTAGCATCACCGTTGCGCTGTCGGCGTACATCACCACATTCATCTCGGCCTCGTAGGCGGCGATGGCCGTGCGCCGAACAATGGCGGGATCAATGCCGAGGTCTCGGAGGATCTCCTTGATTTCGAGCGAAACGCAACCGGCCTTGCCGAAATCGCCGCCCTGGATCTCAAAAGCATGAGAAAGATTCTGTCTGGAAGCCATGAGACTAGCGATCCCCTGTTACTCGTATCCCCCGGCTGTAGAGCAGCCCGCAGGCCTTGTACATGAGAAATTTCGTCGATAAAATGGGCATCTTGCTTTTCTCGGCCAGTTCCAGTCCATCTTGGCTAGGCCTTCTTCCGCGCACGTACACGACACATTTGGCATCAATGATCTCGGCGGTTCTGACCGACTGGGTGTTGGCCAAACCCGTCAGCAGTAAAATCCCCGGCTGACCAAAGGCCAGCAAGTCGCTCATCAGATCCGAAGCGCCAGCGAACTCTAGCTCCTGGTCCAGATACTGCTCACCACAGATCACTTCCGCTTCCAGAAGTTTTGCGACCTCGCTCAAGGTCATATTAGCTGGCTCGATTTGGGATCATGACTCGTTCTCCTTAGACTAAGGAATGAAAACACCCTCACTCTAAGATTGTCAACAGTGATATCCCAGGGTCGATGCGTCTTTTGATCTTGCTTGGGCTAAAAGGCAGAGACCGACCACTGAAGCGGGGCGCTGAGAGTGGCGGCGTAGTTGGCGCCTTGCTCGCTGGTGTTGGCGGGCAGCGGCCAGACGGTGAAAGATACTTGCGCCGGTGGTTTGTTCCAGAGGGGATCGGTGCTGGCCACGTAGAGCAGGTGATGGCCGATGCCGCCGATGGTTCCCGGCTCTTTGCCGGTGCCGTCATCGTAATCGGCGTCATCCCAAATGAAGCCCTTGAGGGGTCCGGGCACGTCGATGGTTTCTCTGAAAGCGAAGGCCATTCCGCCATGCTGGGAATCGACCTGGCTCCAGCTTTCTTCGATGGCAGAGCCCACGTCGCCGTTGGGGAAGTTAGGGTCTTCCACGCCATCGAGTATGGAGCCGTTTGGCGTGAGCGAACTGTAGTAGTTCAGGGGGGCGGCTGCTTCCGAAAAATCCCAGTAAAGCCACAAACCACCCATGGAGGCCGAGAAGGAGTGGCCGCGCAGGTTGATGATTTTGTCCATTCGGCCCGGGTAGAAAAAGTTGTAGCGGGTCAGATTACTCCAACTGCAGGCTCCTTGTATGCCGCGAATGGCCCGGACCGGTCCGTCGATGTGTCCCAGGTAGATATGATCACCCCAGGGCGAGTTGGTGTCGGAAAAACCGCACATTCCGTAAACGTCCTCGGTCTCGCCGGCGGCATCACGGGTGTAGGCCCTGGCCTTCCAGCGATCGATGAGGTCTACGCCATCGCCGCCGGCAAAGGCCGAGACCTCAAACACGTCCATGACCCATAGGTGTCGGTAATGGATTCGGTAGAAGGGGGTAATCACTTCGGTGTCCTCGTCGGACGCGGCCTGGACGGTGCGGGTGTAACTGACTTGCGCCGGGCCGTAATTCTTGGCCAGCGAAGAAGAGGCAAAGACGTAGGCATACCCAATGACACCCAGTTCGGGTAGCTCGACCCGAATCCGATAGCCTTCGCCGTCGGTCCCCGCGGGCGGCTCCGCCAAACTCTCCGCGCCCAGATCGCTGGCCAGCAAGACCAGCTCGTCGTCTTCGTCCAGACCGTTGCCCTCGCTATCGCCGTCGAAGACATAGCGAAGTTCGCAGCCTATCGGACAGGTCGCGCCATCCCAAAGCGTGGTGCTCCGACGTTCGTCTACCTGGTGGGGAATTTGTTGCCAACCACCGGCGCCGTCGAAGCGGAACACAAAAATCTCGTCTACCGGCAATCCGGCCAGCGCGGGAAAGTTCTCACCCGAAATGACCAGCGGTTCCACGGCGCGCTCGGCGGGAAGCTCATTGGTCTCTTTTCGACACTCTCCCCCGGCACAGCTTTCGCCGGGCAGACAAGCCTGCCCACAAGCCCCGCAGTGGCCGGGGTCCATATCCGTTCTGGTCTCACATCCGGTCGCCACTACCTGGTCGCAATCGTCCCAGGGTGCATTACAAGAAATAAAGGAGCAAATGCCGCCGGTACAGGAAGACAGCCCATTTTGCACTCGGCAACTCTGGTCACAAAGGCCGCAGTGATCGAGATTGGTGTTGGTGTCCACGCAAGCGCCGCCGCAATTGCTCAAACCGGCGCCGCAAGTCGCTTGGCAGCTTCCCGCCTGACAGACACCACCATCGGCACAGACCGAGCCGCAGCCACCGCAGTGCGCGGGATTGCTGTTGGTGTCCACACAGCTGCCGCCGCAATCGCTCAGACCGGCTCCGCAGGTCGATTGACAGCTTCCCGCCAAACACAAAAAGCCATCACTACAAACCGAGCCACAGCCACCGCAATGGGCAGGATTCGTCTGCAGATCCACACATGCGTCCCCACATTGGCTCAGACCCGGCAGGCAGGCGCTACTCTCATCAATCTTTGATCCGCAAGCGGGGACGAGAACTGCAGTCAGTAGACACATGAAAACACAAAGCGATTTCATCTTGCCTCTCCTTCGTACTAACTTCCCCGTGTATTGCCCATTTCCAATTGGCCAGCACATCTAGTCATCTGACCAATTGATAGATAGACTATCAGCGAAAACTATTAAAAAAGTCAATAGGGTTTTGTTTGGGCTCGTTGCAAGCAGCCAAAATTTATGTAAGGTTGGGATTATTGTCCAAGACAAAATGTGATAATCATTCTGAAAACCAGGCACTTGGAAGGGGATAAAACGATGAAGAAGGGACTGATAATTGTTCTGGCATGGCTGGTCTTCTTTTCAGGTATGGGTCAATCATTGGCGGCAAACGG
>JAUVBB010000290.1 GCA_030591445.1 Deltaproteobacteria bacterium | reverse complement strand
ATTGGCGCCCCTAATGGGCTATCTAGTCGATTTGTCACATAATTTCTGGCCAGTAGCCGCCATGGGCGCGCTGGCCGCCCTGATTTTCGTGCTCAAAGCCCCGTCCCCCAGCCAAAAAAAATGTATTACGGAGTCAGATGAATGATCGGCGCCGCCTTTGGGTAGCCAGGACTGCCACCAGAAGCCATAAACCAATGCCGGCCGCGGAGCCGGGACCATTTCCACAAGCGCAGCCGCCGACAACTTTGACTTCACCTTCCTGAAGAAAGCAGGTGGGCAAGCCGCGGTCTTTGGGATACAGGTAACACAAACCGTCGATATCATCCTGGCTAAGGTCCCGTTTCTTGATCTCACCCAAATCCGCCGTGCAAAACATAGTAGCTTCGGTATCGGGCGGATGGCCCAAACCTTCGCTGGCGACATCAGCGGCCGGAACATTCAGGCACTCTGGGTATTGGGGATGCGAAAGACCAACCAGGTGACCCACCTCGTGGGTCAGCACGTTGCGTATGTCCTGCATAACCGTGGCTGAGCTTTCCGCACTGAAAATGTGATCCACCCCGTTTAGCTCGATGTCGACGTCGACCAATTCTCCGGTCTCGGCGATAAGAGTCCAGTGGGTGAAGGCGATGGTCTTGCCGTGTTGGTCATCCCACTCGTCCTCCTCCCAATAGATCAGATTCCACTGGTCGACCCCCCAAGAGCGCGCTTCGGTTAAGCCCTGGTACTGAAAAGAGAGGTCAGAACAATCGGGTTGCTGCCAAACCGAAAATGATGCCTGTACCGCTTCGAGACAATCGGCAAGCGCCGTGTCCGCGCTGCATTCTTCGTTAATATAAAAGGGAACGTTTCGCTGTCGCCACCACAAACAAACCGTGCGGTCGTCATCGGTGATCCACTCAAACGCCCATGATGGAGAGGATATCGCCAAGCCTATCACGGCCATGCCCAAACCCAAGCTCCACTGCCCCTTCCGGCTCCTCATCGCCCAGACCTACTTGGTGGCAATATGCAATGCCGCCAAACCGCCTAGCAAAGACTTGAATTCGACCTGAGAAAATCCGGCCTCTGTCAGTAGCCTAGACACTTCTTGGGGACGGAGGTAGTTGCGAGCCGAATGGGCCAAATAGCGATAAGCGGCGCGGTGCCCAGACACCCAGCCCCCGACCGGTGCGGTTATAGTACGCAAGTAAAAATGAAAGCTAGCTCGCCATAGGCGAGATCTAGGTTGGCTGGTCTCGATGATAACGCAACGTCCTCCCGGCGCGACGATCCTGGACAACTCCTGCAAATAGCGTCCCCGCAGCGGGTTGGCATAGGTGAGGTTTCGAAAAGCAAAGGCTATGCCAACAGCGTCAAAGTGTCCGTTGGCAAAAGGCAATTGGGCAACATCCGCCTCTACAAAACGTATCCTGTCTGTCAGTTGGGCCCGGGCTGCCTTGTCACTGGCCACCGCCAACATGGGTTTGGAAAAATCCGCCGCCACGATTTCTACTTCCTTTGCGGCCTCACGGGCTAGGCGCAGGACCAGGTCTCCGGTTCCGGTACACAAGTCTAGTACCCGCCGGGGCTTATTTTCGAGACAGCTACGCGCCGCCCGTTTGCGCCATTTTTCATCCATGCGCCCGGTCAGCAGCCGATTGAGCAAGTCGTATTTTTTGGGAACGGAGGCAAACATCCGCCAGAGGGGCCGGTTCTCCCCTGCCAAACTTGCAGGGTCTTTTGTCAGGGTAGCCATGTCCAGTCTCCCATCTCAACAAGCAGAATCAGGAAATGCCAACGCGTTGCGGTCCCAAGTCAAAATCCTCCCGCGTGATCCAAAAGCTGCGGGAACATCTTGGGCAATGGGTTTCTACTTCTGAATCCCCGCGGAAAAGATCTTCCGGGTTGTCCTTGAACATGCCGCTTACCACGGTCAGTATTTTTCCAGGATCACAGCCACATTGGAAGCGGTAATTGCGTTGTTCAATATTCTCGAAATCTTTCTTCAAATACCCTCGAACACTGTCCGAATCCAGGGATTGCAGCCAAGCCAGATCGACGCCGGGCATTCCCTGGATAAGCACGATTTCGTTGGCGGCCCGCGCAAATAGCCGGCTGGGAATTTGATCCGACTTATTGAAGAACTGTTCGAAAATGTCGAGAACGTCTCCTCCGGCTACATCAAGCACGCTTCGGCTGGGCTCTCTGCGCGGCCGTTGTGATTCCATGAACAAACGGTTCGAGTTGGCATTTTTGACATTTTGGGTATAGGCACGCCCCGTGATGGCAAACTGCTGGTTATCACCGCAGACAAAGAAGTTGATGGGTGGTTGGACAATATTGAGCGTCCAGGCGGCAAACTCGTCGGGCGGGTGAATGGCCAGATACAAGGCCGCCGCGGCCAGCATGTGATTCATCATGCCCAGGGCCTGGTCATCTGGCATGGAATTCCACTTGCGGGCATGGCTACGATAGGCGGCAAACAAGGGGGAGAACTCACCCCGAGCAATCACTACTTCTCGTTCGCGATCGAGAAAGCCGCTTACGATGGCTTCTTGGCTGTCCATGGACATACCGCCAATTTAGCCGCGGCGGCGGCGCCCCGCCAGCCAAAGACCCAGCATGGCCATGGAGAACCAGCCAAAACCAGCACCGGCACGCGACCCGGAGGCGGTAGCACAACCACCGCTACCCTCACAACCATCGTCCACGATGCCGTTGCAGTTGTTGTCCACGCCGTCTCCGCAAATCTCGGGAGCATTGGGCTTCACATCCGCGCGCGAATCATCGCAATCCGAGCTCGAGCAATAACCATCGGCATCCAGATCGATGCAGGAGCCACAACCCTCGTCAGCCACGCCATTGCAGTTGTTGTCGATGCCGTCTCCGCAAAACTCGGCGGCCCCAGGATTAATAGTCGCGTTGCCATCATTGCAATCGACCGTATTGCAATAACCGTCCATGTCGACATCGGTGCAATCGGCGCAGCCTTCTTCGGCCTGACCGTTGCAGTTATTGTCGATGCCATCGCCACAAGCCTCGATAGCCCCGGGATGAATGGCCGGGTTGGCGTCATTACAATCGTCAGGGGTACAGAAACCGTCATCATCAGCGTCGATACAAGAATCACAGCCTTCGTTGATTAGTCCGTCACAGTCATTGTCGATGGCATCGTTGCACATCTCATAGGCACCGGGATAGACGCTGGCGTTGCTATCGTCGCAATCGACGTCCTTACACGACCCATCGCCATCGCCATCCTCGCAGGAGCAGGTACCCACATCCGGCAAGTCCTCGAAGGCCGGTTTTGAGCAACTTAGGTTGGCCGGGCAATCGGCCACACTGGTACAGAAACGTCCACACTCGTAGGCACCGCCCATGTTCAAGCAGACCAAACCATCAGCGCAAGCCAGTCGGTCGGTCAAATTCGGGTCGCAAGTAGCACCCTCCGCCAGGCCATCGCTTTTGAAACAATCCGTCTCCCCGACCAGGCTCGGCCAACACGCCGAACCGGCGGCGCAATCACCACCAGTCAAGTCACAGTCCGCCGCCGGCATACAATCATTAATCTGGCTATCACAATTTTGATATACACAGTCCGTCCAGGCGTCCTGGTCCTGAATGCTGCCACAGTGGGCATCAAAGCAGGTATACATGGCGTCTATGTAGGCCTGCGCCTGCGATGTGCCGTTCCCAATGCAAGTGTTCTGACAAGTGGCATCCCCAACCGCACAATCCGCCATACAATCTAAAACCTCTTCACAAGTCAGATCGCCGGTGGAGATCGGAAAGCAGGCATCGAGTTCTGCTTTGCACTTGGTATTGACACAGGTTTGGAATTCATCATTGTCGCTAATGCCGTCGCAATGCTCTGTTATGCATTGGAACATAACATCTAGCTTGATCTTGCCGTCATCCGTGCCTTGCTGATAGCAACTGGTCTGGCAGCCGGCATCGTTTGCCGGGCAATCATATACACACTCGTAGATCTCCTCGCAAGTCATTACCCCGCACACAGAATTGTCGCAATTACCGTTGGCCAGGCAAGCATCAGCGCAAAAACACATGTCTGGATACTTCTGACAAGTGGGCAAATCGTCAGAAATGATGTCGGCAATCCAAGCGGCATGCCGGTCCACCCTGATGTGCATGTAATAGTCTTTGCAGCCGAGAGTCCCCGAAGAATTGACACCGATCACGCGCCACTCGCCACCAATCTGCAGAAAACCCGGACCCCCGGAGTCACCTTGACAAATGCCCGAATTGGTGGCGGCATAGTTGCTCACGTAGACCCGATCATCATGGTCAAAGTCGGTCACCGAATAGATATTTAAACTAGTAGAGCGCTTCAAACCGTAATCATCGCCATCCACAATTGTAATTCCGAAACCCACATAGAAGGCATCTAGGCCCAAATAGGTACTACTATCCATGTAATTGATGTTATAGGCGTAGGGCGTCACGGAATTGACCGGTTCGGACAGATACATTAGTCCGATATCGTTATGCTCAGGGTCGGAGGAATGTTGGGCGGGGACGTAAAACGCGCCGGCCTGGTACAAAGTGCCACTATCGGGCACACCATTCACACCCGGCTTGGCGTTTGCGCCAATGTAAAACTTGACCATATTGGGCTCAACCGAAATATCCTCCATATCCGCGAAACAGTGGGCGGCCGTCAACACCCAATGCGGCGCAATCAAAGTGCCAGTACAAAAGGATCCAGTGTACCCGTGACCAGTCACGGTCAAAGTAAGCGCCCCTACCCCAAGCCAACCGGATTCCAGCTGGCCGTTTACGATGGCCTGCTCTTGCTCTTCGGTAGCCATCAGCTCGCCTTCTCCGCAGGCCGTCATCCCAAACGCCATGACCGCTACCAACCCAAAACTCGCCACCTGTTTCATTCCGAACCTGCCTCGCATTTTCACTCCCATGTTCTTCAATATTCGGCTGGGTCCATCCGCAGCCGCAGCCACTCTAAGGGGTTCTTCCTTTTTTCGTCAAGTCCCTTGGAATATTTCACAACGCAGCTAGTCATAGACATTGATAATGACCTTCTAGTTCGATGACTTCGCCGCTCTGCATCAATTTTTCCAGATGCTTGCTCATCAGGGCCCATTCACCATAATCGAACCAGGCACCTCGGCATTGTTCGCCAAAGACAATGCGTCTGGCGATGATTTCTTCTTTGCTTCGGGGCCTTCGCAAGAAGGCACACAATGCCTCCTCCCTGCGATCGATGTGTTGCAGGTAAGTGGTCATCTGCTGGTGAATATCGCCGCGATGAATGGCTTGCTGATGAGACACTACATTTATTTTGGCGCCGATATCAGCAAGCATCGCCCCCGAGGTGCGAAATTGTTCCATGCTGGAACGACGATCGCCATACCAGGGTCCAAAGTCCGTCAAGTCGTAATCACCGAGGAAGAGTATGCCCTCCGCGGGGAAATGCAGGCACAAATGGCCAGGGGTGTGGCCGGGTGCGACGATGGCCTCGACTTGCAGATTCCCGATGCTCAAGTTCTCGCCGTGCTGAATTCTGCGTGCCACCGGCCGCGGCCGATAGTTAAAGCGTTTTTGCATAATGCGCCGGAAACTCCGCGCCCAGTTGGTCCCAGCGCGGGCGCAGTCTTCCAGGGCATCCATGGACTCTAAAGCGGGGGCGTCGGCTAGCGATGCCCAAACTTCGGTCTCGGGCAAGCGGTGTAAGTACAGAAAATGATCTTCATGATAATGGCTCATAAGCACGGCTGCGATTCCCTCTTGCTCGGCCAGAGTCTCAATCTCACTCCAGTTCGACCCACAATCAACCAGCACCCCGCCGCCGGCCCGCAAATACAAGGAGTGCGAATGCGGATATCGTCCCTTTCGCTTGCCGGTTAACAGCCAGATATCGCTAGTGATTTTCTCAATCATGGGCTGCATGCTAGAAGCTAGCGGCTTTGATTGCAAGCCGGGCATTCTTTTTTTTCATTTCGCGCAACCTCCGTGGCTACCCTGGGTTAAAGCAAGTGAAACTCAATCACGGGGAAACAATAACCGGAGGAAATACCATGAACATTCGCACCTGTAGCCTGATGTCAATTCTAGTACTCTTGTTCGCCGGGGCCGGATGCGGTCTCGACACCAGTGACAGTTTAATCGAGGACGCCAGCTTTTCGGCCGCTTTGAGCGAGGGCGATGGTGAGTCCTTAGACGGTGCGCCCGACGATGATCTGGAAGGCGCCGCCGAAGAAGACGCCGACGAGAGTCTGGTGGATGAAGTCTCCTTGCACGGCGATTGCTCGCTGGCCGGTTTCCGCCAACGGGTCCTTGAAAAATACGATATTGATGGCGACGGCCAGTTGAGCCGAGCCGAGAAAGCAGCCCTGGTCGAAGATATGGGTCCCCTGCCCCGATTACGCCTGCGCTGGGCCCGCCATCATCGCCACTTACGTCTGCGTTGGATCTATGATGCCGACGAGTCGAGAAGACTCAGCGAAGAAGAACGCCAACAGCTAAGAGAAGATCTGCAAGTGCGCTGTGAAAATCGTAAGGCTCAGTTGCTTACCAAGTTCGACAGTGACGAAGACGGCATCTTGAGCGAAGCCGAATTACAAGCCGCCCGCGCCGCCCTGATCGAAAGAAGGCAAGCCCGCCGCCAAGAAATCCTGGCCCAATATGACGCCGACGGCGACGGACAACTTGGCCCCGAAGAACGGCAACAATTGGTAGCCGACACCAAAGCCCGCCGCGAACTCCGCCGCCAAGAACTCCGCGAAGAATTCGACACCGACGGCTCCGGCAATCTCGATGAAGCCGAAAGAACCGCCCTCCGCCAAGCCCTACGCTCCCGCGTCCGCGGCGAACACTTCGCTGACGAAGACCGATTTTAGGTTCTGACTGCCCTCAACAACCATAAAGCTCAATTAATATTTCGTGCGCTTGAGCATTATAAAATCCATTTAGAATTCTCAGAGATAACGTCGTTTGAACCTAAATCTTTACCCGACATTTGAGAGTCTTTAGAAATTATTGTGGAAATTTGTAACTAAATTCGTTTAATTTCTGTAGGCATGTATTTACTTCAACTCTCCTGCTAAATTCTTATATTCTTTACTAATTCACTCTTGCTGCGACCCATTATCAATTATTCTTGTAGCCCACTCATTACAACTAGAAATTCTTCAGAATCTAAGTCTTCATTATTACGAAACATTTCAATGCTTGCAATTGGTATGCTTCTTGAAGTACAAATCATTTGGATTTGGATTCATTCACTAGCATGAGAAAGGGGAGAGCCAAATGAAAGCAAAAACAAACCAAAAAGCGGGCATCACTACTTGGCCACTTATTTGGATCACCTTCCCAACAGCTGGAAATTGATCCAAATTCAGCCACGTTAGATCAACCTTAATTCAAAAAGTGATTACTCTACGTGATCCGCCCCTCGGTTTCGTCCATTTCCCATAAGAGTCCAGGGACAAGTCCAACTTGGTGGTTCTGCCCCGGCCGGGTAAGTCTAGAAATGATTGATTGCCTGTCAAGCGGGTCATGAGCAAACGCAAACTTCCCTACCCCGAACGATTTGGCGGGGCGGCCCTGGTTACCGGCGCCTCCAGTGGAATCGGCCGCGTGTTCGCGCAAAAATTGGCACAAAATGGCATGGACCTGATTTTGGTCGCGCGGCGGGAACAGCGTCTTTTGGAGCTTAAGACCGAACTGTGTAAACAGTACGCCATATCGGTCTTAACCGTGAGCCAGGATCTTGCCGAAGCATCGGCTTCCGATTCGATTCACCGGGCCTGCCAGGAAGCACAAATGGAAGTCGGCTTGCTAATTCATTGCGCGGGCTTTGGTTATCGTGGGCCATTCGAAGATCATGACCCGGCGGCGGCCGCGGGCATGGTCGATGTCAACTGCCGGGCGCAGGTGGCCCTTAGCTATGCTTATCTGCCGGCCATGTTGGCCCGGGGCCGAGGCGGGTTGATCTTCGTGGCCAGCATCGCGGGATTTCAGCCGACGCCCTATTTTTCGACTTATGGCGCGACTAAGGCCTTCGACTTAATGCTGGCCGAGGCCTTGTGGTCTGAATACCGCTCGCGCGGAATCGAAGTGCTGGCGCTTTGTCCGGGCTACACGCCTACCGAGTTCCAGGCGGTGGCCGGTTCCGACCGGGGCAATCTGCGGGCACCGGTCACCAGCTCCGAGCAAGTCGTCGCCTGCGCACTACGATCGCTGGGCAAAAAGCCTTCGGTGATACCAGGGGCTAGAAACAAACTCCTTAGCTGGTCTGTGCGGCTTGTGCCTCGATCGACCACTGCCCGTCTATCGGCAAAATACTCCAAGCCAACCAATAGGAAATCCTGATGCCCAGTGAAAGCGAAAATCATAGCCCCGATCGTTTTGTCAGAGATTTGGCGCGCATGCTTCTGGTGTTTGTGTCGGTCATTGCCATCGACCTGATCGTGCTCTCTCTCTTTACCGGCAAAATACGGCTATGGTTCCCGGTATGGGTAGACCCCCTTTGCAACAGTCGCCCCGACAGCCCGGTTATCTACTCGCAATCGTATATCGCTGGCATTTGCTTCATCCCTTTGCTGTTTTACTTCATCGATCGCGATTGGCTGGCAAATCGTGCTTCCTACCTGCCGCGGACAGTATATTGGGTTTTGACCTGCTCGGTGCTGGGTTTTGTAGCCTGGTGGAAGGGCGGGCTTATGATCGAGCACCACAAAGAGACCGAAGCCATCGCTTGGGTGGCTTTAACCACGCTGGCTTGGGTCTTGGTGGTGACCGCTCAGGCTTTACCGCGTTGGCTCAAAGACATGACCCGTCAGCGACTCTTGCTGGGCTTGGTCAAATCCGTTTCCATCTTCTTCTTGGTGATGGGAATCCTAGACCCGGTGGTAATCCGCGGAATTCATCAGATGCCCTGGACAAGCGGTCTGATTATCGAGATGGCATTCTTTCTTCCGGTGGGCACCGCGCTTTGGTTCTTGGCGCGTCACTTGTCCATAAAATCCAGCTAATCTCGAATCTATTTCCCTGGCAACTTGTGTTTGGCCAGCCAGGTATTGACTTCTTCCATGGGTTCTTTCTTGGTTTGCGACTGGTACAAGCCAAGCGCCTTTTTGGCCAAGTCAACCGCGCGGGCTCTATCTTGTTTGGTCTCCCACAGAGCGCGGGCCAGAAAAAAGGAAGTTTCCGCCACCAGGAAAGGGTCAGCAGTCCCTCTTGTTCGCACCATTAGTGCCCTTTCCAACATGTCGATTGACTTCTCCGCTTGCCCGGCTCTTATCCAGGCACTGCCTAGTCCGGTCAAAAAATAACCAACATAGGGATGGGTCGGATCCAGGGATTTATCCGCAATCGATAGCGCCTTGGAATAATATTCGATGGCCTTTTCTGAT
>JAUVBB010000065.1 GCA_030591445.1 Deltaproteobacteria bacterium | reverse complement strand
GCGCGGGTGAAGGCCTCGATGAAAAAGTGGGTGAACAAACCGCCCAGGCGTTCGTCCTCGTAAGACAACTCCTTGGGTTGCGAAGAGGCGAACCACAGCGTGCCCTCGGTATTGAGCAATTCCGCCGGCAGCTCGGCGATGGGATTGAACCCCGGAGTGCTGACCAGTCCCTTGGAGCGCAGTGTTTCTAAATCCAGGCTGCCGGCGTAGCAAGCGTCGAAGAAGCCCACCGACAAAGTGGCGTTCATGTTCTTGAAGATGTCCCCCAGATCAGAAGCGCTCAGGGGCTGGTCGGCAGTCAGCAAACGACCGGACAGACCGTGGCCGGTATAAAAGAGGGCAAACAAGGTGTGTAGTGCCCCCAGGCGAGTGCTGTCTTGCCGATGCACTTCGGCTAGTGATCGGGCGGCAGCCAGGATTTTTTCGCGACCCGCGCCGGTAACCAGAATCACCCGTTCCGGAGCGAAGTTGCCGAAGTCTATCAGCTGCTGGTATAGGCGCCGGGCCTCGCGCTCGGAATGCAGCAAGTTGGGCAATTGCAACTCGTCAGCCCGACCGTGGTTGTTGCCCACAATTAGGGCATAACGGGCGCTGGAGCCGGCCTGGGCCGGCCCCGGTAGCATCGGGAGGCTGGCCAGGCAAAACAGAAGAATCCGCAAGATCATCGGGTCACCTGAAAAACCTGGATGTCGACACCGGGCAGCTTGTCCGCGGGCGCGCCCAAGCGGCAAGCAGAGCGAGTTTGGAAGCGGCGGGCCAGGGCAGACTGTGCTTGCATCGGCTCAATGTCCTGCTGGGCAAACAGGGCCACGATCCATTCACAGTCCTTGCCCGCGCTGACCACCGCACCGTCCGGTAGGGCTATTTTCTTACCGGCGGCAATGGCTGCGCTTTGGGTGGCTTGGGCTGGAAACAATTGCTGGATTTCGCCGGTCGAATCAATGTGCAAGATAAGCAAATACCCGGGCATTGAGGCCGAGTAGAAGAAACCCAGGCGATCTCCTACTTGCAGCCGGGTGTGGTCCTGAACCCGAAATGTGTTGCCCTCACGTTCGGCTGCCACATGGAGTTCGAAAACGCCTTTGGGGTTCAGTTGGCCGGGAGGTGGCCCGGACCCTGGCCAGACCCACAGCAACAATAGAACCGTGGCGGCGGCAGTGGCGGCAGCAGAGAACCGAGGCCAGCTAAACCATGCCCTGGGCTCACCAGGCCTGGCGCTTTCCCAGTTGGCGATCTGGGCCTGGGCGCTTTGCACTACTTGCCGACATGCGGCACAGCTCTCCAAATGGAGTGCGAAATCTGCTCGCTCACTTTCCTCCATGTCTTGGGCGACAAAGCGGGCTACTTCGTTTCCTTGTTCACAAAAGCTGCCTTCCCGCGCCTGGAAGTAGGCCGGCAGCAAACTTTCCATGTCGAAACTGGGTTTGCTCATGGCTCATCTTCCATGCAGCGGCGCAGGCTCTCGACACTCTTGGCCAGCACTCGTCCGGCATATTGTTTGCTCACACCCAGATCCTGGCCGATGTTGAGTTGGGTCATATCATGGCAGAATCGCAGCCGAAGAATGCGGCGCGCCTTGCCCGACAGTTTCGCCAAACAGGCCTGCAGTCGAATGAACAAACGTCGTTTTTCCACTTCGGCCAGGGTATCGTCTTCCGACCCGACCACCAGCGGCGCCTGCCGGTCAAGCTCTTGATGCCGTTGTTGCCATTTGCGCAAACGCAGGCAGTGGCGCACGGTCAGGGTTCGAAGATAAGCGCCCACGGCGCTTTCTTTTCGAACCTTGTCTACATGCACGAACAAGAAATCCATCCAAATGTCCTCGGCCGCATCCTCGGCTCGCACCGATTCTTTCAGCATCGCCAGGCACACTGCCTGCACCCGGGGAAAAAGGCGCCTGCGTATCTCCTCCTGGGCTCGCGGTTCACGGGCCCTGAGTCGGCTCAATAAATCCCGTCTCACCACTGCCCCCGCGGCAGCCCTATAAGGTAGAGGTCGAATGGCTGCAAAAGGAAACCCCGCTTATCCTGATGAGACCGATGTCAATCGTCTTGGGCGTGTTGAACCGTGACCACGGTATGAAGTCCCCCGCGCATTTGATAGTCGAGCACCACCGTCATGAGCCGGGGCGCACAAGTTGCCACCAAATCCGCCAGAATGCGATGGGCGGCATGCTCCTGGACAATGCCCACCGACCGGTAGCTCAGCAGATAATACTTCAGAGACTTCAACTCCAGACAGCGCTCCCCCGGCACATATTGCACACTGAGCGTGCCACTGTCGGGCAAGCCAGTCCAGGGACACAGCGCGGTAAATTCCTCGGTGTCGATGCCAATCTCGGTGTCTTTATCGGGATAAGCAAATTCAAAGCTAATCAACAAATCAGCCCGAATCGCCTTTTCCCCCTTCACCGGCAACTTGATCTTGCCATCCAACTCCTTATAACGATCCTTCAACTTATCCTGTTTTTTACGGGCCATGCCTCCTCCTTTTCCCTGCCATACCTACTTGGCCGGCAGCCAAAGTGCAAGATCCGCTTGGTTTTCTAGCAACAGCTGCTGGGATCTGCCTAGGGGTTCATTTTGAACGAGACGGTGGCGATGCCTAGGGTGCGGGCTAGTTTGGGGTAGGCTTTGGCGCTGGTGGAGCCGGCCAGGATGATGATGCGATCGTGGTGCTGAGAAAAGGTCAGGCGAACCAGATCTCCTGGGGGGGTACGGGCCAGGGTGTCGAAAACTTTGCGACCGGAAAAAGTGCCGGGTTGGGCTTCTTGTAGTTTCAGGCCGTTGCCGGCCAGGTAGGCTAAGGCCCATTTTTTTAGGTCGGCTTTACCGCTGATGCGCACGTAGCTGACTTCGATGCGGGCGTTGTCTTTGGGGTTGGTGACCAGGACCAAAGGGATGGTGCGTTCGCGGTCTTCGAGCAGGGCCTTTTTGCTGACCTTGATGGCTTTCGATTGCCAATCTTTGGGCACCAAGAAAAACATCTTCAACTTGGTATTGCCCAGGGGGGTGAATTCCATGCGCACAAAATCTTGCCGGATTTGATCGGGGCTGACCAAATTTTGACTGGGCAGTAGGTCGGGTTTCTCAGCCGAGGCGGTTTTGGCGTTTGCGGGCATGGTGGCGTGATTGGTTCCTGGGGTGGAGAGTAAACACAAAAGCAGTGCCGGCCAAAAGACTGTCTTGCTTGCGCTAGTTGAATTTGATGCCGACATCGATTTCGAAACCTCCGCCTAGCCCCGCGGCCGCCTTGCCTCCCATGCTCATGCCGGCGCCTTCCTTGCCCAAGCTGCCTTGGGCGTGTCCTTTGGCCGCGACTCCGAATTGGCCGGAGACCGAGCCGGCGATAGTCACCTCGGTATCGCCGACGCCGGGAACCCAAGAAGGAACCCGGAATCCGCCCTCTGCCGAGATTTCGCCTTCGGCTACGTTGGCCTCTGCGCCCAATTCGATGCTGGCGCTAACCCCGTCTTTGCCCACGGCTACGCTGGCGTCGATAGAAGCGCTGGCCGTGCCGGCTTTACCTTCGACTGAGCCTTTGACGTAGGCGCCGTCCTCGTTGCCCAAGGTGGCTTCGCCGTGCACCTCGACTGCCGAAACCCCGACTTCGGCATGGACGCCTGCCGAGGCCTGGCCGGTTTCAGTGTCGTATTTGGCACCGGCGGTGGCGCCGTAATCGATGTTACCGGCGCTGGCGCCGGCATTGTCGCTACCTGCGCTGGCAGCACTGTGCGAGCCTTTGCCTAGGTCTATGGTGACTCCGGCGGATGCGTTTTCGCCGTCGGTCTTGCCATGCGCCGATACCGATCCTCCGGAGTTGCCGGCCGCGTTGTCTTGCCCGCCCAGAGCAGACTCCGACGAACCGAGGCCGCCGCTAGCGCCGCTGGATCCGCTGCCGCTACCGCTGGCGCCGGAAGATCCGCTACTGCCTGATGATCCGCCGCCCGTGTTGGTGACGGCGGCAAAGCCGGCGGTACTCAGGTTCTTGTGCGGATCGAAACCGGTGGCTTCCGCGGTGGCGACCATGACGCTTTCGTTGCCGGTGAGGCTGTTGGCGCTGCCGGCAAACAAGGCCCTGATATTGTCACCAAAAAGCGAGACAATACCGATGGTGCCAATGGCGATGAGCAGGACCACGATGACGTATTCGGTCTTGGCTTGGCCACGCCTATTTTGTCCACGAGTTTTAAGAGAATGCGGAGCGATCATTTTGCACCTTCCTTCCCGCGAAGCAGGGATTCTTTAACATCTGCGATAATCAACTCAAACACTCGCCAGGATGTCATCCAGCCAAAGGGATTTTGCGCGCGAACTGGGATGAGCATTCCCAGCCCGATTAGGTTTTCTTCGTTCTCCAGCATCAAGGTGGCCACCTCGCCGGCTGCGCCCTTGACCCTAACCGACCATACTTCGATTCTGTTCAACGGTGCCGGCTGGCTAGGTTGGAGTATGACCGAGCGGATCTTGGTGCCGAATTCGATGCCGGCATCCTTGAAATCCTTTTTGAGGTCATGCAGGTACAGGTTGGGTTGCACGCCCAGCGACTTTAGCGCCCCTTTGATGTGGATGAAGCCGACGGTCTTGGCGTGGTCGGCGCCGGCAGTCTTGAATCGCAGGGACAGGTCGACGCCGAGCTTGCCGATGGGTAACTGTTTGGGTATCCGCCGGGTCCAGGCGACCGGATGCCGGAAATCGAGCCGGGGAGGATCCGGGTGGGTATAGCGGGTCATGGCCTCGGCGAATTCTCCGCTGGGCGGCTTATCCAGGGAGAAAGAAATCGCGGCGGCACCGAAAAGTTTGGTGTAGTGATTAAAGAAAATCTCTTCACTGGAGCAAGCCACCATAAAGATGCGGCCGCCATGACGGGAGAAAGTCATGCGCGCGATATAATTCTGACCTTGTTGGGTTGAGCGGACCACTATATCTTCTACTGCGCGCTGGTTGAAAACCCGAGATTTGCGCAGTAGTAGATCAACCGGGATCGACTCTAGGTAATGCGTGACCCAGTCTTCGAGTCCCACTTCCAGATCGAGTTGGATGTACTGTACTTCGATTTGGGCGTGTCCCTTGGGACCGAGTTGTCTGGTGATGGGAGTGAACTGGCTTTGCGGGGAGTCAGCTTGTTGTGGCGAAATCTTTACCAAGCTGTCCCGGAAGTCTTTGGGGACCAGCAGCTGAAAAGCCAGATCTTCTCGGCCAAATGGCTCGGTGGACAAATTGACGAATTGTTCGGTGATTTCCTCTTGGATGAAAAGGTCTTGAAAAGGCGCGGACCGAGCTAAGACAAATTCCGCCTCTTGTTGGCAATGACAAAACACCAACACAGATAACACACCCCAACCCGCCCATCGCCAGGTAAATGCGGCTCGCTTCATGATGAATTTCTCCCTCGTTCTAACTCCATTATTTTCGCTGGCGGTGGTGTTGTCAATCGGTCAGGCGACGGAGGATAATTTTCCAGGCAGACTGTATAACGATTTGGCTTTAGCCGCACTTTCCGGCTTCTTCACAGCAGCCATTGTTGCCATCGGTGACACAGGGGAAGGGATGGGAAGCCGGACAGCAAGAGGCTGAGCCGTCGGGGAAGCGGACTGGATGGGGATAATCGCCACCACAGCACTGCATGCAGCCAGTATCGACGCTGCCGTCGCAGAGACTGGGCGAGGCGGGCAAATCCGGGCAGCAGAGTTTGTCTTGGTTTTGGCAAGAGAAGTAAGGGTAAGGGGCCCCGTCGGAACAACAGGCGGATTCGCCGTCCGGCCAGAGCACCGGGTGGGGAAATTCGGCTTTGGGGCAGCAGGTCTCACAGCTATCGTCGATCTGGCCATCGACCGTGCGCGGATGGGAGGGAGCGACGGTACAGCAACGGGTCAGGTGTTGCTGGCAGATGACGATACAATAAGGGCTGTCGGCCGGACATTGGCTTTGGTCGAAGCAATCGGTTACCCCGGTCTCGATACAAGAGAAGTCATCCAGGGGGCAGAAAAAGCCATCGCTGCAAAGGCCACAGTTATCGTCGCAGCCGTCAGAGCCGCATTGTTTGTCGGTACAATCCGGGGTGCAGTCTCCCTGACAGGCACAGGAGCCAAGATCGCAGGTTTGGCCCGTGGCCGCGCAGGTATCGGGGCAAGTTCCACCACAGCCGTCATCGCCGCAACATTTACCGTCGCACTGCAAAACGCAATCGTCCGCGCATTGGCAAGTGTTGGGAACGCAAAACTTGCCCGTGGCCGCGCAGGTATCGGGACAGGTTCCTCCGCAGCCGTCATCGCCGCAGCATTTGCCGTCGCATTGCAAAACGCAGTCGTCCACGCATTGGCAGCTGTCTGAGTCGCAAAATTTGCCCGTAGCCGCGCAGGTATCAGGGCAAGTGCCTCCGCAGTTATCGTCGCCGCAACAGGCGTCGACACAGGCTGGGTTACAGATTTGCTGGCAGGTGCCGCTATCCGGATCGCAACTTTGATCCGCCGCACATCCCGGAGCGCAAGGTGCGCCGCAACCATCATCGCCACACTCCCTACCGTCGCAATCCGGCGTGCAGTCACAGTTTCCCCGGCAGTCTTTGGCAAATTCATCACAGCCGCATTCGCAGTCCTTGATTCGGTCTCCCTGTTGGTCGCAACTGTCGACCCAGTAGACCACTCCCTCCTGGCACATAATGTGATCATGGGCCTGGCATTCGGTGGCCGGAACTTCGCTGCCGCAGGCCAGAAAATTTGCGACCGCAAAATATAAGTATATGATCCAAAATAGTTTTTTCATGACAATCCTCCCTGGCGAGCGGTAGGCGCCGCTGCTAGCCTCATTATAGCCGACAATGGCCCAAAAGTGTCCGTTCAGTTGCTGGGCAGGACGTAAAACAAGAGGCAGAAAAAATGACAGGCACTGCCGGCGAGCACGAAAAGGTGCCAGATGGCGTGGTTGAAGGGCAGGGCTTTCCAGGTGTAGAAGACGACCCCACCGGTATAAGCGATTCCGCCGGCCAGAAGCCAAATGAGGCCGCCTAGCGGTAAGGCATCCACCAGCGGTTTGGCGGCAATCAATGCCAGCCAACCCATGCCGATATAAATACCGAGAGTGAGCCAACGGATGCGCGACAGCCCGAGTAGTTCCAGGGTGATGCCGAACAGGGCCAGTCCCCAAATCAAACCGAACAAAGTCCAACCCCAGCCGCCACCCAGACTGATAAGCGTGATCGGGGTATAGGTGCCGGCAATGAGCAGGAAGATGGCGGCATGATCAAAGACCCTGAAGATCTGCTTGAGTCGCGGGGCACGAAAGGCGTGATAAAGAGTGGAAGACAGATAAAGCATGGTCATGCAACTGCCATAGATGCTGAAGCTCACCACCCGCCAGGCATCGCCAGCCAGCACGGCAAAGGAAACCAGAACGGCCAAGGCCGTGACACTGAGCACGGCCCCGATTCCATGGGTCAAGCCGTTGGCGATTTCCTCGGCGGGGCCGTATGTTTTTATAGCGGTTGCGTTCATGTCTTTACCACCTACTCTGGGTCTCACCCAAGGTGGCGGCATGATAGCAAGATAGAGACCGGAGTCAAGCCCAAGCGTTTGACAAATCGATCGAATAATGAGAAAAGAATAAATGTGTACGATTTTTTCCAGATAAGTAGCATCAAGAAAAGTCTTGTTCCAATCCTGGTGCTGGTCTTTGGGACCTTGCCGGTGGTATCGGCCTTGCACTTGGCCAGCGTGGTTCATGTTTACTCGGCCGAAACCCGGGAGTTCTTCGAGGTCAGGACCACGGTAGGGTCCGCGGTCGGGCCGGATTCATCAAGCAGAGTTCCCAATAGTTTCCAAGACCGAGCAAGCGACACCTGCTTAGAGGTGTGTCCGCTGGCCAATGTTTCTTTGTGCTCCGGCATGTTGGACACGGGCCATGGCGCTTTCTCTGTTCCTACCGGGGTGGTTTTCTTCTCCACTCTTCGTCCTGTTTTTCAGCCCTATGCAGAATCGATTCTATTTCTGGCTCCCAAGCACTCCCCTCCGCTGCTGTCCGCCTAGTAAAAAAAGCGCAAAAAACAAAAAAGAATCCCGGCTGGTTTCTAGCCGGGAGCACCGCATTTTTTGAAAGGATGACAGATGGGAAGCCATGTTAAGTGGGCGATTGCCCCCATGATAAGCTGCTTGCTAGTTGCAAACCTGGCTGGCGCCCAGGAAAACCAAGCACAGTCCGCGGATGCCGCACTCTCGCAACGCTTACGCGTGATCGAAGAACAGATGGCGGAGATCCAGCAGGCTCGTGAAGATGAAGAGCTACAAAATCTGCGCCAGGCGGCCGAGACCAGCGCGGCCACTGCCGGTGGTGAGGCCGAGGTACTCGAAGAACGAACCTACATTACCGCCTCGCGCTCACTGCAAGCGCTTAACCCGGAGATTAGCCTTTCGGGAGATTTCCTGGCGCAATTCATCATGAGCGATGAGTTACGGGGCTATGCCTCAGCAAACGATAGAAGCAGCATGCCGCTGCGCGCCCTGGATTTGCACATTCAATCGACTCTCGACCCTTTCTCCTTTACCAAAATGGCGCTGGGTTATATCCCGGGGGAAGGGGTTGATATCGAAGAGCTCTACATCACCTGGGCCGGTATTATTCCGCGCAGTACTTTGACGGTAGGCCGATTTCGCCAATCCTTCGGCGTGCTCAATCGCTGGCACGAACACGATCTGGATCAAACCGGCTACCCCATGGTCATTGAAGAGATATTGGGCGGAGGCTTGACCGGTAACGGGGTTTCCCTGGGTTGGTTGATGCCGCCTTTGCTCGCCCACACCAATCATTTGACCATTGAGATTGCCGATGGCGATAACGAGGAGCTTTTTGCCGGCGAGGCTTTTTCTGTGCCCACGGTCATGGCTCACCTGAAGAACTTCTATGATTTATCCGACGATACTTATTTAGAGTTGGGTTTTTCGGGTTTGTACGGTTTTAACAATCGCCGGGGATTCGAAGATCCGGCGGCGCCCGGAACCTTGCTGAGTGAAGACGATTGGCGCCCCACTTGGGTGGTCGGTGCCGATTTGACGCTCAACTGGAGTCCCTTGCGGCAAGCCCGTTACCGGTCTTTTCTCTGGCGCTCGGAAGGCATGTGGGCCAGCAAGGAAATCGACAGTGGCACTGAGCAAGGATGGGGCCTGTATTCTTATATCCAATACCAAATGAGCGCGGCCTGGTTTACCGGGCTGCGAGCTGATCTGGTTCGGCCCATCGGTGATGACGGCGATCCGCTGCTTTGGCAACTGGTTGCCTACCTGACCTTCTGGCAGAGCGAGTTTGTCTATCTTCGCCTCGAAGCCCAGCACGGGGAACTGGCCGACTTGGGTCATGACACCCGTATTCTCTTTCAGATCAACTGGGCCGCCGGGCCTCACAAACACGAGAAGTATTGAATTATTGGAGGACAAGAACATGGGGAAACATATAAAATTAGCTTTGCTGGTCATGGTGACGGCCACTCTTCTTTCTTCAGCGACCTGGGCGCAAGACGCCAAAATCAAGGTATTTACCACCTCGTCGGCCTATGCCCCCATCGTCGAATACATCGGTGGCGATCAGGTCGAGGTACACTACATTATCAAGGGCTACCAGGATCCTCACATCGTTCGGCCCAAGCCTTCCCTGGCCCTCGAACTGGCCAAGGCTGATTTACTGATAGCCACCGGCCTGGATCTGGAGGCCTGGTTGCCCGCGATCCAAAATCTGGCCGGCAATCCCAAGATCATGAGCGGCCAGGTGGGTTATGTCTCGGTAGCTCCCGGAATCAACATCCGCGAGAAGCCGGACTCGCTAGATCGCTCGGAGGGTGATGTTCATATCTTCGGCAATCCGCATATTCACACCAGCCCGCTCAACGGCAAGGCCATCGCCGAAAACATCACCATCGGGCTCAAGAAGGTAGCGCCAGCGCATGCTGATCTGTTTGTGGCCAATCTGGCCCGCTTCAAGGAGGAACTCAACCGCCGCCTGTTCGGGGATCCCTTGATCAAAATGCTGGGGGCCAAGACCCTTTTTCGCCTGGCCGAAAAGGGCGAACTCTACTCCTTTCTGGAGAAGAAGAAGTACAAAGGTAAAATGCTCACCGAGTACCTGGGTGGCTGGATGAAGAAAGGCTTGCCGCTGCGAGGTAAGAAGATCGTTTGTTTTCACAAGAATTGGACCTACTTCACTTCCTTGTTGGGCATCGAAGTGGTTGGTTATATGGAACCCAAACCCGGCATTCCCCCCAGCCCCGGACACGTTGCCAGCTTGATCGCTAAAATGAAGAAAAATCAGGTGCAAGTGGTGTTTACCGCCAATTACTTTGACATGGCCAAGGTGAAAAAAGTCACGGGCATGACCGGCGCCCGTCCGGTGGTGGTGGCGCTGGCTCCTTATGGTCAGAAAGACATGAACAGCTATTGGTCCATGTTCGACGTTTGGATTGATCGACTGAACGTGGCTTTTGCCCAGAAGCCGGGCTGAGCTATTTCGACTTCGACCCAGGAGCATATTTTTTTGAGGTGAAGCCAATGTTTGACCTGATGTTGAAACCCTTTGTCGAGTGCCTGATTCTGGTCGGCATTCATTCTTATTTGGGGCTGCACGTGATCCGGCGGCGAGTCATTTTCGTGGACTTGGCCCTGGCCCAGATCGCGGCCCTAGGTACCATTGTGGGGGGCATGTTTGGCTTGATGGACGGCACGACCTCCGCGATGCTGTTTTCGCTGACCTTCTGCCTGGGCGGTGCCGCGCTTTTTGCCGGCACCCGGGTCCGTCATGATCGCATTCCCCATGAGGCGGTCATTGGTCTGGTTTATATTGTGGCTTTTGCCACCGCGGTGCTCATCGTGCAAAAGAGCGAAGGTGTTGAGCACATGGAAGGTATCCTGGTGGGCAGTCTGCTTTTTGTCACCTGGACCGATATCATTGCCGCCGCCGTGGTCTACTCCTTGATCGGATTATTTCATCTTTTTTTCTGGCGTAAGTTCTTGCTTATTTCTGAGTATCCCGAGAAAGCCTTCCGGCAGGGCATCAACATTCGGCTCTGGGACTTTCTCTTCTATGCTTCTTTCGGATTCGTAATCACTTTTTCTACCCGGGTGGCCGGGGTATTGCTGGTCTTTGTTTTCCTGGTGGCCCCGGCCATCATGGCCTTCCTGGTCTCTTCGAAATTTGGCAAACAACTGGCCGTGGGTTGGGGTGCGGGCACCCTGGTGGTGACCGTGGGCTTGTATCTCTCCGTGGCCATGGATTTGTCGCCTGGTCCCACCATCGTGGCCTTCTACGCGGTCTGTCTGGTGGTGATGGCGGTAATAGTCTACATCCTGCGTGCTTCCCAGCGAGGTCCGGCCCTGATCCGGGTGGCGTCATGCCTGGCCTTCATGGCGGTACTGGTGGGTATGGTCTACCTGGAGGGCCGGTTTTTGGGGAGCTTGGTCGAGCATGAAACCGCGGAAGCGGTGTCTCATCAGCAAAATTTGGCCAGCGCAACAGCACTCAAGCAGGCCGAGCAGAAAAAAGAAATCAAGGAAAAGATGACCGTCCTGACCAGTTCGGTACCGGTCTGTGTGGGCCGGGGCAAGATCGAGCGCTACGCGAGTTTGGGTGATTCGCTGGCCCGTTTGGAATTCATTCAGGAAAAGGTGCGCCGTAGCAGAAGCATGGTCCTGGGGTTCCTCTATCTCTTTCTATCCGATCCCGAAACCACCGGTTTCTACCGCGGCGAAGCAGTCCAAGTCCTCGCCCAAGTCGCCGGTACCGACTATGGCTACCTTCCCGAGCAAGCCCCCGCAGCCAACCTGAAGGCGCTTTCCAGACTTTGTCAGCAAATCAAGCAAACCCAGCAGATGTGATGATCCGCTAAGATCTTGGTGTCAGAACACCACAGTGTGAATTCTGTCTACGGGCATATTGTTTAGACGCTAATAATATCAACAACTTAGCTCTGTTGTTTTGGCACGAAAGTTGCGCTAACTAGGGCCATGAGCCATGCGTCTCGCCAAGCAACTCTGCCCTCGGTTTCCTGGCGTCCAGCCTCGTCGGGTTGGCGTTCCTGGTCGCGGATAGGGTTTTTGCTCACCGGGGTGCTCTTGCTGGCAGTGGTGGCCCATGGTCTTGACTGGGGGCAAATAGGTGCCGAGCTTGGCAAGATTGGTTTTGCCATCATCTGGGTTCTGGCGCTGCGGGCGGTCTCGGTAAGCTATATGGCGCGGGCTTGGTTTTGGGCTTTGGATCGAAAGCGCTCGTCGGCGAGCTTCCGCCAGGTATTGGTGGCTTATTGGTATGCCTACGCCATCAACGAGCTGACCCCGGTGCGTAGTCTGGGCGATTTGTTGGCCGGCTGGCAACTCAAGCGAGCCGGTCAGGTAGAGTCGGACGATCTGGCTTGTTCCTTGGTGGTGCAAAACTTTCTGGCGGCGGCGGTAGCGGCCCTCTTTGCCCTGGCCGGCCCGCTGGCTTGTCTGGCGATGGGCAATACCAGTGACCTGACGCTCTGGATGTTGGCAGCCGCCTTGGTATTGTTCGTGCCCCTGACCTTGGTGGTCTTGCTGATTCGTTTTCGCTGGGCCGGAGGCTTGGCAAGACGTTTGGTGAGCATCTCATGGCTTAGAATAAAGAATCAGGCTGCCGCCATCGAGTGGGTCGATCGGGTGAGCCAGAGCCTGTTCGAATTTTTTCGGCCTGGCCAGCGCCGTTTTCATAAGGCCATCCTTTGCTGGCTTGCGGCTCGGGCTTTACAGGTTTGTGAAGTTTGGGTTTTGCTTTTTTTCTTGCTGGCAGATCAATCAGGATCCACATTGCTGATCTACGCCCTGGTTCTGCAATCGGCCTCCCTGTTGATCACTGGTTTTTTGGCCTTCATCCCCGGACAAATAGGATTGGCGGAAAGTGGTGCTTCGCTGGTGGCCGGATTACTGGGTCTCCATCCGTTGACCGGTTTCACGCTTGAGTTGTCTCGTAGGGTCTGTCGTTTGATTTGCACCGGCCTGGGTCTGGTATGTGGCTATCGGCTAGGACGCGAGAGTTGAGCATAGCCTCCCATTATTGTCTCATTGTCTCAATATTCTCCTCGTAATTGGTTCTTGACACATTTGTCGAAATGATCGAAATAGCAGCCATCGCTGTTTTCTGGCGTTGTTTCGTAGTCTTGGCCTAACCGGCAATTCAGGCATGAAGTTTGCTGATAGGGGCAACCAGAAACTTCTGGGACAGGAGATTAAACATGAGAACGGATATCGGCAAGCTGTGGATGGGACTGGGTGTGATTAGTTTCTTGGCGTCGGGCGTGGTTTATGCCCAGGACAAGATCGTTCCGGAGAAGCGGATCGAAGAAAAGAAGAAGAAAGATGGTTGGGACTTTTTGCTGACCCCGGGGGCCAGTGTCTCGCTTTCGGACAACCGCAGCGTTATCGGCCAGCCCGAGGGTTTGACCATGGTGCTGGGGGCCACCATTATCTCCGCGGCGCGGTATCGTAAGGAACATCATGAGTGGCGCAATGCTCTGGCCATTACCGAACTGTTCAACCGCACGCCGGCCCTCGATGAGTTTATCAAGGCCACCGACTTGGTGAAATTCGAAACCATCTATCTCTTTCATTTGATGGACTGGCTGGGTCCTTTCGCCAAGGCCAACATCGACACCATCTTGCTGGAAGGCTTCGATATTCGTTCCGATGCCACCCGTTGGAACATTACCCACAGCGACGGTAGCACCGAGACCCGAAACGGTTTCAAATTGCGCCTGACCGATGGCTTTGAACCTCTGACCTTGAAAGAGACCGCCGGTTTTTTCGCGGGCCTTCTCGATCCCAAAGAGATGAAGGTCAAAGGCCGTTTGGGCTTCGGCGGCCAGCACGTATTTGCCGATGGTGCCTGGTCGATTAGCGACAATGGCGACACCCCGGAAATCGAGGTCATTACCCTCAAGAGCTTCAACCAGGCTGGTGGCGTGCTTGAATTGAGCGTGGGCGGCGAGTTGTATCAGAAGAAATTGGTTTACAAGCTCAATGCCGAGATCATGATGCCCTTCCTCACTGAATTGGAAGCGGGTGACGACCGGGGTATCGTCGATCTCACCAATATCGAGTTCACCGCCAGCCTATCATTCAAGGTGTTCGCCTGGCTCAGCATTGACTATCTTTTTCGGGCCTTGCGCCAGCCGCAGTTGCTGGATGAATTCCAGATTCAGAACAATCTGCTTTTGACTGCTTCCTATAGCTTCTTCCAACCTGAAGCAGAGAAGAAGTAATACCCAATAGATCAGATAAGGCTCTAAGAATCCAGCGGGCCGATGGCTTCTTCGACGGCGGTGAGGAATTCGCCGGAGGCCAGGGAGGCGATCATGCGGTTGTGGTCGTCGTACAGGGGCCGATCTTCGTCCAGGTGAGCGACGTGCTCGCGGACGATGCGGTGGCCGGCACCGACGCCTTTGCCCGGTTGGTGCGGGCCGCGCAGGTCGATGGCCTGGGCGCCGGCGATGAGTTCGATGGCCAGGACGCCGAGGCCGTTTTCGTAGATTTGCCGGGTTTTGAGCGAGGTGTTCATGCCCATGGAGACGAAATCTTCCTGATCGGCGGCGGCGGGAATAGACTGATTGGCCGCCGGATGGCTCAGGATACGGCTTTCGGCACATAGCATGCCGGCGGTGTATTGGCTGAGCATCAGGCCGGAGTTCATGCCGGCGCCTTCGGTCAAGAAGGGGGGCAGACCTACCGACAGGGCTGGATTGAGCAGGCGGTTGAGGCGGCGCTCGGACAGGACCGAGATCATGGACACGGCGATGCCTACCATCTCGCTGGGCAGGGCCACCGGGGTGCCTTGGAAGTTGGCGCCGGTCAGCACGGTGTCGTCTTCCCAGATGAAGATGGGATTGTCGCCCACGCCGTTGAGCTCGATTTCGATTTGGCTGCGGGCATACTTGGCCGCGTCACGGGCGGCGCCGGTTACTTGCGGGGTCGAGCGCATGGAGTAGGCATCTTGGACCCGCTTGCCTGCCTGGGCCAAGATCTCGGAGTCTTTGGTCAGCTTCAGGATGTTGCGAGCCGAGATGATGGAGCCGGCGAAACCGCGCTCTTCATGCAGCCGGCTGTCATAGGGCTTCATATTGGCCTGGAGACATTCGAGGGTGGTGGCCGCGGCTACCTCGCTGATTTTCAGCCAGCGTTCGATGTCATACAGGTTCAAAGCGGCTAAAGCGGTCAACACGTTGGAGCCGTTGATGCTGGCCAGTCCGTCGCGGGCTTCAAAGCGAATGGTGGCAATGCCGGCACGCTTCATGGCTTCTTTGCCCGACAAGCGCTCGCCCTCATAGAAGGCCTCGCCTTCGCCGATGAGCACCAGGGCCATCTGGGCCATGGGGGACAGATCGCCGCAAGCGCCGACCGAGCCCTTGTCGAACATCACCGGGGTCACGCCGCGGTTGAGCATCTCGACGAAGGTCTCGGTCACGACGGGGCGTTGGCCTGAATGGCCGTGGCAGTGGACATTGATGCGGCCGGTGATGGCGCCGCGCACCACTTCTTCGGGCAGCGGCTTGCCGACGCCGGCGGCGTGGCTGTATATCAAGAGCCGTTGGTATTTCTCCAGCTGATCGTCGTCGAGTACCACCTCGGAGAATTCGCCAATGCCGGTGTTGACGCCGTACATGATTTCGTGGTTATCAATTTTCTTCTGCAGCATGGCTCGGCAGTTCTTGATCTTTTCCCAACAGGCGGGGGCTACTTCTACTTTTTCCCGAAAGCGGGCTACCGCGGTAAGTGTTTCGGTGGTCAGGGACGATCCATCTAGGATCACGGACATGGGACACCTCCTAAGCTACAACAGCGGTGCCGGCCGACCTTGGCCGTCCGGCACAGGTACGAGTGAATCTCTCCCACCCACCCCGCTGCAACCAGGTCTGTTCCTGGCCCGCGTAAGCCGGATACTTCCCAAACTCTGCCTGGATGTCAAGCGATCTAGACGGTCCGGCGATCCTGGACTTTCTGGGCGTCAGGTGGAAGAATGCAGCTGGATGGATGGAGGCATGGGTGATGAGCATGCGAGCAAAGAAAGGCAGTTCTTTCGGAGGCACCTGCCTGGTGTGCCTGCGCGATGCCGCGCTGATTTCAACTTTGGCCAGTGTCCTGGGTTTGATGGTCAATCTGGTCCACCCGGAGGGGATTTCCCTGGTGGCCCAACAAGAGTATCAGACCATGGTTCCCTGTCCGGTTTTCGGGGGCGAAGTGCAGAAGCTTACTCCCCACGATCCCAGCTTGGTCAAGAAGACTACTTTTCTGATCGACGCTCGGGAGGCTTCGGTTTTTGATGATTGGAGTCTGCGCGGTGCGGTCAATGTGACCTTTGACTACTTGGATCCCACCCCGCCAGAGGTCATCCTGGAACTGGCCCAAAAGATCGCAAGCAGCCGGGCGCAACGGGTGGTGGTTTTTGGTGACGGTGCCCGACCCGATACCGGCGAGCAACTCGGTCGTGACATTGCCGGCCATGGGATCAAGAACGTACATTATGTCGAGGGTGGGGCGCCGGCTTTGCGGGCGCAAAAGGAAAAATTATGAATCGCTTTTATCAATGGCCCGGTCACGGCTGGTTGGCTCTGGCAGCTCGGTGGTATTTGGGCTGGGTGTTTCTCTTTGCCTGTTTCCACAAGATTCTTCATCCGGCGAGTTTCGCCTTGGATATCGCGACCTACGATATCTTGCCGCTTTCCCTGGTCAATCTCATGGCCATCATGTTGCCCTGGGCCGAGTTGGCCGCCGGCCTGTTGTTGGTGCTGGGCTGGCGCGCCCGGGCGGCGGCCCTGGTGGTGGCCGGCATGATGGTGATGTTTGTCGTGTCGCTATTGCTAGCTTTGAACGCTGGTCTGGACATGTCCTGTGGTTGTTTCGCCTCGCAGGCGGCCCAGGACCAGGACCCGATAAACGGGATGACGGTCTTGCGCGATCTTGGCTGGTTGGCCTTGGCGCTGTACGTGGTGATCTTTGATCGGGTTCCCCTAGGGATTGATCGTCTACGCAAGCAAAGGAGCGAGAAAGATGTCTAGAGTGATTTTCCATCTGGTGCTGCTAGCAAGTTTCTTTTTCGTTGATACCGCCTGGGCCCAGACCCCGGGTTGCCAGCAACTCGAAGCCGAGCAGAAAAAACTAGCCCAAAAGATTCTGGCCAGTCAGCATGCTTACGACTGTTGTGACCAGAGCCTGGACCGATGCTTGCAAGCCAAACCGATCTGTGCCCTGGCCTACCGCTTGGCCGAAAATATCTGCCGGCGCGTGGGCGAGGGACAAGATGAAAAAACCATAGCGCGCGCACTCTCAAGGCGCGCTACCTCCATGATGAGTACGGGTAAAAAAGCGGTCATTGATTTGACCGATGTCCCCTTCGTGGGCGAGGCCCAGGCGCCGGTGGTGTTGGTGGAGTATGCCTGTGCCCGTTGTCCCTTCTGTTCCAAGATTACGCCTGCGCTCCACCAGGCGGTGACCGAAGGAAAGCTCAAGGGCAAGGTCCGGTTCTATTTTAAGACTTTCCCCATTCGCAGCCATCCTTTTTCCAAAGAGGGTGGATTTGCCTTTCTGTCCGCCGCCGAAATGGGTGGGTTTTGGGACTATCTGCTGTATGTGTATGGGCACTTCGATATGTTTTGCGTGAAAAAACTGCCCCTCTGGGCCCAGCAGCTGGGTCTGGACCAGCAAGAGTTTTCCGATCGGATGAAGAGTCCAGGCATCCGCGAAAGGCTGGTGGCCTGCAAGAAAGAAGGCATTGTCAACCGGGTGGATGCCACCCCGACCTTCTTTCTCAATGGTCGCAAGTTCCTCGGCGATCTCACCTTGGCCGAAATGATCGATGTGCTCGAAGAAGAGCATGACCTGATCAGCCAGAAACTCTACCGTAAGTAAGGACTCCCGCGCATGAATATGCCTCTTGCCATTCGACCGGAGGTGGCTGCGGCGCTGGCCGAGGGCCGGGCGATAGTGGCCATCGAGTCGGCGGTGTTGGCCCACGGCATGCCCTATCCGCAAAATATCGAGACTGCCCGGCGGGCCGAAGCCGCGGTCAGAGCACAGGGTGGGGTGCCGGCGACAATCGCGATTCTGGATGGTCGGGTGCAGATCGGTTTGAGCGAGGTCCAGTTGGAAAGCCTGGCCACGGCGGAGAATGTGGTCAAGGTCAGCCGGCGCGATCTACCGGTGGTGTTAGCCGATCGGCGGGCGGGTGCCACCACGGTGGCGGCTACCTTGATTGCCGCCGAGTGGGCCGGCATTGCCCTGGTGGTCACCGGCGGCATCGGCGGCGTACATCGGGGGGGAGAAAACAGCCTGGATATCTCGGCCGATCTGGCCCAACTCGCGCGTAGCCGCACCGGTCTGGTTTGTGCCGGCGCCAAATCAATTCTGGATATCGGCCGCAGCTTGGAAGTGCTCGAAACCTTGGGAGTGACGGTGCTGGGCTATCAGACCGATCGCTTTCCCGCTTTTTATTGCCCCGATAGCGGAGTGGCACTGGCCCATCGAGTGGAGACGGCCGAGCAAGCAGCGCAGGTATTGCGCCTGCGCCGGCAGCTCGATTTGGCCGGTGGGGTAGTCATCGCCAATCCGGTGCCGGTCGAACATGGACAGGATCCAGAGGCCATGGAAAAACTGATCCAGCGGGCCTTGGCCCAAGCCGAAGCGGATGGCATCCAGGGCAAAGCCCTTACTCCCTTCGTATTGGCCAGCCTGGCCCGCCTGGGTGGCGAGTCGCTCTTGCGTACCAACCAAGAGCTGATTTGTCACAATGCCGCCGTGGCTGCCGAAGTGGCGGTGGCCCTGGTTGAAGGCGAGGAGAGGGGCGCATGAACAGCAAAGCCGGTGGGCTAGGTGAATTTGGCATCGTGGATTTGTTTCGCTCCCAGGCTTCCGCCGAAGGCAAGCAGGTGATCCAAGGCATCGGGGACGATTGCGCGGTGCTGGCTGCTGGCGGTCAGGATTGTTGGTTGGTCAGCACTGACATGCTCTGCCAAGATGTTCACTTTCGGTTGAGCGATACCACTCCCGCCCAGTTAGGCCACAAGGCGCTGGCGGTCAATTTGTCTGATATTGCTGCCATGGGTGGTGAGCCGGTGGCCACCTTTCTGGCCCTGGGTCTACCGGCCACGGTGCCCACGGACTTTGTCCAGGGTTTTCGCGACGGCCTGCTCGCTTGCGGCCGCGAGCACCACTGCGAGTTGTTGGGTGGTGATACCGTGGCCAGCCCGACCGGCCTGGTGTTTAGCTTGACCGTGATTGGGCGCATGCCCCGGGAGCAGGTGATCACCCGTGCGGGGGCCCGTCCTGACGATATCGTTTGTCTGGGCGGTCTGGTTGGCGACAGTGCCGCGGGTTTGTCGCTGCTCTTGGGCCAAGGCGCGGCCATCTCTGCGTCCGAGCGCGAGAAACTTGTGCACGCGCATTTACAGCCCGAGCCTCAACTGGCCTTGGGCCGTTGGTTGGCCCAAAAGGCCGGGGTCAGCGCCATGATCGATGTCAGCGATGGGGTGGTTCAGGATCTGGGCCACATTTGTGCCGAGAGTGGATGCGGGGCGGAGCTGGTAGCCGACGCTTTGCCATTGTCCGTCGCCGCCCGCAATCTGGCCCAAAGCACGGGGGGAGATGCCCGACACTGGGGACTGAGCGGTGGGGAAGATTATGTGCTTTTGTTTTGTGTACCGGCCGAGCGGCAGCAAGAAATCACCCAATCTTGCCTGGCTGAGCTGAAGATCGAAATTTTTCCGGTGGGAACAATCACTGCTGGCGCCGGCGTGCGGGTGGGTATCGATGGTACCTGGCAAAGGCCATCGTCCGGGGGCTGGGATCATTTCAAGTAGTGAAACGAAAAAAGGCGGCCCAGCCCTTAGCCAAGGACCGAGCCGCCTATGTTTTGTACTTATTTTACTTTCCGGTTGTCCTTCACTTTGTCTTGGGCTGGGTTGACTACCAGCACTTCACAAGTCTGGGTGGTCACGTTGCCGCTGTTGTCGATAGCAACTACCGTCCAGGTGATGTGATCGTCGACGCCGCCGGAGTCGAGGATGGTCAAGGTGTCGCCGGCGAAGCTGACCACGCAGGACTCTTTCTTGTCGATACGCTTGCCGGCGCCATTGATGGCGTAGCAGTCGTAGCTGGTCACGTTGGCGCTGGCGCCACAGTTGTCGGCCGCGGTGCCCACAAAAGAAATGGGGGCGTCGGGCGGGGTGATGGTGGCCGGCGCGTTGCAAAGAGCCATAGGCGGCGTGTCATCAACCACGGTCACGGTGGCCGCGCAAGTGTCGGTCTCGCCGAAGGGGATGTCGGTGATGGTCAAAGAGACCAGGGTATCGCCGAGCGGGTAGTCACAACCGGGCAGCTCGTTGATGGTGACGTCATCGCCATCGGGATCGTAAGAGCCGTTGTCGATCGAGACACAGGCGGTGCACTGGGGGCCGGCCGAAGCGAGCACGTCTTGGCACTGGGCCACGGGGGGCAAGTTTTCCAGGGTGCAGTCAAAGGCGCAGCCGTCACCGTCATCACGGTTGCCATCATCACATTGCTCGCCCGAGTCCACCGCGCCGTTGCCGCAAAGAGTGGCGATGGTCAGGTCAAAGAGAGTGGGGCTTTCGCCGGTGGGCGCGCGGGTGAAGCTGACACTAACGCGCAGGAAGCGGCCATCGGCTATGGTGAGGTTGGCACCGCTGGTAAGCATTACTTCGGGGCCGAAGGTCACACCGTCATCGCTGCTAGCGGCACTGACGGCCAAGAGACTGCCGGCGGGAACGTCGGCGTTCCAGCTGACGGTGCCCCAAACGGCGGCGGGAACTTGGCTGTCATGAACGATATTCCAAGAACCATTGTCGGGAG
>JAUVBB010000209.1 GCA_030591445.1 Deltaproteobacteria bacterium | reverse complement strand
CTTGACGAAGCTGGAAAAAAAAGCCAGTATCAGGCGTGATGAAAATAAAAATCCTAATCGGGATCTTTTTGTACTTCGCGATAAGTAGCGGTCAAATTTGGTCTTCAGCGGCCATGCGGCTAAGTTTGGCGCAGTTGGTAGAATCCGCCGATCGGGTGGTGGTGGCCAAATTGGTCAAACCAGGGGTCTCGCAATGGGGCCCGAATCAGCGCAGAATCTATACCACCTACCAGTTTACGGTGAGCGAAGAAGTGGCCGGTAGCGGTCCAAAAACCTTTTCTATTCGTCAACCTGGTGGTCGGGTCGGGCGTCTGGCCCAGCGCACCGATGGTTATCCCACCTTTGCCCTGGGCAGCGAGCGGCTGATGTTCGTAAAACGGGCGACAGAACATTTCCGGGTGGTGGGGCTTTCCCAAGGTGTTTTCGGTTTTCACCAAGACCAGAAATGGGAAGTTGTGCATCAACTGCTGGAAGGTTTGAGCTTTCCCGGTGATCATGGCCGGCCCCTTGTTTTAGAGAAAAAACAGGCTTTTGGACGCATTCGCTCTCTGTGGCAAGAAAAGAAACTGGAGTCTCGATGAACGCCCGCGGTCTCTGCTTCTTGGCGCTGGCCTTGTTGATCTCCTCCTCGGCGTCAGCGTTCAAGAGAAGCCAAGACCCTGACACCGGCGTTTGTTTGAAATGGCGCAGCAACACTTTCTCGTTTTCCATCCAAGAAGATTGTTATTCACAAGTAGAGCGCAACAGTTGCCTGGTGGCGGTTCGAGCGGCGATTGATGTCTGGAATACAACTGATTGCACTGCCCTAAATGCGGTCTATGCCGGCACCACCGATCGCCGGGATGTCGGCTTTGATGAGACCGATTGGGGAAACAATATCAATCTAGTGGTTTTCGTAGAAGACAATTGGGAGCATGCCCGCAGCGCCATCGGCCTGACCACCACCACCTACGATGTTAACACTGGTGAAATTGTCGATGCCGATGTCGAATTCAATGCCGATAGCTATCCCTTTACCACGGTTGATTCTGCCAGCACCATGATGGACATTCAAAACACGATGGCGCACGAGGCGGGGCATATGATGGGCCTGGATCACTCCAAGGCATCGGAAGCCACCATGTACTCAACCGCCCCCGAAGGGGAGACGCAAAAACGCTCTCTTTCCCAGGACGACATTGATGGCATCTGCTTTGTCTATCCGCTGTCCGGTAGCGCGCCGGATTTCGTCGACGATTCTCTGCAAAATAAATGTGAAGCTGCACCGAAAGATACAGGCTGCCGATCTGTCCCGGGCCAATCCGGACAGGGGAGCTTTGCTTTTTTGATGATTGCGACGGGGGTCGCGGTTCTGGGGCTATGCTGGCGCCGGCGCCGAAATAGGCAGGAAGGGAGGCCTTTGGTATGAGAAAGTTATTGATGCGTATTCAGTTTTTGGCGTTGCTCGCACTGGCGGGAACCTGGTCCGGATGCGAAGACATTCATCTGACCTCGGTAACCAACCAACTAGACCTGTTTTTCCCCGAAGGGTCTTTGCAGGTGGACACATTTTCGCAAAAGACTTCAGCGAAAATTGACATCCTGTGGATCATTGACAACTCGGGCACCATGATCCAGGAACAAGCCAACCTCGCTAACAATTTCGATGCTTTCATTGAAGTTGTTGAGAACTCGAGCGTTGATTATCAAATCGGGGTCATCTCTACCGACATGGAAAATATAGCCTTTGCCGGTAAGCTGCAGGGCAATCCGCGCATCATCCAAGCTGGGCCTGATGCCAGGACTCAGTTTGCCGCCAACGTGCAAGTCGGCATCGATGGCGCGGGCAAGGAAAAGGGTCTTGAGGCCGCCTACATGGCCTTGAGCGAGCCGTTGCTGTCTGGATACAATGCCGGCTTCCTTAGACATGACGCAGCCCTGGCCGTTATCTTTGTGTCAGACGAAGACGACAAATCCTTCAATGTTGTCAATTTCTTCCATCGCACCTTCGAAACCTTGAAGGGCGCGGGCAATGAAAATCGGGTTGTGGGTGGAGCCATCGTAGGCGATCGAACGGATGGTTGCAGCGGCGCTGGCGGTACGGCGGCGCCCGGCGAGCGCTATCACGATCTGGTACAAGCCATGGGCGGAAGTGTTGGTTCTATCTGTGAAGGTGACTTTAGCAATACCCTGAACCAACTAGGTCTGACCGTGGCCGGTCTTGACCGGCGCTTTAGTCTATCCGACGAAAGCCCCGAGGTCGCCTCCATTGTGGTCAAAGTCGACGGGGTAGAGGTCGCCGAGAATCGTGACACCGGCTGGACCTTTGAAAATGGCTCCATCTTTTTCAGCGGCAGCTACGTACCTCCTCCAAAGGCGGTTATTGAAGTCAGCTATTTGCACCCCCGCCGGGATTTCATCTTGAGCAAAGAGCCCAATCTGTCTTCGATAAAAGTCTATGTCTATGCCCCCGGGGCCGCCGATTGCACCAGCCACGACCAATGCCCGCTGGGCAGTTGTGGGTTCGAGGCTGGCAAATGTGATGGGGTCGAGATTTCCCCGGATCTAACCAATGGTTGGGTGCTGGAGAGCGAGCTGCTGGCCGGCGCCACCAATTACATCATTGCATTCCAGGGACTCTACTTCCCTCCGGGTGGCTCCACCGTGGCCGTGATCTATAGTTGCGTCGGTGGATGCAGGTAGCAAGACGCTTGCGGGAAAGGTGAGAAAATCATGAAAAAAGTTTCTTTATTAGGTGGTTTTTTGCTGCTGGCGGTACTCACAGTGGGCGGATGCAAGGGGACGGGTTCGGAAGGGGAGTGTGCGAAAGACGGCGACTGTCCCACCAACTGGGTTTGCGATATCTACGGTAAGTTCTGTCGCTGCATTAGCGATTTGGGTTGTAACACCGCCCTCGGCGAACGATGCATGCCGAGCGGAAGTTGCGAAATCTATACTGGTTGCAAAGCAGACACCGATTGCGGAGGTTGCCAAAGCTGCCAGGTGGAGACGGGCGAATGCCTGTGTGTGGAAGACTGCGGTTGCCCTGACGGCGAAAAATGCAATGCCTCCGGGTATTGTCAGCCCAGCTCAGGTTGTTTTGACAACGAAGATTGCGCGCAGAGCGAGATTTGCGATACGCCCACCAAGACTTGTATTTCCAGCGCGATCTGCACCCACAAGCTCCAGTGCCTGATCGGTCAAATTTGTGTGAACGGGGTTTGCCAGATCGGCTGTGAGGATCACGGAGACTGCGCCTGGGAAAACGGCATCAAGGCTTCGTGTATCAGCGGTAGCTGTCAGCCTGGCGTTTGCAGTGACAGTACTTTCTGTGGTTTTCTCGAGAGTTGTGAGTTGGGCAATTGTCAGAACGCCTATAACGAGGCAACTGCCCCTTATTGTATGCCTTGTACCAGCAGCATCGGCAATGATTGTGGTGATATCGCCACCAACCTTTGCCTGATATACCCTTTCGAGGGCGACGCCTTCGGTACCCAACACGATGAATATTGCGGGGTGGATTGTTCGGTGACCCTTACCTGTCCCAATGGCTTTCAATGCGGCGCCATTCGGGTAGTTGACCCGGCGGATGAATGTTCTTCGGATGCACAGTGTCCGGCCGGCGCGCCCTGTCTAAAGAGCCTGGAAGCCGATAAGGGTTATTGCGCTTGCAACGATAGCACCAACCGCTGCCCGCCCGATATCTGTGGTCTCATCACCAAGACTTGTATTAGCTCCAAGAAGCCTTGTCAGACCTCGGCCGACTGCGCGATACCTTGTGAGAAATTTCCGGGCGAGACCTTCGGCGGCTGCGTGATGGGTAGACAGTGTGGCCTAGAAGAAGGCATTCAGTGCCAGTTGTGATGGTTTCTGGCGTCTACGCTGTAAGTATTTCCCCATTGGCAGGTCATCGCCTAGCTTTCCGTCCTTGAACACTTCCTGACCTCTGAGCAGCACCTGTCGAGCCCGACCGCTTAGCTGCATGTTCTGGTAAGGACTCCAGTCACAGGCAGACGCCAGCCTGCTTGCCTTTACCCGCCAGCGGGCGTTTTGATCCCAGAGCACGATATCGGCGTCCGCCCCCGGCTGCAGGCAGCCTTTTTGCGGGTAGATGCCAAACAAGCGGGCCGGGCCCTCGCTGTGCAACCAGATCCATTGCTTGAGGCTGAGCTTTTTTTGGTCGGGACCCAGGGTATAGGTCAAGGACCGTGCCGTCTCCACGCCGGGGAGACCGCAGGGAATATGCCGGTAGTCGCCGGCCCATCGATCCTTCTGTTCATGGCTAAAAGCACAGTGGTCGGTGGCCAGTGCCTGGAAAACATTTTGCTGCAGCGCTTTTTGCAAGCCGAGTCGGTTTTTGCGGTCGCGTAGCGGCGGACAACAAGCCCACAGGTGTCCTTGGGGGCCAGCGAGTTTGTTTTGATCCAGGGCCAAAAACTGCGGGCAGGTCTCGCCGCTTATCGGCAAACCTCGTTGGTGAGCGTTCGAGAGCAGACGCGCCGATTCGGCGCAAGACAAATGCACCAGATGCAAGTGCACACCGGTCGCTTCGGCCAAGGTGATGGCCCGCGCGACTGCTTCAATCTCGCAGATGGGTGGGCGAGAAAGTGCCAAAGACTGGGCACCCAAATTTGTCGGCGAGATACGGCCGGCGAACATCTCTATTAGAGAGTCGTTTTCGGCATGCAGGCAAACCGTGACGCCAGCTTGCCGGCAGGCTTCCATTACCTGGTACAGCATGACATCGTTGGCCTGCCAGCCTCGATCGCGGTAGGTGGTAAAGAGTTTGACCGAGGGGGCTCCTTGTAGAGCCAAGCTGTCCATTTGGTTCGCCCATTGGGGTTTCCAGTTAATCAGGACATTGTGCAAACCGTAGTCTACGTGGATGGCGCCATCGGCTTGTTTTCTTCTGGCCGCCAGGGCATCTAAAGGGGACTGTTGTCCAGTCGGTGCCGTGTAGTCAATTACCGTGGTAATACCGCCGGCCAAGGCGGCTCGGCTGCCGGTGGCAAAATCGTCGGCGGTGCGCAAACCCGGGGCGATGTCTAACTGGAAATGAACGTGTGGATCCACCGCCCCTGGAATCACCAGACAACCGCGCGCATCCACCGTCTTGCTCGCCCGGGCAATTTGTTTTCGGCTTAGCTTGGCCAGACTCACAATCTTGCCGCCGGCCACGGTGATATCAGCTCGGCGCAGACCATGCGCGCTGGCAATCTTTCCGCCGATAATGGTCAAGTCAGGCAAAATTATCTCCCCATTAGTCCATGCCGATAAAGAGTAGCACCAGGGGGGTGGTGAAAATCGAGATCAAGGTCGAGACAACCACCACGGTTGCGATTAGTTCCGGGTGCAAACGATATTTTTCACCAAGCACAAAATTAAACACGGCTGAAGGCATCACCGCGCCAATCATAACCGCGGCGCGGGCGGTGCCGTTCAGGTCAAATAAACTCACTGCCAATACACCGAAAGCAAATCCACCGACGATTCGAATCAAGGCGGCCGGCAGGGCCAGGGCGAAATAGACGATGCGGGTTTTCCCCAAACGTTCCCCCAGTAACAAAAGCATGATGGGGATGGTGGCATTGCCCACCAAGGCGAGCGGTTTGCTGATCGCCGGCGGGATTTGATGCCCGGTCAGTGCCAGGGTCAAGGCCAGTGCCGCCGCATAGATTAGCGGCAAACGAAACATTTCTCGTATCCCGCCTTTGCCGCGCGCCAAGCCCACGCCCACGGTTACATGGAACACGTGTACCGCCACGTAAAAGGCTACCTGCCTGGTTAGGCCCGCCGAGCCGAAGGCAAACAATGCAATCGGAAAAGCCATGTTGGCGCTGTTCATAAACACACTGGACAGGGTGAGCGCCCGGCACTCCGGCCGGCGGGAAAATAGCAGAGTAGCCAGGATTCCGGTTCCCGCCATGACCAGCAGCGCTGCTGAACCAATTTGAATCAGCTCTTTGGCATCAATGGGATGAGAACCCAAAGATCCCAAAACCAGACAAGGGAGAAATATCCAGAGCAACATGTCGGTCAGTGCCTGCGCGGGCAATTTGCGTACGCGGCCATACAAAAAGCCCAAAGCCATAATGGCGAAGACCGGCACCACGGTTGCTAATATTTGAGGGATTGCGTTCATTTGCTCCTTCTTTGTTGACTGAATGACGCGAATGCGATACCAAAAGTATCATACCATTATGGCAAAACGCTGGCTAAAAACGTACCGCATATCTCTACTTGGACTCGCTGCCTGTGGCGGCCTGTTGCTAGCCTCGATCCCAGGCCGCACAGTGCTGGCGGGGAACAAGCCGTCTTTACAAACGCGGCTTGACGGTATCGAAAAAAAATTATCGGCTCTGGATCTGCGGCAAGAAAATGCGGCGAAGATTGGCAGATTGCGGGAAAAGAAGGGCGATACCTTGCGAGAGCTTGGCCGGCCTAAATCCGCGGCTGCCATTTACCGAAAAGCGATGGCCGCCTATGCTGCTGCCGGCGAGACCCGTAGGCGTGATCGCTTGGTGCGGCGATTGAGCAAAAAAAGCGAAAAATGGCCGGCCGCTTATGCCCGGCGCTTCAAACGCCTGGAAGATGCCTGGCAGACGGTCAAGAAAATCGTCAAGAAGGCCCGGCGCTGGCCACGGAAGAACGAACCACCAGACGAAATCCGCCCGGAAATATTTGAATGGATGCAAGCGGCCACCAAAATAACCGCCTTGGCTCGCAAGACTCGCAACCGAGAGTTGAGAGCTTGGGGTTTGCAAGCAGAGGCGATTTTGGCCGGCGTCTCTGGATACCCGGACGACGAACTGGAGAAATACGCCTTGGCTGCTGCTGCCTGTGAAAAAGGGGCTTGTAGGCAAAAGCGCGCGGGTTTGTTGCGGACCGCCGCCCGCATTAATGAAAAAGCGAAGCAATGGTCGGACGCCTACACATTGTACGCCCAGGCCAATGCCATCGAGACCCGAAATCTGAAAAAAGCAAAGCGCCGCTATGCTCGTTCGAAAAGTTTAATCCGGGTATGTGCCCAGCTACGCAAGATTCCGAACTCGGTATCTTGCCTGAAGTTAGAGCAGCAGGCGACCGGCTTTGTCACCTTTCATGATTTTTCCAGTGCCAGGAAGAGGCAGAAGCTGAGCAAAGCAGAGATACATGGGGTCCACAAGGAGTATCTAGCTCTTTTGACCAAATGTTTGTTCGATGCCACCAAACGAGGAGAAATACAGCGTGGCGAACAATTCGTGCTGGACTGGGCGGTGAGCAACGAGGGTCGAGCAGTCCGGTTTGAGTTCAAGCCCTCCCAAACTGGGTCTGAATTGGGCCGTTGTTTCAGCACAGCCATGCAGCTATTTAGATATCCACGTTATCGAGGGGAAAGGCGCACTATCACCTTGCCGCTTGCGGTCGATCTGAACTGACTAGAGTGTTTAGGAATCGATGTTGCCCAATCTTCCCTGGGCAATTAAAAAGGCACTGACCACATCGGGATCGAGTTGACTACCTGAAACATCCCTTATTTCGCGGAAGGCATCGGCGTGGCTGCGTGGTTGGCGATAGGGGCGTTCAGAGGTCATGGCGTCGAATGTGTCGGCCACGGCGATAATCCGAGACTCAAAGGGAATAATGGTGCCGACCAAACCGCTGGGATAGCCGCCGCCGTCGTAGCGCTCGTGATGGTGTTTTACCATGGGCACCAAGTGGGCGTAAGCTTCCATTTGGCCGATAATGTCGGCGCTGATATTCGGATGGGTCTGGATGTGCTTGTATTCGTCGTCAGTAAGCCGCGAAGTTTTGTTGAGTACTTCTTCGCGGATGCCGATTTTCCCCAAGTCGTGTAGGCGCGCGCCATCCACCAGCTTCTCCTGAATAGCACCGGCCAGACGCAACTCCTTGCCGATCATCTCGGTATAGGAGGCCACTCGATCAGAATGGCCGCGGGTGCAGGCATCACGCGCTTCAAGCGCCGTAATCATGCTGGTAAGCGTTTGCAGGTATGCCCGGCCCAAACGGGCCTGGGCATCTCTAAGCTCTTGGTTTGAGGCCAGCACCTGCTCCATGAGCAAGCGGCGTTCCGAAGCCAATTCGCTCTTCTCACCGGCCCGCCGAATCTTTTCGCGTACCAGATCGATGTCGTCGAATGGTTTCATCAGGTAATCGTAGGCAGAAAAACGCATGGCCTCGATAGCACTGCCCAGGGAGGCATAGCCGGTGATGACAATGACTTCGGTGTCAGGTTGTAACTCTTTGACCTGTTTGAGTAAATCCAGGCCAGACATGCCGGGTAAGTTCTTGTCGATGACCATGATTTGCGGGGGCAAATTGACCAGATAGGGGACGGCATCTTCTCCGGTTGTGACCACCGCAATCGAAAACTCGTCGGCCAATGCCTCTTCCAGCATGAGGCAAACAACTGGCTCATCATCGACGATAAGTACCCGGCTGGTTCCTTGCGGACCGCGGTATTCCAAAGGTGCTTTTTCAGGGTCTGCCAATACCTGCCTCGCTTTGCTTGCGCGAAAAACCCCCTAGGTTTCGTTATATCTTATTGTAACATTGTCTAGGCAGGATTCGCAAACCGAAAAGCAGGGGAAGGGGAGAAAAAAACTACGCTTTCGACTCTTTGAACTCAGCGTCGATCACATCACCTTCATCAGCAGCGGCAGCGGCTGCTGCCTCACCGGCATCACCAGCGCCCGGCGGCGTTTGGCCTTCCGCGCTTGCAGCTTCTGCAGACTCTCGGTAGAGTGACTCGCCCATTTTTTGAGATGCTTGCATCAGTTCTTCGGATGCCTTCGCGATGGCTTCGGTATTTCCTTGACCCAGCTCGTCTTTGAGCACCTTCAATTTGGCTTCGATGTCACTGATTACCTCGGCCGGCAACTTTTCCTTGAATTCGGATAAGGTCTTTTCCGTCTGGTAGACCAATTGTTCGCCACGGTTGCGCTCTTCGACCTCAGCCCGGCGTTTCTTGTCATCTTCGGCATGGGTTTCAGCCTCACGCACTTTGGCGTCGATGTCGCCTTGGGCCATGCCACTGGAAGCGGTAATGGTGATGTTTTGCTCTTTGCCGGTAGCCTTGTCTTTTGCCGAAACATTGACAATGCCGTTGGCGTCGAGGTCGAAGGTTACTTCGATTTGCGGGGTTCCTCTGGGCGACGGAGGAATGCCATCGAGCATGAATTTGCCCAAGGTGCGGTTATCCGCGGCCATGTCCCGTTCGCCCTGAAGCACATGCACATCCACCGAGGTTTGCCCGTCTGCCGCCGTGGAAAAAGTTTCGCTTTTCCGGGTGGGAATGGTGGTGTTGCGCTCGATCAAGCGGGTCATGACACTGCCCAGGGTCTCGATGCCTAAAGAAAGAGGCGTTACGTCCAGCAAGAGTAGGTCCTTGACGTCACCAGAAAGCACACCGGCTTGCAGGGCTGCGCCCACCGCCACAACTTCGTCTGGATTCACCGTGCGGTTGGGTTCTTTGCCAAAAAATTTCTTTACTTCGTCCTGTACTCTTGGCATCCGGGTAGACCCACCTACCATGACGATTTCATCGATATCGGAAGGTTTCTTGGCGGCATCTTCCAGTGCTTTTGCCACCGGAGCAAAGCAGCGCATGATCAAGTCTTCGCATAGAGACTCTAGCTTGGCCCGCGTGAGCTTCAAGGTCATATGCTTCGGACCGCTCTGATCGGCGGTCAGGAAAGGTAGATTGATGTCGGTTTCCAAGGCGGAACTAAGCTCGATCTTGGCTTTCTCGGCTGCCTCTTTAAGCCGCTGAATCACCATTTTGTCGCCGGACACATCAATGCCCTGGTCCTTTTTGAACTCACTGACCAGGTAGTCGATGATACGTTGGTCGATATTGTCGCCGCCCAAGTGGGTGTCACCGTTGGTGGAGATAACTTCTACAATGTTTTCTCCAACTTCCAAGACAGAAATATCAAAGGTACCACCGCCGAAGTCAAAGACAGAAATCAGTTGGTCTTTCTTCTTGTCCAGGCCATAGGCCAAGGCGGCTGCCGTTGGTTCATTGACAATTCGTTTGACTTCCAGGCCGGCGATAGTGCCGGCATCTTTGGTGGCTTGGCGCTGGCTGTCGTTGAAGTATGCCGGTACGGTAATGACCGCTTCTTTTACCTCTTCTCCCAGGTAAGCTTCGGCTGCCCGTTTCAGCTTTTGCAGGATTTTTGCGCTGATCTCGGGTGGGGCCAATGTTTTACCGATTACTTCTACCTGGACGTCTCCGGTGCCGTTCTTCACGACTTTGTAGGGAACCAGCTTGATTTCTTCGCTTACTTCGGAAAACTTACGACCCATGAAACGCTTGATACTGTAAACTGTGTTCTCGGGGTTGGTGATGGCCTGCCGACGAGCGACCTGCCCAACCAGAATTTCGCCTTCTTTTTGATAAGCGACGACGGAGGGCGTGGTCCGATTGCCTTCCTCGTTGGTAATTAATGTGGGAGCGTCACCTTCCATGACAGCGACAACTGAGTTGGTCGTGCCCAAGTCGATACCGATGCATTTACCCATGTCTAAGCCTCCGGAAACAATAGTATAATTAACATGCCTCTCAATACCCGTTCAAGTTAAGCACGACACGTCGTATGTCAAGAGACTATTTGAAGTTTGCGTGCTGATCACAAATATGATTTACCCTGGCAGTGCTTAGAAATTTTTGGAGGAAATCATATGGCAAGTCAGGTGTTTTTTCATAGTGCCCGCGCTTCGGCAAAGAAAAACCGGTTGGACAAGGTTCGTTCGCTGTTCAATCGGGCGGGCTTTGCCAAGTTGATTCAGGCGGGCGACCGGGTGGCCATTAAGGTACACTGGGGCGAACCCGGCAATGTTGGCTTTGTACCACCGCCCTATGTGCGGAAAATTGTGAGCTTGGTCAAGGAGGCTGGTGGCCACCCCTTTGTGACCGATACCAATACCTTGTATACCGGCATGCGGCGCAATGCGGTCCAGAATCTTGCCGCCGCGGCCATGAACGGATTTACCGCCGAGACTCTGGGAGCGCCAATTATCGTGGCCGATGGCTTGACCGGGCGCGATTTCCGGTCGGTCAAACTGCCCAATTCGCGAGTGGGCGAGGCCAAGATTGCCTCGGGCATATTGGATGCCGATGCCATGATTGTGCTTAGCCATGTAAAATCTCATCTACTCTTTGGTTTTGGCGGTGCCTTGAAGAATCTGGGGATGGGTTGTGCGAGCCCCGCCGGCAAGCAAATCCTGCACTCTGACGTTCATCCCGAAGTCGATCCTGAAAAGTGTGATGGGGACGGTATCTGTGTTGCGCGTTGCCCGGTCTCCTGTATTGCGCTGGTTAACGCCGCGGCCGGCGGTAAAGTGGCGTTGATTGATTCCAAACTTTGTATCGGTTGCGGTGAATGCACCACCGCCTGTCCTCACCAGGCCATTCCCATCAACTGGCAGACCTCCGGGGAAGCGATCCAGCACAAGACCGCGGAATATGCCTGGGCGGCGGTCAAGGACAAACCTGGAAAAGTGGGCTATTTGAACTTCCTGATTCAAATTACCCCGGATTGCGACTGTTGCGACTGGTCGGATACACCCTTTACGCCCGATATTGGTTTCGCCGCTGCCACCGATCCGGTAGCAATCGATCGACTTTCCGTGGATCTGGTAGCAAAGAGCCCTGCCGCCCCCATGAGCAAGGCCGAGGGCAGTACCGAAAAAGATTTATGGCGGGCGATCTACGATATCAATTACCGCCGCATCCTGGACTACGCAGAAAAGATCGGCATGGGATCGCAGCAAGTTGATTTAGTTAAACTGTGATTCGAGAGTAGCCCTTTTCCATAAAAAACACCCAGGTTATCCCAGAAATGTTTCGAGACTGTCGATAAATGAAAAACCCCTAAAAAAAAGCCGTCATCCCCGAAATGTTTCTGTCGGGGATCTCGTGAACAGCCCGCCCCTACAGGATGTTAGAGAAACCTGGGTCCCCGACAAAAACGTCTCGGGGATGACGATTT
>JAUVBB010000519.1 GCA_030591445.1 Deltaproteobacteria bacterium | reverse complement strand
GTTTATGTACTCCTGACTGCTTCCTTGTCTGTTCTTGTCCGGCAGAAAGGCTGTCTGCTATGCCCTGAGTTATAAACCAGTTGACAGATCGTTCCATATCAGGGGCGCGTCGCGCGCGCCCGTGCGGCCAATGCCAACCATCCCACATAGGATCCCCGCGCCCGTTACGGAAACGTGATTCAGTTGGTCGGGGTTGTCATTGGTATCCAATGCATCTGGGTGGGGTTTGGCCAATGCCGAACGGGCGCGCGCGACGCGCCCCTACGGAAACGTGATTCAGTTGGCCCAAGTGGGTCAATATCCTATGATCTTCGCTGCGTGTGCCCCGGGGAATTTTATCCTGCTATTGGGTGGGGAAAGTTAGTTTTCGGGTCCAGCGGGGAGGGGTACGGGTCTGGTTCAGGTCGTCGATCAGGTACAGGGTGGCGCGGATGGTTTGGGCCATGGCTTCGAGTGGCCAGTCGGCGTGGTACTCGTCTTTGACGGTGTGATAACCAGTTTTCCAGAAGGCGGGATATTTTCGTTTGCCCGAGCTGTCGTTTTCGCCGGCGCTGATCCAGATGGCGGGGATGCCGAAGCGAGCGAAAGAGAACTGGTCGGAGCGGAAGAAAAAGCCCTGGTTGGTCATGGAGAACTCGCTGTAGCCAAGATCCATATCGCTGGCCACCTTTTTAAGGCCGTCTTGCAGGGAAGAAAATCGGGCGCCGACACCCATGATGGTATCGGCGGCTTCCCAGACCGGAGTGGACTCAAAGTTGATGTTGGCGATGATGTTCTCCCGGTCGGTGTGAGTGACGTAGTAGCGGCTGCCCAGCAGACCCGATTCTTCGGCCTGGCAGGCCAGGATGGTGACTGAATAGTGGAGCTGGTCCTGGGCTTGTTTGAGGGCTTTGGCGGTTAGCATCATGCTGGCCACCGCACTGCCATTGTCGATGGCGCCGTTGTAGATGCGATCGTCGGTGCCGGACGGTCCTATGCCCAGATGGTCGATGTGGGCCGAAAGTACGATGCGTTGCTTGGTTTTACCGGGAATGTGGGCCACCATGTTTTGCACCTCGATTTTTCGGTGCTGTTGCCGGCCGCGGATGCGTACTTGAAATCCTAGCTTGATGGGCCGGAATTCGGGCTGGGTGGATTTGCGGTAAAGCTCATCTAAGTCGATGCGCTTGCGGGCCAATACCCGGCGCAGGCTGGCCTCTTTGATCCAGCCGCGGAACTTCAACTTGTTCTCGGTATCGGCCGGCAACAGGAGCGCTTCGGTGCCCCATGAATTTTCCACCACCTGCCAGCCGTAGCCCGCGGTCTCATCGGTGTGGATGAGCAAGATGGCTTTGGCCCCGCGTCGGGCTGCTTCTTCAATGTGGTAGGTCCAGCGGCCGAAATAAGTTAAGACTTTTCCTTCAAATAGTTCGGCGTGGGCCAGGCCCGGATCGTTGACCCGGGCAATGACGATTTTGTCGCTGATGTCCTCGTCTTTGAAATCGTCCCATTTCCATTTGTCGGTGGCGATACCGAAGCCGATGAAGACCGCCTCGCCGCGCATGTCGAATTTTGATTGCTGGGCCGCATAGGTGCCCATGACGTCTTTATGGAACTTGAGCCAGCTGCCGGCGGCTTGGATGGCAAGATGCTCCATGGTGAAACCAAGCAGGGAAAATGCTTGCCCATATTTACCGTCGGCGCCCGGGGCCAAGTCCCACAACTTGAACAAACTTTGGATATAGGCCTCGGCCAAGCGTCCCCCGCGGGTGCCGGGGGCCCGGCCTTCGAGCAAGTCTGAACCAAGAAATTGGATCATGCTTTGCATTTGCGCGCGCGAAAAAGTTTGAGCGCGAAGTTCCTGTTCGGCCCGGGCCGCTGACCCGGAAGTCAGTAGCAAGCAAAGCACCGAAATAGCGAAGAAGCAGATCTTGATCATGACGAACTTCCTTTCCCCTGTCGGATCCGACTATTGCCAGCAATAAACCAGGTTGCCAAGCCTGTCAAAGGTCTTCTCCCGGGGGGAGCGGATGTGGTAGCTTCGGCGGCGTATGGACGAGCGGCAAGACATAGCGGATTTCAAAGAACGGTTGGATCCTGAGCTGCTGGCCGAAATGCTGGGGCAGGGGGGTGCTGTCAGCCGGGTGCTCGATAGTTTTGAAGATCGGCCGGGGCAGATGCAGATGCTGGGGGCGGTGTGCGCGGCTTTCAACCGGGACCAGATCCTGGCGGTGGAGGCGGGGACCGGCGTGGGCAAGAGCCTGGCTTATGGTTTGCCCGCGGCCCTTTGGGCCAAGCAGGTTGGCGAACGGGTGGTGATCAGTTCGGGCACCATCAATTTGCAGGAACAACTGGTGGGCAAGGATTTGCCCTTGGTCAGCCGGGTGATGGGGGGCGAATTGGACGTGGTTCTGGTCAAGGGCCGCGGCAATTATCTTTGCCGCCGCCGATTGAGCGAAGCGACCCGACAGCGTTCCTTGTTCTCGGCCGAGGATCTGGCCGAAAGCCTGGCCTGGGTAGCCGAATGGGCCGAAACGACCACGGATGGCTCTCGGGCGGATTTGCCCTTTGCGGCTCCCGAGGCCTTGTGGCATCAGCTTTGCTCGGACGCCGACGCCTGCCTGGGTCATCGTTGTTCTTTTCGCGGCGAGTGCTTTTTTGTGGCGGCGCGTGCCCGGGCCCAAAGAGCGGATTTGCTGGTGGTCAATCACCATTTGCTCTTTGCCGATTTGGCCTTGCGGCGCGAATTGGGAGACGGCAATACCCATAACATCTTGCCCCGATATCGTCGCCTGGTTCTCGACGAGGGTCATGGTTTGGAAGATGCCGCCAGTTCATTTTTTGGCGTACGCCTGACCCGGGTGGGAGTCATGCGTATGTTGGGGCGGATGAGTTCGCCGGCCGGTGGCAAAGGCGGTTTGCTGCAAGGCTTGTCGGCGGAACTGGCCGATGGTGATGGTGCCTTGGCCCCTGGTCGGGCCAAGAGAATGGGACAAGAGGCCCAAGGGCCGGTGGCGGGTTTGGTCAAAGCGGCTCGGCAGAGCTACCAGCGGGCCTTCGATCATATGCAGGCCTTGGCCCTGGAGCTTGATCGGGGTGGTGGCGGCGGGGACGCCAAGCTGCGCTTGGTGGGCGAGGTCTTTGAGCATTATGGTTTTGCGGCGGCCCATGAGGCCTTTGTGGCGGCCGCCCAAACTGCGCGCCGACTGGCCAAAGGGGTCGAGCGCGTGGTTGATAGGCTTTCGGACCTGGACGAAGACGAAGACCGAATGGCCGAGGTAGCGGCCTGGATCAAACGCGTCGAGGCTTTGGCCGAGGAGACCGAGCTGGTGATTAGCGAGCAGCCCGACGATATGGTTCGTTGGGTGGAATCAGGCCGTAAATCCAAACATCGGCTGACTTTGCATGCCGCGCCCTTGGATGTCTCGGCCTTGATGAACGAGTCAGTGTACCAAACCATGGATTCCGTGGTTTTGACTTCGGCTACCTTGTCGGTGGGCGGCTCCTTCGATTTCTGGTCTCAGCGGGTCGGTCTGGGTCACCAAAGTGCCGAGCGGGTGCAAAGCCTGGTGGTCGACAGCCCTTTCGATTACGCCACCCAGGTTCGGTTGGTGACCCCCACCAACATGGCCGCGCCCAACCATCCTTTGTTTGAGCAGCAGTTGCCCGAAGCGGTGTACCAGGCGGCGGCGGCCAGCGAGGGTCGGGCCTTGGTGCTGTTTACCGCCTGGGGTCTGATGACCCGGGTACACGAGATGGTAAAGGACCGGCTCGAAGAACTGGGCCTGGATGTTTTTTGCCAAGGAGAACAGCCTCGGGATCGGCTGCTAAACTGTTTTCGGGAAAACGAGCAGAGTGTCTTGTTTGGCACCGAGAGTTTCTGGCAAGGGGTCGATGTGGTGGGCTCGGCCTTGCGCAATGTGATCATTACCCGCCTGCCCTTTGATGTCCCGGACGAGCCGTTGGTCCAGGCGCGCATGGAAGCGGTTGAGCGAGCGGGCCAGAGTTCTTTTGCTCATTTTATGTTGCCGCGGGCGGTGCTCAAGCTCAAGCAGGGCTTTGGGCGCTTGGTGCGCAGCCGTGCCGATTGGGGCTCGGTGGTAGTGCTCGATAATCGCTTGCTGACTAAGGCTTATGGCCAGAAGTTTCTCAAAAGTTTGCCGCCGGCCACTTTGATGCCTGGCCCGGGCGAAGAAGTCTTTGCCCAGTTGGCGGATTTTTTTCTGCAACAGGGTGGTCCGACCGCTGAAGGGGTGGTGGTCTGCCATCCGCTCTAGTTAGTTTTTGGGGAGGTGTTGGTGAAAATCTTATTTGCGACTTGCTGCCTAGTTTTGTTTGCCGGCGCTTGTCAAAGCTCGTCCTCTTCGCCCGCTGGCCCGCCC
>JAUVBB010000400.1 GCA_030591445.1 Deltaproteobacteria bacterium | reverse complement strand
GCAATCTCCGGCCAGGGCCGGCATCACCACCAGCATGGCGTCGTAGAAAGGCGAGGGCACCAGCCGCAGGGTTACTTCGGCGGGCTGGGCCAGCGAGAGCAAGTAGAAGGCTTCGTTGCCGGCATAGGAGTTGGTCTGGCTACATAGATCATAGCTGGGGATCAGATTGGCCCCGGTGCGGGTGCTGCCGCTGGCCGTCTGGTCACAGCTTATGGGTACTGCGCCGGGACAAGTTTGGGCCGCGACTTCGGCGGAAGAAAACAGTGCCAGCAAGGCACAGGCCAGGAGAACATTCTTTGCTTTCATGATTACCTCGAATCAGCCTTGCTCAATTTCCATGGCAATGGCGCCCTTGGGGCAAAAGTGGGCACACAGGCCGCAACCCTTGCAATGGTCCAGGTCGATCAGGATTTCGCCGCTGTCCGGGTCACGGGTAATGCATTGGTCTGGGCACATCAACTGACAAACCTCACAATAGGTACAGACATGATCGGCCAGACAGCGCTGGGCCGCAGCCGCGGCTTCGGCCGCGCTCCAGGGCTGCGACACCAATTCGAAATCCAGGCGCCGCTCGGCCGCTGGTCGCAGGCTTTGCTCTTTACCGGGTCCACCCAGGGGACGACAAAGATCATCGCTCATGTCTCTGCTCCCGGTCGCAAGTAACTGGCAACCGCCCGGGCGGTTTTTTCGCCCGAGGCCATGGCACGCACAGAATCCCGCGACCCCGATTGTAGCTCTCCCGCCCGGAAAAGGCCGGGTCGGTCGGCCAAATCGGTATCCGATAGCCAGGCTTGATCGGAGGATCGGCTCACCGCGTAGACCAAGAGCGAAGCGGCTATTTCGCTTTCGCCTTCTTCGGCCGTACACTTGATGGCGCGCAGCTTATCCCCTCCTGAAACTTCAAGTGGCCGGATGCCACATTTTACGCTTACGCCTTCGGCCTCGGCCAGCGCCAGCCCTTCGGGCTCGGCGGATGCCATGCGTTTTTTCTGGTCGAGTAGCAGGGTCACTGATTCGCTGCCACTGCGTAAGGCCGTGCGGGCAATGGCCGCCGCCAGGTATCCCCGGCCAAAGACCACCGTAGGCCCGCTGAGCCGGGGACCTTGGCCTTGCCCGTATTGGCGAACAAAGCTGATGCCATCGACACAGCCGGCCAGGTCCAGGCCGATGATTTCGGGCTTGTCGACGCAATCTGCGCCCGTGGCCAAGACCACTGCTTGGGCGCCTTGGGCAAACAAAGCGTCGATCTCGACGGCGTTTTGGACGGGCGCCTGGGTGTGAATTTCGACCCCAGCAGCCTCGATGGCCTGGATGTCGGCAAGCAAGTCGGCCGGCGGCAAATCGAAAGTCGGTACCGCCCGCAACAAGCCACCAACTTGCTCACGGGCCTCGCGCAGCGTAACCCGGAAGCCTTCGCGGGCCAGGAAAAGCGCGGCACTCAGACCGGCCGGGCCCCCGCCAATCACCACCACCTGGGCAGGGATAGGTTTCGGCGCCAGCGGTTTTGAGCGAGTGCCCAAAGCGCAAGCGGCCTGCTTCAACTCACGGATGTCGACCGCGCGGTCGAGCTTGCCCCGCACACAGGCCCGGGTGCAGGGGCGCATACAAATTCTGGCACTGACCGCCGGTAAGGGATTGGTCTGGGCAATGATGTTCAGGGCGCGGTCGGCGTCACCGGCGGCCAAAGCGCGCACGTAGCCGGGCACATCCTGGCCCAAAGGACAGGAACGCTGGCAGGGCGGCTGATCGGCCGGTTGCTTGGGCAAGCTGCGCAAGCTAGCCACCCGGCCCCGCAAGCTATCGACTTCTTCTGCTTGTTCGGTCAAGACAGTGGCGGGACAATGCCGGGTGCAGGCCCCGCAGGGAAAGCAACGACCACGGTCCCACACCGGATGGTGGGTTCGGATAATGCTCATGACCCTTCCTTGGCAAAGGGCAATGCTCGGCCGAGGTCCAGGCCCAGGCCAAAGGCTTTCAAGTTCGCTTGCAAAAAACGCTCCCGCACCAAATGCCGAATCGCCTCTTGCATTCTCTCCGGGTCGATCAGATCGATCGCGCCCAGCATTGCGCCTAGCATGATGAAGTTAGCGGCCACCTTGTTGCCAATCTCGCGTACCGCGATCTCGGTGGCGGGCACCGATCGCAACTGGGCCCGGGCCCGATCGTCCGGTTTGACAAAGAAGCCATCATAACAGATCAAACCCTCGGGATCGGTCTCGGCGGCATAGCTCTCAAATGCCTCCTGGGCCAAAATCGCCAAGAACCGGGGCCGGTGCACATGGGGAAAGTCGATGGCGTCGTCGGATAAGATCACATCGGCGCGGGTAGCGCCGCCGCGCGCGCTTGAGCCATAGGACTGAGAAGCCGCCGCCTCTAGACCGGCGCGGGCGCCGGCATCGGCCAACACCGCCCCCAGGGTCACCACCCCTTGGCCACCCAAACCACCAAAACGAAATTCTACCGGCCACTCAGTCATCGTTGAACTCTCCAATGACGAAACGCTCCAGGCGCTGTTGCTTCGACAAGGTCTCAGCTTCTTGCCGGGTGATACAAAGGCTCTGCATCTGATCATAGAGCGCGGTCACATCGTCTAAGCGGTTGCGCCGACCAAACTGGGTAGGACAAGGCGAGATGGCTTCGACAAAAGAAAAGCCCTCGGTCTGGATAGCAGTTTTGAGCGAAGCGATCAGGCGGCGTGGCGCCGAGACCGGCCAGCGAGCGGCGTAGGCCGCCCCGGCGGCATTGACCAGGGCGCAAAGATCGAAGGGACGATATTGGCTTCCTTCCGGGTCGGTGGCCGTACAAGCGCCCACCGGAGTGGTGGAGGCGGTCTGCCCGCCGGTCATGCCATAAATCTGGTTGTTGGCACAAATCACGGTCATGTCGATATTGCGCCGGGCACCATGGATCAAGTGGTTGCCACCGATGGAGCTCAGATCACCATCGCCGCTGACCACGATCACGGTCAGCTTGGGATTGGCCAGTTTGGCGCCGGTGGCATAGGCCACCGCCCGGCCGTGGACCGTGTGCAGGGTATCGACTTCGATGTTGGGGCTGGGAATCCAGGCCGCGCAACCAATGCCAGAGACAAAGAGTAAGTTTTTTCGCTCAATGGCCAATTCATCAACCGCCCGCACCAGGGCGCCCAGCAAAATGCCATGACCACAGCCCGGACAGAAGGCGGTATGCGGAACCCGCAGCCAATGTTCCATGGATCGGGTCATGAGATTATCTCCCGCAAACGCGCCTCGATGTCTGCCGGCACAATCACCTCGCCATTGACCTGGTTGAGCTGGGTCACCTCGCAGCGAACTCGCTCTCGCACCTGGCCAACCAGCTGGCCCAGATTCATCTCCGGAACCAGGATGTGGCGCACGGACTTACCCAGGGCGCGCACCGCTTGGTCGGGAAATGGCCAAATGGTTTTCAGCCGCAGCATTCCCACCCGAAGATTCTGCGCCCGTAGTGCCTTGACCGCGGCCAGAGCGCTGCGGCCACAGAAACCATAAGTCACTACCGCCACCTGGGCATCGTCTAGAAAGTGGGCATCAACTTCGGCGATCTCCGCCTCGTGATCGAGAACCTTGCGGTTGATGCGTTCGACCAGGCGGGCATGCTGCTCCGGGCTTTCTACCTTCCGGTATCCCCACTCATCATGGGTGGAACCGGTGACCATCAGATTGGCGCCATCGCCAAAGGCCGGCATGGGCGGAACGCCGTCTTGCTGATCGTGGCCAAAGGGCGGCGGGCCCACTTCCCGGTTGCGTTCGACCAGGGCGATTTCGTCGTGCAAGCGTACTGTTTCGCGCAGATGGCCCACAGCCTCTTCGGCCAACACAAAGGCCGGCACCCGAAAACGTTCAGACAAATTGAAGGCGCGAATGGTCAAATCGTACATCTCTTGCACCGACCAGGGGCTCAGGGCAATGGGACAATAGTCGCCGTGAGACCCATAGCGCGCCTGCAGCAGATCTCCAGAGCCGACCCGGGTGGCCTGTCCGGTTGCCGGCCCGGCCCGTTGGATATCAATAATCACACAGGGGGTCTCGGTGATGGCTGCATAACCCAAGCCCTCCATCATCAGGCTCAGCCCCGGCCCGGAAGTGGCGGTCATGGCCTTGGCCCCGGTCCAAGCGGCGCCGATCACCGCGGCCAAGGAGGCCAGTTCGTCCTCCATTTGAATGAAGACCCCGCCCTGCTTGGGCAAGCGCCGCGCCAGCATCTCCATGATTTCAGAAGAGGGAGTGATGGGATAACCGGCGTAAAAAGAGCAACCCGCTTTCAGCGCACCTTCGGCGGCGGCCTGGTTACCCATAAGAATAAGGCGTTCTGACTTAGTGCTCACCTTCGGGCTCCTGCCCCTGCCCCGGTGTTTGCTGGCTTGATTGCGCGGCTGCCGCCGGCTCAATCATTCTCTTGATTCTTTCGAGCAGGTCTTTGACATTGAAGGGCTTGGCTAAAAAATCGTCGGCCATAAACTCTTTGGGATCGCCGGCAGTGGCGTCTAGTTCGGCCACGCCGGTACTGACCAGCAAGATGGGAATGCGGGCCGTGCCCTCGAAGCCCTTCAGTTTACGGCTGACTTCCGTGCCCAGCATGCCGGGAAGAACCACATCCAGGATAATCAAGTCTGGCATCTGGGTAATGGCCACTTCCAGCGTTTGCTTGCCGGTTTGGGCCGTGAGTACCTCGTAGCCGGCTTCGGCAAGAATCTCTTCACTCAGCTTCAGGAAAAACTTGTCGTCGTCAGCTACCAAGATGCGCATGGCAAGATCCCTTGGTTAAATGCCAAAAATTTCTCGCCCAACTTACCCGCACCAGAAGAATATGGCAAGCAAAACCAACCGATTGCCCTCCAACTGTGCTTGATCGGAGACCATGGTTGATGATATAGACGCCCCATGGCAAACCGAAAAAAACTAAGTGAATTATTGGGCCACACACTTCAACGCAGTCAATTGCCGGGTTTGCCCGAACCCGTGCGGGGCAAGGTTCGCGACATCTATGACCTTGGCGACCGTCTGTTGTTGGTCACTTCGGACCGGATCAGCGCCTTTGACGTAGTGCTGGGTACGGTGCCCTGTAAGGGCCAGGTGCTCAATGCCGTCGCTGTGCACTGGTTCGAGCGCACCAAAGATGTGGTGGCCAACCATCTGTTAGACTGGCCTGATCCCAACGCCTTGCTGGTGCGCAAGCTCAAACCCTTGCCGGTAGAAGTAGTGCTGCGCCGCTATATCACGGGCAGCCTCTGGCGTGAGTATCAAAGCGGCACCCGGCAGATTTACGGCCTGACTCTGCCCGACGGTCTGAAGCCCGATCAACGTTTCGACACTCCTATCCTGACGCCTACCACCAAGGCCGAGCAGGGTGACCACGACGCGCCCCTGAGTTCGGAGGAAGTGGTCAGCCGCAAGCTGGTGGAGCCGGAACTTTGGCAAAAAGTACAGCAGGCAGCCTTTGCGCTCTTTGCCCGTGGTGAGGCCGAGGCGCTGGAGCGCGGCTTGATCCTGGTCGATACCAAATACGAGTTCGGCCTCGATGGCGACCAACTCAAAGTCATGGACGAAATCCACACCCCCGACTCCAGCCGCTTTTGGGAAAGTTCTGAGTACCAAGCACGTTTCGAACAGGGCAAATCCCAGAAAATGTTAGACAAGGAAAATATCCGCCAGTGGTTGATCGAGCGCGGATTTTCCGGCGAGGGAACACCGCCGGAATTGAGCGAAGAAATTCGAATTTCCTTGGCCAGTACCTACCTAGATCTACAACAAAGGCTGACCGGGACCGAGCCGACCCTACCGGTCGATCCGCCGGCCGAACGGCTGATTAAGAACTTGCGGGCCAAAGGTATCCTGTAAAAAATGCCCGGCACCGGGTCACTGGTCGCCGCATTTTTAATACTGTGGGCTGGTGCCGCCCAGGCGGGTTCGCCGGTTTCTGACCCAGAAAAGCGACCCGCAAGGGAGTCTGCTCGTGCGTTTCTGAAGGCCGTTTTGGCCACCGACGCCACCAAGCTCGCGGACCTGGGCACAGATCCTTTCAGCTTCGACGGTCGAGAGCTCAGTGGCCGACAAAACATAAAACAATCCTGGAACTGGTTTTTCGATCAGCACCGGCCAACCATGAAACAACAACAAACCGGTCAAATCGACCTGCTTGACTATCGCGCCATGCGAAAACGGTTTGGGGCCGCGCCCAAAAAATTCAAACACCTAGGCCTGCGCCACTGTCGATTCGCGGTGGTTTCTTTTGAAAAACGCGCGGGCTTTTTGATGATTCTGAGCAAGCACAAGAAAGCCGGCTGGCAAGTAACCGCCATGAGCGATTGAGTACGGCTTAGTCCAGACCCCGGATCAGGCTAGCGATCCGCTCGGTGGCTTCTTCGATTACCGCGGTAGAGGTTGCAAACGAGATTCGCAGATAGCCTTCGGCACCAAAGGCGGACCCTGGGATGACCGCTACCCGCTCTTGATCCAGCAAGATTTCGGCTAGTTTCAATGAAGATCCGATGGCCTGGCCATTGTGCTTGCGGGCCAGCACTGGTGAGAAATCCGCAAAGGCGTAAAAACTGCCGGCGGGCAATTCACAGCTAACGCCATCGAGGGCTGAAAGCAATTCGACCAAGCGATGTCGACGCCGGTCGTAGGTCGCCACCATGTCGGCAACCACCGCGGGCTCGGAGTGCAGGGCCGCAATCGCCGCATGCTGAACAAAGGTCACGGCGTT
>JAUVBB010000177.1 GCA_030591445.1 Deltaproteobacteria bacterium | reverse complement strand
ACGACTTAAAAATAACTCACAGCCGGAGGTCGTGAGCAAGTTGTCATTGGCGCCCTAGCGCTCAATACAACTCATGAGCTCGGCCATGAACTTCCGGGCTCCGTCCGAGATCCCGCACGTGCCCATATGGACGGTGATCTTAACCCGGCCGGCTCCTGATCTCAGGGACATGGCCTTTTTCTGCTTCTGTACGATCTGGTCGAGGTCTTCTATTTTTAGTTTGGGCATCGATTTCCTCCGGAACGGGTGTTAACTGGCCTGTTTCTTTTTTTTCTGCCGTTGCAGGATTTTGATCATCTTCACCGAGGAGGTGTCGCCATACACTTCTCCGCCCACGGTTACTACCGGCGCCAGACCGCAGCATCCCAAACAGCGCACGGATTCCACGCTGAAAAGACCATCCGGGGTTGCCTGGCCTTCTTGCTCCAGTTCCAGGTCACGCATGATGTTTTCGAGAATGCGGGTACCGCCCTTGACGTGGCAGGCGGTGCCGGTGCAAACAGCCACCGGATATTTTCCCCGCGGCTGCAGGCTGAAGCCCTGGTAGAAGGTGGCGATGTGGAAGATGCGGTTCAAGGGCACGTCCAGTTCCGTGGCCAGTTGCCGAGCCACCTGCTGGGGAATGTAGCGATAGTGCTCTTGTACGTCCTGGAGCATTTCGATCAAGTAGCTCCGGTCGCGCTTCCATTTGACGATGATCTCGTCCAGCTTCGCTTCCTGCGCTTGCATCGCGGTTGTTCTCCCTATTCCGACTTGGTTCCGGTTTTGAAAAACTCATCCCCGAGGCGGGCAAAGTCTTGCTGGCTGATTTTTTCGGCGAAGCCGGGTGTCAGCTCGCTGATCCCCTTGATCTTGAGAAACTGGGCCAGCTTTTGCGTTTGTTCTTCCATCCAGGCGGCGACTTCGTCCCGGTCTAACAGAAGGCGACTCTGGGCATAGAAGTCATCGGGACGAATCGAAAGCAGCCAGCCCCGCTGATAGCAGTCCTCATCAAGCAGTGAGGGTTCATCCAGCACGGACTGGTTGATGTGGGCTACCGTGCCCGAGATGGGAAAGTATACGGTTGCCCGACGACCCTTGCTGGTGACGGACAGCGCTGGGTCGCCGGGCTTGAAAACATCGTTTGGCTGGACATGCAGGCTTAACTTCTCGACGGGGCCGACCAAATTGCGAGCGAAATCATCCATGCCCAGGCGCACTTGGTCTTGGCTTAGCTTTACCCAGGTATGCCCTTGCGAGTAGAAGCGGTCCTCTACCACATCGAAGGCTCCGGCCTGCTTGGGAAGTCTCCGTAGACCGGGCGCCATGGCCAGCAGCGGATGAGTGCCCAGCTCTTCGAAAAGGCCTTGGTCTATCTCGCAGTCCGAGCAGTGGAAGTCGTTGGGACAGATCTTGTACGAGATCAGTCCCATGCGCGCGTAGCGGCACAGGCGCTGATCGGAGGCCAGCTCCCGGCGCCAACGTTCGACGGTTTGTTCTTCCATGTGCATCGCGCCGGTGGGGCAAACATAGGCGCAGGCGCCACAGGCGATGCAGCTGTCGGGATCGACGGACCAGGGCGTTCCCACCACCCGCTGGTTGCCTCGGCCGATAAAACTGAGCGCGGAGGCGCCCACCATCTGGTCACAAACGCGCACGCACAGGCCGCAGAGCACACAATCGCTAGGCTCGGTGGCCGCGAAACGCGATTTTTTTACTCCTACCGATGCGGCCAGCTCTCGGACCTTGGGAACATCGGGGCAGCGGGCCAGCAGTAGTTCGGCCATCACCCGGCGGTGCTGACGCACCCGCTCCGTGTCGGTGTGCACCTCCAGGCCGTCTTCGGACGGGAAATTACACGAAGTGACCAGGCGGGTGCGCTGGCCGCGCTTCACTTCCACGATGCACAACCGGCAGACGCCGTAGGGCTCCATCCCGTCTTGGTGGCACAGGGTGGGAATCTCGATGCCCAGTGAGCGAATGGCCAAAAGGAGAGGGGAGCGCTGTTCGGCTTGCACATCCCGGCCGTCTATCTTCATGCTTACTGCCGTCATGGCTGGCTCCGCTTTTCTTCGGCGCTTTTGTCATTGGCTCCCGGGGGGCAGAAGGCTTTGGCCAGGAAGCTGGCAATGTCATCGATCTCCAGATCTCCGTTGGCGGCTTGTTGCAGGGTGGCCATGCAGATGGGGCACATGGTGGCCACGCCTTTTCCCTGGGCATCTTTGAGTTGTTGCACCCGCTTGCCCCCGATTTGGTGGGCCATGGAGGGGAACAGCGACTCAATGGGCCCTCCGCAACAATGGGTCAGGTTCCGGTTGTTCTTTGGTTCTTTTACCGTGTAGCCCGCCCGCCTGAGCAGCTGACGGGGTTGCTCCACCACATCTTCATAGCGCGCGTAGACGCAGGAATCGTGGATGGTGATTTCCCCCTCGACTTTGTTGATTGGCCGCAGGGTGTCGTTCTCGGCCAGAACCTCGAGGTAACTTTTTACTTCGATGTCGAAGCCGTCGATGATGGTCGGATATACGGAACGCAATACGTTGGTGGTATGCGGGTCAATGGTGATCAGCGAACGAACGCCCTGGGCCTTGAACAAGTTGCTAAGCCTTTGGGCGTGGGCGACGAAGGTCTCATCCACGCCCAAGTCGAAGGCCAGGGCGCCGGCGTAGAGTTCCTTTTTATACAGGTAGCCAAAATCCACCCCGGCTTGTTGCAGCAGCCGGGCGATGTCGCGGATGATTCGCCTAAAGCGTTTGTGATCGGCCCGCTTCGGCCGGAACATGATAGAGGATACGTTGAACATCTTGTTGAAAAACCGGCCCAGGCCAACATACTGGCCCAGGAAGGAATCCTCCATCTTCCCCATTCGGTTGACCGCCGCGATCATGTAGGGCAACAACTGATACATGGAACCGGTGTAAAGGACCGTCTCGCCGCCGACGGGGATTTCGAGTTTCTGCGACCACTTGACGGCTTTTCTGCCCGAGATGGGGAACACCGATTTCCTCTTCTTGAGGTTGTCCATCATGATGCCGATCACAGGGCCAGTGGGAAGAGGCATAAGGCTTCTCCTTTGCTACAGCTGGTATACTTTTTTGCTGATGTAAGTGCGCAAGAACCTCACGTTCTCGGCGATGTGCACGTCGGCCGTGCAGTTGGCCTCGCACATCTTACAGAGCAGACACTGGTAGATGACCGGTGTATGTTCGAGCACTTTGTCTTCCAGGCCCAACAGGGCATAGCGAAAGAGTTTGCGCGGCAACAGCTCGATCTCCATGGGGCACACGGCGCCGCAGACGCCGCAGTTCATGCACTCGCTGGCGTTGAACTGCTTAGACGCCGTTACCTTCTTGATGAAATCCGGGTTTACCTTGGCCATCGCTGTCACTCCTCTACTTCTACTCAGCCAGTTGGTACTGGAAATAATCGTCGTCAGGCTCCGGAACTTCCTGGATCAAGCCATACTTCCTGGCAGCCATGACCCAGTACATCACCTCGTGTACCGGTGATCCCAAGGTCTCGGCAATCTCCGGGACGGTCTGGGGACCCTCCCGCAAGGCAGCCAGCACCTGGTCGCGCATCAGCATTTCCTCTCTCATAACCTCGCGGGGATCTCGTAGCCGATCATCCATTGGCGACCTCCATGGCGTCGATCATCGCCTTTATTTGCCCATCGGTGTAGCCCTTGACGCCCAGCGCGCCCTGGGGACAGTCGGGCACACAGCAGCCGCAGCCCTTGCACACCGCCGCGTTGATCTCGGCGATTTCCTTTTCGCCAAAGTTTTTCTTGCTGATGGCGGAGTAGGGGCAAGAAGCAACACATTGGTCGCACCAGCTGCAGGCATCCGGGTCTACCTCGGCAATCAGCGGCTCCAACTCCACGTAACCCTTCTTGAGCAGGGCAGCGCTCTTGGCGGTGGCCGCCAGGGCCGAGGCCACGCTCTCGGCGCTGTTGCGGGGGGCCTGGGCCGCGCCGGCGATAAAGACTCCGTCGATGACCGTCTCTACTGGCCGCAGCTTGGGATGAATTTCCTTGAAGAAGCCGTCTAGCCCCAGTGGAACCTTGATGATGTCGTTCAAGGCCTGATTGGGACGGGGCTCCATGGCCGTGACCAGGACGATCAGGTCGCTGTCGATGTCCAGCTCCTCGCCGTAGGTCAAGACATCCTTGACCAGGATTCTAAAGCCGCCATTGGACTTTTCCACCTGAGGGGGGGCGTCGGCATTGAACTTGATAAACAAGGCCCCTTGCCGACGCGCCTTTTGGTAGAGCAACTCGTACTTGCCATAGCTGCGGGTGTCCCGATAGAGGTGGAACTGGTGCAGCTTGGGCGACAGATCGTGGGCCACCGAGGAGGCATGCATGGCGGCATTGCAGCAGTAACGTGAGCAGTAGGCGTTGGCACCCTCTGCCCCGGATGCGTCCCGGCTGCCCACGCAGTAAATATAGCTCACCTTGCTCACCGCTTTGCCCTGATAGCTAAGTTCGTCTTCGCACTGGTCGAGCAGTTGCTTGAACTCGGGCAGCGTCAGCACGCCCTCGGCGCCGTAGGCAAATTCGCCGTCCGCGGGTTGGTAGGAGTGGAAGCCGGTGGTAACAATGATCGAGCCCACGTTGAGCGGGATGAGCTCACACTTGACATTGAGCTTGACGTTGAAGTCGCCCACGCTTCCTGATTTCTCCGCCAGCTCCGCCTGAGTGTAGATCTGAATGTTGTCCCTTTTTTGCACTTCTTCGACAAGATCGGCAATCAACTCGTTGCCGCGCCGATCATGGGGATACATCCGGCCCATATCGGCCACCCAACCGCCGATTTTTTCGGTCTTCTCGGCCACGAAGACGCTGATGCCCAGGTCGGAGAGCCCCAAGGCGGCACGCAGACCGGAGATTCCCGCCCCGATCACCAGGGAGCGGGGCACGGTATCGATCCGGGTCTTGTCCAGCGGCACGGTGAGGCGCGCTTTGGCGATTCCCGCCTTGACCATGTAGACGGCCTTGTCGGTGGCCAGCGCGGGCACGTCGGTATGGGCCCAGGAGCACTGCTCGCGCAGGTTGACCTGGACGTACAGGTAGGGGTTGAGCTTCGCCCGCTCGGCCACGCCGCGGAAGGTAAACAGGTGGAGCGTTGGCGAGCACGAGGCCACCACCATGGCATCCAGTTTCTGTTCCTTGATGTCGTCGATTATCTCCTGCTGGGCTGCATCGGAGCAAGCAAACATGGTGGTCTTGGCCACCACCACGCCCTCATCGTGCTCGATAGCGTCTCGGACTCGATCGCAATCCACGTAGTCGGAGATGTTGCCACCGCAGTAACAAATGTAGACGCCGATTCTCCTGTCGCTCATTTCTTCACCCTCTCGACATAGGCGGCGGCCTGCGCCGCGGCCGCACCGGAATGCAGGATGGTATCGGGGATATCCATCGCCGCCGCGGACGAACCGGCCACGTATACTCCCTCGATGCTGGTGCGCGCCGGGCTGTGATCCTCGTCGATTTCCTTGACGTAATGATGGGCGTCAGCGGCTAACTCGCCACCGGAGAAAAGGGACAGGGCATCCTGATTGGGCAACATTCCCACCGAGAGAACCACCAGATCGTGCTCGGCCTGGGCCAGTTTCCCGCCGCCGGCAATGTCCTCATAGTGCAGGATCATATTGCCATCGTCGGTCGGTTCCACCCGGCCTACCTTCCCCTTGATGAATTCGACACCCATGTCCCCGGATTGCTGGTAAAACTCCTCGAAGCCCTTGCCGAAGGCGCGGATGTCGATGTAGTAGATGGTCACGTCCGCGATGGGCAGGGCGCCCATGATCAGCTGGGCCTGCTTGATGGAGTACATGCAACAGACCCGCGAGCAAAGCTCGTTGCCTATCTGGCAGTCGCGCGAGCCAGTGCACAGGATGTAGGCGATATTGTCCGGGATCTTGCCATCGGAAGGCCGGAGCACCGAGTTGTAGGGCCGGGTCGGCGAAAGCAAGCGGTCCATCTGCATGGCGGTAATCACGTTGGGCAAGCGACCATAACCGTATTGGACCTTGCCCACGGGGTCGAAGAGATCGAAACCGGTCGAAACCACCACCGAGCCTACCTCCAGCGTTTGATCTTCGTCGCGCATGCCAAAATCGATGGCGTCGGCCGGGCAGGCGCTTACACATTGGTGGCACTCGCAGCAGCCGCCGCAGTCGATGCAGCGCGACGCGTTCTGGCGGGCGGTTTTCTCATCGAAGCCGAGTTCCACCTCGGCAAAGCCGTCCCGGCGCTCTTCGACGGGGCGCTTGGTCCGCTCGGCGGCGGGAGCCAGAGTGTATTGTTCTTGGCGCCCAATCGCGATCTGTTTATCAACGCCGGGCAGGTTAAGACCCCTTTCCTTAGGCGTTTGCGGCTCGCCGCGCAGGAAACGATCGATGCACTCGGCCGCTCGGGTGCCGGTGCCGATGGCTTCTACTACCGAGCCGGGTCCCGAGACCAAATCGCCGCCGGCGAAGACGCCGGGCAGACGAGTCTCTAAGGTTTGGGCATTGACCGAAAGTGTTCCGGACTTGGTTAGGCGCAGACCTTCCCTTTCGTTCTTTGGGTCTGCCTCTTGGCCCAGGGCCATGATGGCCAGGTCTGCCGCCATCGCGCTTTTGGTCTCCGCGGGCAAGCCCGGCAGGGTGCGACCACTAGGGTCCCGCTTACCTGCTTGTACGTCTTGGCTTTCGACTTGGACCAGCTTGCCGTCTTTTCCGATAAGTTTGGCGGGGGCCTTGTGGAACTCGATTGTGATCCCTTCCTCAATGGCATCGCTGATGGCCCACTCTACGCTGGCTAGCTCCGGCCGGCTGCGGCCGAACTGCAACACTACCCGTTGGGCCCCGAGTCGGCGCGCCGTGCGGGCGCAGTCCAGAGCTATGCCGTACCGACCTCCGCCGGCAACCAGCACGGTTTTACCGGCCAGGCTTGGTTTGGCACTGGCGGCCGCCCGCCTGAGAAACTGGATGGCCCCGGTCACGCCTTTCAGATCTGCGCCTTCCATCTCGGGCTTCTTGTCCTTGGCAGTGCCACAGGCGAGGAACACGGCTTGAAAACCCTGCTTCTTTAGCTCCACCGGATCGGCCACTCGCTCGCCAGCACGAATCTCGACTCCCAGGGCGGTCACGTTGGCTATATCGCGCTCCAATACCTCTGGGGGCAGTCGGAAGGGCGGGATAAGCCTGAGCATACCGCCCGGTTTCTCCTCGGCTTCGAAGACCGTCACCGGGTAGCCGCGTCGGGCCAAATGATAGGCCGCGGTCAGGCCGGCCGGACCGGCGCCAATGACCGCCACCCGCTCGCTGTGTTTGTTCTCGACGGCGGCCGGCTTGGCTTGCGGATGTTTTTGGTAGTAGTGATCGGCGGCAAAACGCTTGAGCTTGCGGATGGGCAGCACGCCCTCTAGTTCGCCCCGCGTGCAGGCTCGTTCGCAAGGAGCGTAGCATACGCGCCCCAGCGTTGCCGGGAAGGGAATTGCCTCCAGGATCAGTTCCTGCGCCTCGTCGAACAGGCCGCTGCGGATCAGAGAGACGTAACCGTGGGCCTTTACCCCGGCCGGACACGCTTGCGAACAAGGCGAGATGCCGTGCCTTTCCATGACCGCCTTCTTGGGCACTGCCTGGGCAAAGGGAATGTAGACGGCTCGCCGGGCGACCAAGTCGAAGTTGAACTGGTCCGGCACTGCCACCGTGCAGGCCAACTCGCATTTCTGGCAACCAGTGCACTGGTCGGAATTGACATAGGTGGCCTTGCGTTTGAGTTGCACCTGGAAGCTGCCACGGGCTGTCTTGGCGATGTTGTTTACCTCGGTGTAGACCATGGTGTTTACTTGGGGATGGTGGAACGTGGAGGCCATCTTCGGCGTGGCGATGCAGCTGGCGCAGTCCAGGGTGGGAAACACCTTGCTCAGCAGAATCATCTTGCCGCCGATGGTGGGTTCCCGCTCCGCTAGCACCACGGAGTAGCCCATGTCACCGAGCGTGAGAGCGGACTCCATGCCCGCGGTCCCGCCTCCTACAACGAGGACATCGTAGTCCATGTCAGCCTGCTTTCCTGGTTGGTCCAATCTTATGGAGGGCCGCTGAGAAGTTTTTCATATGCTTGGCGTAAGGTTCGGCGCACACCGAGCAAATGGCCGCCATCTTGAGCCGCTCGGGCTTGATGTCGTTTTCTCTCAGCAGGTCTTGCGCCTCGCCTACCAGCTTCGCGGTTCTTTTTGTGCAGTCGGGGACGAAAGGACAGTCGGTCCCGTCGGCCGCCACGAACACCCCGTCGAAGCCGTGGCTAAGCGCGTACAGAACCCAGTCCGGCCGGATACCGCTGGAGCAAGGAAGAGGAATGGAGATGGCGGAAGGCGGGTAGTGCATATGCGAACTACCCGCCAGGTCGATGCCGATGTCTGAGATGGACACCGTCGAGAATACCAGAATCCGGGGGACGAATTCCTCGCCGGCAGCGCCGCCACTCTCCGCCATGATTACTTTCCTCTCTTGACTAGGATGCGCCAGAAACCGGCGTCTTCAATGGTGCCGAGATATTCATGGCCTCTCTTATTGGCCCAGCGAGGAACGTCCTTGTTGGTGCTCTGGTCCGAGGAAAGCAACTCCATCACCTGGCCTACTTCCACCGTGGTGATGCCCTTTTTTACTTCCAGCAGGGGGCCGGGACAGGCTGTTCCGCGGGCGTCGACTTGTTTGTCGGGATTGATCGCTTTTAGTTCTTCCGGACTTGCCATCTTGTCACCTCTTTCCTTAACAGAAGGTCAATACCACGTCTGCTTCTTCGGCTTCGTCCACGAAAGTCGCCACTCCACCGCACTCGACGCCTTCGATCAGATCCTCTTCGGTGCAACCCACGATGGGGAAGGCCGCCGAACAAGCAATCAGTTCGGCCTTGGCTTCGCGCAGGATGTCGATGAACTCGGTCAGCGGTTTGGGCGCGCCTTCGAGCTGTATCTTCTCGGCGCCGCCCTTGCGGATGATGTTCAACCCGTCCATGGTGAAAAACAGCATCAGCTCCATGTCCATGGCGATAGCACCCGAACCAAGCATAAACGGGGGAAAGGCTTTCTGGGGTTGGTCTGATCCAACAAAAATAACCATTTTTTTAGCCATCGTTTCTCTCCTTTTCGGGGGTGTTAGTTTCTAATATTCTAATGTTGTTTATTGCGAAATAACGCAATTATAATTGTAAAAAAAACTACCCTTCAAAAACCATGCTCTCCGCGTCAATTTCCTGCGCGATCATTCCTCGTTTTTTCATCCGGTCCAGAAGAACCGAGCGGATCAAGTTACAGGCTGTGAGTATGCGTTCGTCAGCCAAGGAGTAATACACTTTTTGCGCTTCTTTCCGGGCGACGACAATGCCCTGGCTCTTGAGCCCGGACAGCAGTTGACTGACATTGGCCAGACTAATGCCCATGGACTCGGCCATTTCGCCAACGCCCATCTCGCGCACGCCCAACATGGCTAGAATCATGAGACGCTTTGGATTTGCCAAGGTACGGCAGAGATCAGCATGGAGGCGAAATATGTCCTGGTTAGCAATCATCATTTTCGTAGTTTAGCAACCTCGTAGTTTCATAACTACGTAACCTAGTAACACTGTGTCAGACTATTGTCAAACACCTTTTGCCGGCGAAAGACCTTTTATGGGGCTACCGTCAATTCGAAACCGCGCAAGCGCAGACCGGCAGCTGATTGGGCCTCGGGTAGCAGACGATCGGGGTCTATCATGGGCTTGGAGAAATCAAGCGGGTGGATGGTAACCGCAGTGTAACCAACCACGGCCAGGCTTTTGCCATCGGGAGCGAAAGCGACCGAGGGCACGTAACTGCCGGGCCGAACCCGCCAGCGGGGCTGGCCGCTGGCCACGTCCCAGACCACGGCCGCATTATCGTCCCCGGCGGTGGCCAGATACTTGCCGTCGGCAGAGAAGGTCAGGTGGTTGATCCACTGTTTGTGACCAAGATAGCGGCGCAGGATTTTTCCGTTTTCCACGTTCCAGAGAATGGCCTGGCCATCTTTGCCGGCCGAAGCCAAGGTTTTACCATCGGGCGAGAAAGCAACACTGGTGGCCCAATCGTCATGGCCCTCCAGGCGCCGAATACTTTTTTCCGTGGCCAGATCCCAGATCATGACCGTGTTATCCGCCGAGGAGCTGGCCAGCAACTTGCCGTCGGGAGAGAAGGCGACTTCGAACAACCAGTTGTGGTGTCCGGACAAAACCGCCTTTTGCTTGCCAGTGCGCAAATCCCAGAGCCGGGCCGTCTGGTCGCGAGCCCCGGTGGCCAGAGTGTGGCCGTCGGGAGAAAAAGCCACGCCCCAAACACTGTCTTGATGGCCCCGGAAAGTCCAGCGCCGTTTTTCGCTATGCAGGTCCCAAACCACGACCGAGCTTCCGGCACCAGCGGCTGCTAACATGGATGAATCAAGCGAAAACACCACTTCCTGATTTCTAGCCAGATGCCCGGAGAAGGTCTTGAGCAACAAGCCGCTATGAGTACCCCAGATGCGCAAGGATCCGTCCCAACAAGACGTGGCCAAATATCTGCCATTGGGTGAATAGGCCAGGCCGCCCACCAGCTTGGGATGCGCCAGCCTACGCACCTGGGAACGTTTCGCGATTTGCCACCAGCGAACGGTGTGATCCCAAGCGCCGGTGGCCAAATGCTGGCGGTCGGGAGAAAAAGCGATGCTGACCACGGCATCCTGGTGACTCTTTTGCATAAACATCAATTCCTGGGTCTCGGTGTTCCACCAACGCACGGTCCGATCCAAGCTACCAGAGACAATTTGACTACCGTCGGGAGAAAAAACCGCCTGATAGACCCCGTCCCGGTGGCCTTCGATCACGGCCAGTTGCTCCCCGCTAGCCACGTCCCACAGGCGCAGACTTCTATCCAGGGAGGCAGTGACCACGCGCGCACCGTCGGGCGAAAACGACACATCGGTCAAACTTTCGTCATGGCCACGCAAGGTATGACGTATGCTGCCGTCTTCGAGATCCCAAATGCGGGCGGTATGATCCCAGGCGGCCGAAGCCAATAAGCGACCGTCGGGAGAAACCGCCAGACCCCGCACCTCGCCGTGGTGAGGTTGCAGACGCTTTTGCAAGCGGCCTGACGGCATCGACCAAACCAGGATCTGACCGTCGATGAGACCGGCGATCAAGCTGCGGCCATCGGGCGAAAAAACCAACCGATGCACGCCGGCACCATTGCCGGCAAATTCCGCCTGGGCAACTGGATTGCCAATCTCCCAAATCTTGATGCTTTCATCCCGGCTACCGGTGACCAAGCGCTTGCCGTTCGGGGAGTAGGCCAAAGTGTAGGCCCGGTCCTGGTGCGCGCGGACACGGAAGCGCTCCTGGCCGGTGGCCGGATCCCAGACCATCAACCAACCTCCATAGTCGACGGCCGCCATCTGCTTGCCGTCGGGAGAAAAGACCACTTGCGCCACCGCCTCGCTGGCGGAAAAACTACCGACCAGTTTCTCGACCCAGGCATGTTGGGAACGGTCTAGCAGCGACAGGGCATCGACCTGCAACCATTGGCTGTCGGGCATGCGCGCGGCAAAACCCGGCTCATAGATATGGCTGGCGGGGTAAGCCGGATTGTTGCGCAGCGAGGCCAGGGCATAAATTCTTGCCGACAGAAGATTCTTCTCCTCGATCAGGTGTTCAGCCTGATTGGCCTGGGCTTGAGCCAAGTGATAATCGGCATGAAGACGTTGGCGGTGCTCATTGCTTCGGGCCTCGGCCTCCTCTTGATAGGCAAACCATACCGTCGCCAAGGCGGCCAGAATCACCACCAAGATCAAGGCAGCGGCAATCAGAGCGGGAACGTTCTTGGCCGCGAAACGCTTCATGAGCTCCCAAGAACTGTAATCATAAGCGCGCACCCGGTGGCCAGTCAGAAAGGCCGAGATATCCCGCGCCAATTCCTGGGCACTTTGATAGCGAGCTTTCTTGTCTTTGCGCATGGCCTTTTCGGCAATGGCCGCCAGCTCAACCGGCACCTCGGCGCACTGTTGCCGAACGGGAACCAAATCTTGATGAACGACCATACGCAAGGTCTCTTTGTGGTCCTTCCCCCGAAAAGGAGCCTTGCCGGTCAACATGGCATAGAGCATGGCGCCCAAACCCCAGACATCCGAGCGCTCGTCAATTTCATCGATGCGCCCGCTGGCTTGCTCGGGGCTCATGTAGGCGGGCGTGCCGATGGCCGTGCCCTGGGTGGTGAGGCTCTCGTCGAAACTCTCCCCCGCCCGGCGCGATTTGCCCCCGGCCCGCGGCGGCCGAATATCGCGCTGGCCGGCAACCTTGGCCACCCCCCAATCCAGCACCACTGTCTCGCCAAACTCACCCACCACCACGTTCTCCGGTTTGATGTCCCGGTGCACCACCCGGCGGCTGTGAGCATAGGCAATGGCATGGCAAACATCGAGGAAGGCCGGCAGCAAGGCCATCCGGCCGGCCAGGTCCTTGCTCTCCCGGATTTTCTTGCTCAAGGTCCGGCCATGGACCATGCGCATGGTGTAATACAAACTACCGGCACTGTCTTGGCCCAATTCATAGACCGGAACGATGTTGGGATGCTCCAGCTGGCCGGTCACCCGCGCCTCGCGCAAAAAGCGCAGCGTCGGCGGCACCGAGCCACGCCCGGAGGCCGGGGTGGACTTCATCCCTGACTCAGCCGCCGGCAACAACTCTTTCAGCGCTACCTCCCGGCCGATATGCTTGTCGAAGGTGGAGAAAATTTGCGCCTGTCCCCCACTGGCATACAGCGTCTTGCCCCGGTATCGGCCCGGCTCCGGTCGGGTTAGATCTTGGGCCTCTTCCTCTTCCAGGTGCAAAGCCCGCGGTCCCGCATCCTGCGCGGCCCCGACGTGTACGTTCACGGTCATTTGATCGTCAACGGTGGCGTCGACCTCGGTGAACGCGGGTGTTCTTTTTGTGCGGTCATTCATACGGTCGCCAGTCTACTTGGGAAATCACAAGGGTGCAAAGATGATTTCCTGCTTTTTGCCACCCAAAACCATAAGCCCATCAGCTGTATCATTTCCTGACTTAATTGTCGCAATTGGACCTTGACCGCTCCAGGCCGGGATCGACAAAATCAAACAGGCACCTGTAAACATTCACTTTTCAAAATGGCACTATCATTGCTTTCTATCAAGTTCAACTTGGT
>JAUVBB010000574.1 GCA_030591445.1 Deltaproteobacteria bacterium | reverse complement strand
CTGGTGCTCGACAAACTGGGCGAAGAGGTCAAACGCAGAATCGCGCAAGTCCCAAATGTGATCGAACCCATGCGCAAGTGGCGCTTCGACCAAGAGCAGGTTTTGGTGAAAGTGGACAAACTACGCGCCGGCCAACTCGGCCTTTCGCCTGATCAAGTAGCCATGACCATGACCATGGGCTCTTACGGCGTGGCCGCCGGCGATTTCTATGGTGGCGAAGGCAGCCCCGATCCGATCCAGGTGGAATATCTCGATGCTAAAAATATGGGAACCGAATCGCTACTGGATTACCCGATTTTTGTACCCGGATCGCCCCCGGTTCCCTTGCGCGCTGTTGCCCACTTAGAGCCGGTGCGCAACCAGGGAGTGGTCACCAGAGAAGATCTAACCCCTAGCTTGGATGTTTCCGCCTTCGCCCAGGGACGCCCACTGAACTTTGTCATCGCTGATGTCGAAAAATCCCTAGCGAACCTCGTTGTTCCCAGCGGCTATCAAGTAAGCCTAACCGGTGAAAAATCAGATTTGGCCGAGGCCAAGACCGAATTATTCAGTGCCTTTGCCATCGCGCTCATGGCCGTTTACCTCTTGCTGGTTGCCCAACTCCGTTCGTTTCTCCACCCACTTACAAGTATGGTGAGCATTCCCCTGAGCCTAATCGGCGTCTTTGCCGCGCTGTGGATAGCCGGCAAACCAGCCTCTATGCCCGTGATGGTGGGCATGATTCTGCTGGCCGGCACCGTGGTCAACAACGCCATCATCTTGATTGAGTTTATTCGCCAAAAACGAGCGCAGGGCATCGACCGACGAGAGGCGCTAATCTCGTCGGTAAGCACCCGGTTTAGACCCATTATGATGACCTCGCTTTCCACCATCGCGGGCATGATACCCTTGGCCGCCGAATGGGCCTTGGGCGCGGAACGCTTCTCCCCCTTGGCCACGGCAGTCATCGGCGGCATGACCGCGGCCACCGTGTTGACCATGATCTTTATCCCCGTGCTCTACGATCTTTTTGACGATGTGACAAAACGACTGGGCAGCACCCTCAAGCGCGCACCGGCCATCACCGCGGTATTCCTAGTGGGCGTTCTGTTTTCCGGCAGTGCCTTCGCCGAAGAACCCAAGGTGCTGGACCTCGATCAGTGCGTGCAAATGGCAATCACCAAGAGTCATCGACTGAAACAACGCCAAGATGAGGCACGCGCAGCCGCGTATCGGCATAAGCAGGCCTTCGGGCGACTTCTGCCCAAACTCAGCTTGAGTGCCCGCTACAGTCGCGTCAGTCACGTGGAACCAGGCACGATCAACTTGCCCCTGCCCCCGGAAATGGCCATAGATCCAGTCCAACTCGGCGAGGCGGTGGACAATCAATATGCCTTGCGACTTTCGCTGGAGCAACCGCTGTTTACCGGCTTCGCCCTATCCAGCGCCCTGCGCAGCACCACCCATTTTGAGAAACTAACCCGGGAACGAGAACGCAGCGAAGAAGCCGCCCTCAGAGCCCAGGTGCAAGAGACCTATTTTACCTTGCTCAAAGCCGAGCAGATAAAGGAGATCACCCAGCATTCGCTCAACAAGCTCTCGCATCACTTGCAACAGGTGCAGGAACTTCTTGCCGCCGGTCGCGTCACCCAACTTGACGTCTCACGGGTACAAAGCCGGATCTCAGGCGCGCGGGTCAACCTGGTACAAACCACCGGAGCCGTCGCCATCGCCCGCATGGCGCTTACTACCTTGATCGGCCTACCCTCAACCACCGACCTGAAAATAAAAAATATTCTCGATGCCCAAAGCATGGAAAAACCCCAACCGGCCGATGCCCTGCTTGCCCAAGCCTACGCCAAACGCCCTGAAATCGGCGTCGCCCGTTCTGCAGCCGCCATCGCCCAAGAACGAGTAAACATCGAAGGCGCCGGCCTATGGCCCCAAATCGGCATGCGTTTTGGCTACAACTACGACCGCCCCAATCAAAGGTACTTCCCTCCCCGCGATCAATTCAACGGCTCATGGGATCTCTCGGTCGTTCTCAATTGGACCATCTGGGATTGGGGCGTCAGCTATCACGGCATGAAAGCCGCGGAAGCAGAAGCCCAAGCGGCCGGCCGCGCAATAACAGAAATCAAAGAAGCCGTCCGCCTGGACGTCGAACACCGCCTACAAGAATACCGCACCGAAACCGAGAAAATCGCCGCCGCCCAAAGCGGCATCAGCAGCACCCAACGCGCTTTCCAAAACGCCCAACTCCTATTCGAAGCCGGCCGACTCACCAGCCTAGCCCTCTTAGACGCCGAATTCGAACTCACCCAAGCCCAATACCAACTCGTCCAAGCCCGCGCCGACGCCCGCATCGCCTGGGCCAAAGTAATCAAAGCCACCGGAGAAACGAAACGACACTAGGTCCGTTCCCTCCCCACTGGACATGATTTATTCAATCCCGTGCTGCATGAGCCAGGTTTCGGTGTCCTTCATGGACTGTTTTCCTTGGACGGACTTCTGGATCTTAAATAACTCCTGGGCTTGTTGGACAAGCTGGATGGCTCGTTTGTGACTTCCGCCGGTTTCCCAAAGCACCTGCGCCAGGCCAAACTTCGCACGGGGAAGATGGTCTGCATTATCTCTTGAGCATTTGCCGGTGGCGCTGAGAGAAAGCAAGGGCTCGAAATATTCCAGTGCCTCTTTGATTTTACCTCTTTTGAGTTTTATCCAGCCGATGCCTAAAAGTGGCACTGAAATGCTTGAACTATTTTCTCCGTGGACCTGCTGCAATATGTCAATGGCCCGCTCAAAGCAACCAAGTGCCCGTTCGTACTCACCTTTATGGTAATACACACTGCCAATATTCGTCTGTACACTTGCCACCAATGGATGTACCGAGCCTAGGCTTTTTTCTTGTATCTTAAGAACCTGCTCATAATGCGAAAGAGCCTGGTCGTACTCGCCCATTTCGTACAGTATTTGGCCAATATTGGCTTGGACCGATGCCGTGTCTGGATGCTCGGCGCCTATCGTTTTGATTCTTATCTGTAGTGCTTTCTCTAGGTGCGCGAGCGACTGTTGGTATTCGCCCTTCATGCCAAAAACATTGCCGATATTGTTATGGATATTGGCGACAATTGGATGTCCGGGGCCCATGGCTTTTTCATATATCTCCAAAGATTTCATGTACTCTTTACGAGCCCGGTCGTAGTCGCCCTTTTCGTAATACAAGATTCCAATAGTATTGTGCGAGCTTGCCACAACTGGAT
>JAUVBB010000317.1 GCA_030591445.1 Deltaproteobacteria bacterium | reverse complement strand
GGCAAATCCCGCCACTCGTTGGTTTGTCGAGACAAGTAGTGCACATTGACTTGCTTGTGATAGGCCATGTTCTCAACCTCAATGTAGCCGAACATGCGAGCCTGGGCGGTTTGATTGGCGTATTCGTATTTGCTCTCGGCCCGCACATGGAAAAGCTGGACCGCCTGATCGGCTACCGCCATGGAACTGGATTGAGCGTATTCTCCCGCTTCTTCCGTGCCACAGCCGATAAGACCGGTCCCGAGGCCAAGGGCCAACAACATACTCAGCAGAGAAATTTTGATTCTGTTCATGGTTTATCTCCTTATCGTCTATATGGGTAACTCAATCGTGGGTTACTATAATCTCGGTAAACCAAAATGTCAAGGCTTCTCAATTCAAATGCGGCGGGCCGGAATTTTCCGATCTGCTGGGCAATTTGGTACAATGTCTGCTCACCATATACATTTATCAGGACCGAGTCGTCATGTCCGATGAGCGTGCCAAAGATCCCATGGTTACCGTGGGCGAGAAATTTGATCTCGATGGCGATACCATTGCCTCTAGTGACGAGCAGGAGCCGGCCGGGGAAGAGACCGAGCTTGCGCCCGGGACCAAAGCGGGGCGCTATTTAATTCTGGACCGGATTGGGCGCGGGGGCATGGGCGTGGTGTATCAGGCCTTCGATCCAGAGTTGGACCGGCGCATCGCGCTAAAAGTGCTGCGGGTGACCGGAGGCCCGGGTAGTTTGGGGGGCCGGGCGCGTGAACGTTTGCTGCGCGAGGCCAAGGCACTGGCGCAGTTGTCTCATCCCAATGTGGTCTCGGCTTACGATGTGGGTACCATCGGCGACGATGTTTTTGTGGCCATGGAGCTGGTCGAGGGCTGGAGTTTCAAGGCTTGGTTGCGCGAAAAGAAGCCAACGGTCTATGCCAAGGTAGCGGTGTTGTTGGCCGCCGGGCGTGGGATTGCCGCCGCCCATGAGGCGGGGCTGGTGCATCGGGATATCAAGCCGGACAACATCATCGTTGGTGAGGACGGCCGGGTGCGGGTCTTGGATTTTGGCCTGGCCCGGGCGGCGGCCGACACCGCTAAGGCCGATGCGCCGACAGAACCCCAGCTTAGTGGCGAGCTTAATTCGGAAGGAAGTTTTTTCAGTTCATCGATGACCTTGGCCGGAGCCATCGTGGGCACGCCGGGCTATATGGCCCCAGAGCAGTACCGGGGTGAGGTGGCTGATGAACAGTCGGATCAGTTCAGCTTATGTGTGACCTTGTACGAGGCGCTGTACGGCCAGCGGCCCTTTGTGGCCAAGCGTTATGGCGAACTAAAGGAGAAGGTTCTTGCCGGCCAACTCGATCCGCTCCCTGCGGAGCCAAAAGTACCGGCCAGCTATCGCAAGATAGCCTTGCGAGGTTTGTCGACTCGCCCGGCCGATCGCTATGCTTCGATGGCCGAGCTCTTGGCCGAGCTGGCCAAGGACCCGCGCGCGACCAAAAGACGGGTGCTTTCGGTCTTGGCGCTCTTGCTGCTGGTTACGGCCAGTTTTGTGGGCGCAGCGATCTGGCAAGCGCAACAGCATAAGCTCTGTGCCGGCGCGGCCGACCGGCTGGGTGGCGTTTGGGACCAGGAGGTCGCCGCCCAGACCCGCGCGGCATTTTTGGCCACCGGCCGGCCCTATGCCGAGGATACCTTTCGGCGCACCGCGAAGTTGTTGGCCGATTATAGCGAGGACTGGGTGGCCATGCGCACGGAGGCCTGCGCGGCGACCCAGATACGGGGGGAACAATCGGCGCAGTTGCTGGACCTGCGCATGCATTGTCTGGATCGGCGCTTGCACGAATTGGGTGCCCTGACCCATTTGTTTGCCGCCGGCAAAGACGTCAAATTGATGAATCGCGCGGTGCGTGCGGTCACGGGCCTGACCGGTCTCGCCTTTTGCGCCGATGCCCCAGCGCTGAGCGCGGCCATCCCGCCCCCGGCCGACGCCGCTACCCGCATCCAAGTGGAAAAGTTACGCCGTCGCCTGGATGAGGCCGCGGCCCTGGGCAAGGCCGGCCGTTACCAGGATTCGCTGGCGGTAGTGGACGAAGCTGCCAGCGCAGCTCAGGGCCTGGATTTTGCGCCCTTGCAAGCCGAAATTCACCTGCAGCAGGGTGCCTTACAAGGAAAGGTCGGCCAAACCAAGCTGGCGGCCAGCACCTTGCGGCGGGCTTACTTACTGGCGGCCCAGGCCCGTGATGATCGCCTCTTGGCCTGGGCGGCCAAGGACATGTTGTACATCATCGGTTACCGGCTCGCGCAGCGGGAGCAAGCACAGGTCTTGGGTTGGGTGGTGGAAGCGGCAGTAGCCCGCGCCGGGAAAGATCCGGAACTTTGGGCCGAGGCCCAGTCCACCCTGGGCATCATTCTGGCCGAACAGGGAAAGCTGGCGGAGGCCCAGCCCTATTTCGAGCGCTGCTTGGCCCTGCGGGAAAAGCACTGGGGCCCGGATCATCTGGACGTGGCTTCGGCTCGGCAGAACCTGGGCAACTTGTTTGGTATGCAGGGCAAGTCGGATCAGGCCCTCGAATTTTACCGACAAACCCTGGCTGCCCGCATCCGCATCCTGGGCCCCCATCACCCGGAAGTGGGGACTGCGTACAATAACCTTTGTGTCGAGCTGACCCGTCGGGGCGAACTCGACGCCGCCCAAGAATCCGGTCAACAGGCCCTGGCCATATGGACCGGGGCCTTTGGTCCGAACCACGCCGATGTGGGCTCAGCCCAACTCAACCTGGCCCATGTGCTTTGCCTGCAGGGAAAGCAGCAAGCTGCTCGCCAAAGCTATCTTCAGGTACTGAAGATCTGGCAAGCGGCCTATGGCCCCGCGCATCCGGACCTGGCCTTTGCTCTTAGCGGTCTGGGCGATCTAGACGCCGACGCCGGTCAGCACCCGGCCGCGCTCATTCACTACCAAAAGGCCCTGGCCATCCGGGAACAGGCCCTGGGCGCAGCCCATCCCCTGGTGGCCGAATCTTTAACCAAAGTGGCCCGTAGCTTGATTGGGCAGGGACAAGTGCGCCCGGCTCGAGACTTGCTTGAACGCGCTCTTGCCATCCACCAAAATTCCCCGGGCGATCCGATCCAGTTGGCGGCGACCAAGTTCCGCCTGGCCCAAGCACTGGGGAGGGGCAAAACCGACCGGGCCCTGGCCTTGGCTTGCCAGGCCCAGGACTTGTACCGCCAGATAGGTAGTGCCCAAAAAGAGCGGCAGGATGAAATCGTGGCCTGGATCAAATCGAAGCGAGGCGATTTTGACTGCCCGTGACCAGGAAATCGGTCCCGATGATCATACCGTAGCCGAAGAGGGCGGGCTTAGTCCCGAGACCCCGGCCTTGGCCAAGGGCACCAGCGTGGGGCGTTATCTGGTCGCCGCCCGTATCGGCCGAGGTGGCATGGGCGAGGTCTACCAGGCCTTCGATCCGGATTTGAACCGGCCGGTGGCCCTGAAGTTGCTCACCGTTCGCAATGATAGGCCGGCCGCGGGCGACGAATCCTCCCTGGGTCGTTCCCGCCTGCTGCGCGAGGCCCAGGCCCTGGCCCAACTGGCCCATCCCAATGTGGTCACGGTTTTTGACGTGGGCACCTATCAAGACGCGGTGTTCATGGCCATGGAGTTGGTCGAGGGCCAAACGCTGCAAGAGTGGCTAAAAGCCGAGTCGCGCGCCCAGGCGGACATCCTTGCGATCATGAAAGCGGCCGGCGCGGGCCTGGCCGCGGCCCACGAGGTGGGCATTGTGCACCGGGATTTCAAGCCGGCCAATGTCATCATCGGCAGCGACGGCCGGGTGCGGGTGTTGGACTTCGGTTTGGCCCGGGCAGTGGAATATAGCGAGGATCAGCGCCTGGAGGAAGCGGCGCCGACTGCTGAGCCGGGCCAGGAGCGAATGGAGAGCCTTTCGGAGTCGATGGCCGGACGCTTGGGCAAACAGGGCCTGGAATCCTCGGGCAATTTGCTCTCCTCGTCTCTGACCCAGGCCGGCGCCATCGTGGGCACTCCCAACTACATGGCGCCCGAACAGCACCATGGCCTCACGGTAGATGAGCGCAGTGATCAGTTCAGCTTTGCCGTGGTTTTGTTCGAGGCCTTGTATGGCCAGCGGCCCTTTCAGGGTAGGACCTTTCGCGAGCTGGTTGACAATGTGACCCAAAGAAACATGGTCGTGCCGGCCGAGCCACAAAGAGTGCCCGCCTGGATCCAAGGCATTGTTCACCGCGGTCTGGCCTTGGATCCGCTGACTCGTTTCGATTCCATGACCGCGCTGCTAGCCGAGTTGGAAAAGGATCCGGAGCGCGCCCGTCGCCAAGCCCGCGCGCGCAGGCGGCGTTGGTTATTGCTGGCCGGCGGCCTGCTTTCCATTCTGGCGCTGAGCGCTTTTGGTTTCTGGTACGGCAGTACCCGGGGCGCGCGCCTGTGCCAGGGGGCGGCGAGCAAGCTCACCGGCCGGTGGGATGACCCGGGCCGCCGCGCCCTGCAAGCGAAGTTCTTGGCTTCCGGCCGGTCTTATGCCGATGACACCTATAGGCGGGTGAGAAAGATTCTCGATCAAAAAACCGAGGCCTGGGTAGCCATGCGCACCGAAGCCTGCCAAGCAACCCAGGTACACGGCAGCCAATCGGCCGCTTTGCTGGATCGGCGCATGACTTGCCTGGACCAATGGCTCGCCGGACTCGGGGCCCTGGTTCGGCTTTGGGTCGATCAGGCCGACGGTGCCATGGTGGATCGGGCCATCGAAGCCAGCCTGGCCCTGGACGATCTGGCTCGCTGTGCCGATAAAGAAGCCTTGCTGGCCGCCTATCCGCCCCCGCGGGATGCCGCCTTGGCCACCCAGGTTAAACAATTGCGCGGCCGCCTGGACCAGCTCCAAGCCCTCAACCGCGCTGGCAAGTATCGATCAGGGTTGGAACTAGGCCTCGAATTGACCGGGCAAGCCCAGACCCTTGATTATCCGCCTCTCAGTGCCAAACTTTTGTATCTGGTTGGGGACTTGCAGTCGAATGTGGGCGATGGTGCCGCGGCCGAGACCGTACTGCGCCAGGCCATCCTGGCCGCCACCCGGGCCAGAGACGACCTTACCTTTGCCCGGGCTCTGAACAAGCTGATGCTGGTCATTGGGCATCAACAGGCGAAGTATCAGCAGGCACTCTTGTTCCAAACCAGCGTAGAGGCCGCCGTGATTCGCGCGGGCGAAAAAGTCGAGCTAGCCGCCAATGCCGACAACAACCTGGGTATTCTCCACTGGGGTCTGGGTCAGTACGACCAGGCCAAGCAATACCTGAGCCAATCGCTGGCGGCCATGGAAAAATCTTTTGGCAAAGAAGATCTGCGCGTCTCGCGCACCCTCAACAACCTGGGCAGTCTCTACGGCCGCACCGGTGATTACGCAACTGCTCTGCGCTACTTCCAGCGCAATCTGCAAATCGACCAAAAGATCCTGGGCCCCAGCCACCCCAGCGTGGCCATGGCCGAAAACAATCTAGGCCTGGTCTTTCACAAGCAAGGCCGGTACCAAGAAGCCCGCCAACACCTGAGCCGTTCATTGCAGATATGGGAGCAAGCCCTGGGCCCCGATCACCCCGACCTGGCTATGGCCGTCAACAACCTGGGCATGGTTCTGCTCGCCCAAGGCGAAACCGATGCCGCCATGCAACACTACCAACGCGCACTCAAGATCCGCGAAGGCCATCTGGGACCCGATCACCCTAGCCTGGTCTATGCCCTGACCTCCCTGGGCATCGGCTGGCTCGATAGCAAGAAGCCGGCAAAGGCCCGGCCCTATCTGGAACGTGCCCTGAAAATACGAGAGAGTCACCCCACCGATGCCAAAGAACTGGCCGAGACCCGCTTTGCCTTGGCCCGCGCCCTTGGGCATTCTGCCCGCCACCAGGCCCGCGCCCTTGGCCTAGCCCGCCAAGCTGCCCAAGCCCTCCAAAATGCCCAAGGCCAAGACTGGCTTCGTTTACAATCACGGATCAAGATCTGGCTTAAAAAAAGGAAATGAGCTTTAATTAAGGAAATCTCATAGAAGTGACTCTTTGATCGGGGGCCGATCAGGAGGGGACGTGTCGGGAGAAAATAGCGGGGAGAGTGGGCGTTTGGACCAGGCACAAGAGTCTCGCTTTGAGCGCCGAGAGCTTTTGGGGGTAGGGGGGATGGGCAGCGTCTATCTGGTCTACGATCAGGTACGGCGTCAGGAAGTTGCTTACAAGACTTTGCACAAGCTCGATGGCTCCAGTCTCTACCGCTTCAAACAAGAGTTTCGTTCCCTGGCCGGGATTGTTCACGACAACCTGGTCACTCTGTACGAACTGCACAACGAGGGCGACCAGTGGTTTTTCACCATGGAACTGATCGATGGTGTTTCTTTGCTGGAACACGTTCGCCCCTTTTCGCATATGTTGAAAGAAAATGAGAGTGGGAGCTTTGCTTCTTTGGAAGCGTACGACAACTGGGGAAACACGGAAGAGCAGTCAGAGGACTATGAAGGGGATGTGATCAGCCCGGATGGGAAGCTGCTGCCGATCCATCGCCGCTACATCAAAGAAGCAAGGTTGCTCCCCGATCGGTTGCGGCCGACCCTGGTTCAGCTGGTTCGCGGTATCTCGGCCATTCATGAGGCCGGCAAGCTGCACTGCGATATCAAACCGCCCAATGTCCTGGTCGACAAACAAGGACGGGTTGTGATCTGTGACTTTGGTCTGGTTGCCGATACCGCCAAGCTAGGCTCGGGCAAGAAAATCTTCGGCACCCCCATGTATATGTCGCCGGAACAGGCGGCCGGCCGCCCGCTTAGCGAGGCCAGTGACTGGTACAGCGTGGGGGTCATGATTTACGAAGCGCTGACGGGAGCGATTCCCTTCGATAGCCCCACCAGCGCAGAAACCCTTAAACGCAAACAAGAAGAAGCGCTGGTGCCGCCGGCCGATTGGCCCGAAATCAAGGATCATCCGCTCAAGCAAATGTGTTTGCGCCTGCTGGCAACCGCCCCCCAGCAACGACCCTCGGGAGACGAGATTCGCGCCTTCTTTGATCAGAGGGGCGAGGCCCGCTTGTCTTCGTCCATCTCCATCGCCGCCCAAAGCGCGGCCTTTGTCGGTCGGCAGGGTCATCTGGCCGCCTTGCAGGAAGCACTGGCCGCTTCTCGCCAAGACACCAACGTTGCCGTTTTTGTCCACGGCCTGTCGGGCATGGGCAAGAGCACGCTGATTCATACCTTTTTAGAGAAAGAAAAAAAGAAGACCGTGTTGTTGCAAGGGCGTTGTCATCATCGTGAGTCGGTGCCCTACAAGGCGCTCGATACCATGGTCGATGCCTTGAGCACGCATTTGATGACCTTGCCGCCGTTGGTGACCCGGGCACTGCTTCCTCGTGACATTGCTTCCTTGTCCCGCCTGTTTCCGGTGCTGCTTAGAAGCGATCCGATTCGGGAGGCGGTCAAAAGCGCGGATTCGCCGCCGCGCGATATGCAGGAACTTCGCACCCGGGCTTTCGGTGCCCTGCGCTACCTGATTTCCCGCTTGGCCGTTCGCCAACAGATCATCATCTATATCGATGACCTGCAGTGGGGCGATATGGATAGCGCGCCTTTCCTGGTTGACCTGATTCATCACCCCAAGGCGCCGCCCTTGCTGCTGATTGGCAGCTACCGCAGCGACGAGGTCGAGGGCAGTCCTTTGTTGGGCGCCCTGCTTGATGCCGACACCCTGAGAACGTCCACCAGTGACCTGCGCTATTTGCCGGTCGAGGCCATGAGCTCGGCCAATGCCCGGGAGCTGGCCCGGGATATTTTGGGCGGAGACACGGCGGCGGCCCGAGAACAAGCTGACAAGATCGTGGCCGAGACCGGTGGCAATCCCATGTTTGTCGCCGAGCTGACCAAGTTTGCCCTCCAATCAGGCGGGGAGTTTAGTGAACAAGGCCTCACCTTGGACGGGGTCATCGGCGGGCGGGTAGATCGCCTGGCCGAGGAAGCCAAGCAGCTGCTTACCTTCGCGGCCGTGGCCGGCCGCCCGGTGCCGATTGGCGTGTTGGCCCAGGTGGCCGGGGTCAAGAATGAAGCAGCCACTTTGGTCAAGCTACAGGCCGAGTACCTGCTTCGCTCCCGCAAGATCGATGGCCACGAAGAAGTCGAGACTTACCACGACCGCATTCGCGAGACCATCACCGCCCGGCTGAGCAAGGAAGACGCAAGCCGCTACCATCGCCAGCTGGCCTTGGCCTTCGAGCAAGCCAAACTGATCGACCCACCGGCCATGGTTGAGCATTGGCTGGGCGCCGGCGACCAGGAAAAATCTGGTCAATACGCCTTGCAGGCGGCCCAAGATGCCGAGGACACGGCCGCCTTTCATCGGGCCGCTTATTACTATGACCTCGGACTTAACTTGATCCAACTGGAGGATAAAGAGCGGCTCGAGCTGCAAGTACGTTATGCCGACGCTCTGGCCAACACCGGCAACTTCGAAAAAGCCGCCGATTATTATCTCCTGGCCGCCCAGGATGACAAATCCGATTCCGGCACTCATCTGCGCCGTCATGCAGTCGAGGCGCTGCTGCAAAGTTACAAGCTCGAACGCGGGTTGGCCCTGGCCCGGTCGGTACTCAAAGAGGTAGGCCTCAAACTGCCCCGCAGTGGCATTGGCGCCATTGCCTCTCTTTTGCTCAAAAGGCTGTGGTTGAAGATCCGAGGGATAGAGTTCAAGGCCCG
>JAUVBB010000262.1 GCA_030591445.1 Deltaproteobacteria bacterium | reverse complement strand
GGCCGGCAAAACGAGGAAGTCCCGCCCGCCGATCGGGTACAAGTGCGGATGGGCGTCCATCTGGGCCCGGCCATCGTGGAATCAGGCGACGTCTATGGTGATACGGTCAACACCGCGGCTAGGGTGGTGGATCAAGCCCAGGGCGGGGAAATTGTGGTAAGCCTGGGCACTTGGCAGGCAGCCGCCAACCTGGATACCGAAATTGTGTCCCTGGGAGATTTCGACCTCAAAGGCATCGCCGGCCAACTCACGCTGGTCAAGGTGCTTTGGGATAGCGAGGAAATCAAGCGCCTTCGGACTGAGCACCTGAACCAGCAAATCCTGCCAGATTTGGCAGCCCAAGTACGCAAGGACCGATGTGTCTTGATTGTGGGTGGTTTGACCTTGGGTCCGAAAGCAGGAAGCATCAAAGGTCGGGTGGCCAAGACCTTGGCCGTAGAGATGGGTACCCATGAGCGTCGAGCCGATCTGGGTCGCAGTGCCTCCCTTTTCGAAGAGGAGCGCGGCGCTGAGGCCATGCGGGCCCATCTGGAAAAGGCTTTGCACGCCGAGCGGGAATTGGCGCCGAAACTACTTCGTGCCTGGGCACAACTTCCTTTCCGCTTGATTCTCAGTACCGATTTGGACCAACGGCTGGAACTTGCTCTGCAGGCTGCCGACCACTCGGTACGCAGCTTCGCCTGGTTGCGGGAAAGCGATTTGACTGGCCTGGCCGAGAATCAGACGGTTTTGCTGAAACTCTATGGTGATGTGTCTGAACCACAGTCGCTGGCCGTGACCGAGGAGGACATAGAGGAGCGGCTGGGACGTTTGTTGATGGCGCCGGCAGAGCTCTTGGGCGCCCTGGCAACTCATCACCTGATTTTCGTAGGTTTTCGCTGGAACGACCGACGTTTTCGCCGACTGTACCGGGCTTTGACCCGACGTAATCCGAGCCACAGTGGTCGCGCGATCGGGGTGTCGGCCCGGGTGCCTCCAGGTCAACGAGGCGTATGGCGAAGGCGGGGCCTTTCCTTGGTGCAGGCCGACGAAGAGAGTTTTGCCGCGGACTTGTTGGCTGCCATCGAGACCATTGGCCACGATGCTGCTTCTCGAGATGAGGCCGAGTCTCTTCGATCGACGGGCACCGGCAGCTGGAAGCGACCTTATAAGTTCCTATCCTTTTTTACCGAAGAGGACGAAGAGATCTTCTTTGGCCGCCAAGACGAGTTCAGAAAACTGTTCGGTCAGGTCGTCTCCCACCGTCTGGTGGTACTACACGCACCCTCCGGGGCCGGCAAGACATCTTTGCTGCAGGCTGCGCTCAGCCCGGCGCTGCGGCGCGAGGGCTTCGAAGTGGTGGTGACCCGTAGCTTCCAGGACCCCGAAAAGAGAATCAGGGAGGCCCTGGCGCTGGTGATCGAGCAGCACGGGTCAGATGAGGTGAGCGACCGGCAGGAACTGGTGCCGCAAGATTTTTCCGCGGATCTGCCGACTTTGATCCAAAGCACGGTACGCTTGGTGAACAAGCCCCTGGTGCTGATCCTGGATCAATTCGAGGAATTTTTTCTGCGCTTGCCCAAAAAAGTGCGTAGCGCCTTTGTCGAACAGCTAAGCAAGATGCTGCGCAACCGCGCTTTGACGGTGCGCTTCGTACTCAGCCTGCGTAACGATTTTCTCCACCACTTGTCCGAGTTCAAGACCTGGCTGCCGGATGTTTTTCACCATGAGTTCGGCATGGGTAGCCTCAGCGCCGAGGGTATGCAGGCCGCCATTGCCGAACCGGCAGAATTGGCCGGCCTGTCTTTCCAAGAGGGTTTGGTAGAGCAGATTGTGGCCGATTTGGGTGCGGTCGGCTCCGAACCGCCGCAATTACAAATTGTCTGCGATCGTCTCTATGATGTCTTGGGGGATGGTGAGCAGGTCTTTACCTTCAAGCATTACCAGGGTGTGGGTGGGGCCAAGGGGATTCTGGGCAAATACCTCGAATGTTTCCTTGATGCCCGCGCCCCGGCCGGCCGGGAGCTGGGTCGTTTGGTTCTCAAGGCCCTGGTGACTTCCGCCGGCACCAAGGGCGTGGCCACCCTGGCCGACATTGTCCAAGAGACCAAGCGATCGGCCAAAGCGGTTCGAGGCTTGCTCAATCACCTGATGGATGCCCGCTTGGTGCGCCGGCTGGTGGGAGAAGAGGAAGTTTGCTTTGAGCTGAGCCACGAGGTCTTGATCGAAGAGATTGGTCATTGGATCAAGAAAAAGGATCAGGACCGAAAAAGAGCCCAGGAAATGCTCCGGCAGGAGGTGGTCAATTACGAGCGCTTCGGTCTGCTGATGGCACCCAGCCGCCTGGCGATTATTCGTAAGCATGCCGCCCAAATGAGCCTGAACGAGCAGGAAAAAGAGTTGTTTCGGGCCAGTGTCCGTCAGCATCGTCGCCGCCGCCGATGGCGATGGTTGGCCGTGGCCACGATTCTTGTGTTGGGCTCGATCTTGAGTATGGCGGTGGCGCGCATGTGGCCGGCCGCGACTTGCGTGGATGCCTCGAACGAGCTGACCGGAGTGTGGGATTCGGCCGTGCGCGCATCGATCGAAGCCCGTTTTGTGGCTAGCAAACAGGTCGATGCCATGGATAGCTGGGCAAGGCTTGCCCGGGCGATGGATGACTATTCAAGCCGTTGGGTCGCCATGCGAACGCAAGCTTGTAAAAGCACTCGGGCAAAAGGAGAGCAGTCAGAGGACATGTTGCGTCTAAGAGTTCATTGCCTGGATCGGCATCGACTGGCGCTGGCGGTCTTGACCAAGGAATTGGTCCGAACGACCGCCCGTGGGCTTGGCCGGGCTTTGCCCGCCATCTACCAATTGCCTCCCTTATCGATTTGCGCGGATTTGCCTTTGCTATCATCACGGCCGCGCACACCAGCGTCGAAGGAAATGGCAGTCAAAAGTCACAAGATTATGGCATTGCTCGCCCGTGGTCGGGCGCTGGTGTCTCTGGGTGACCTCACGGGGGGGCAACAGCTGCTCGCCACTGCCCTGAGTCAGGCGCGCCAAGACGCGGGTACTTCGCTATTGGCCGAAACGCTTCTGGAGAACGGGCACTTACACGGGCTAACCGGGCACTGGTCTCGGGCCGAAGAGTTTCTCTATGCTTCGCTGCGCAAAGCCATGGCGGCCGGCGACAATGAGATAGAAGCCCGCGCGGCCATGGAATTGTTTTACGTGCAAGGTGCACAATTGCGAAAGCTGGAACAAAGCGAGTGGGTCAAGGTCCAGGCTGAGGCGGTCATTGCCCGTGCCGGTGGCAACCTCCTGCTCCAGGCCGAGTTGAAAAACCGCCAGGCGGCCGTATATGTAGCCCAAAAAAAATACGATCGGGCGCTCGCCGCCCTGGACCAGCAATGGCTAATCAGATCCAAAATGTCGATTTTTACGGAATATACCCAGGCTCAGATCCATCTTGACCTGGGCCGGGTGTATATGCTGCGGGGAGATGATGCCCAGGCTCGTCAGCACTTCGATGATGCCCAACGCAACTACAGTCAGGCGCTGGGGCCCAAGCATCCGTATTGGCAGGAAATCGATACTATTCATTCGCGGATTCCCCCTTCCGCCAAATAATAGTGAACTCATGCTCGGTGGCGCTTTACAGCACTAACAAGAGTGTTTAAGTTCTACTTGCGATGAAAAAACTATTCACAGGTAGTTTCTTGTTCGTTTTGTTTTTTGGAGGTGAAGCCATGGGCGAGAATGCGCTTGCGACTTTCGCCGGTGGTTGTTTCTGGTGCATGGAGCAGCCATTTGAACAGCTTTCGGCAGTAAAGTCAGTCAGGGCCGGCTACGCCGGCGGCGAGGAGAAGGATCCCAATTATGGGCAGGTCTCTTCGGGGTCGACCAGCCACGTGGAAGCGGTGCAAATAGAATACGATCCCAACGGGATCTCCTACCAGGATTTGCTAGCCGTTTTCTGGCAACAGATCGATCCCACTGACGGCGGCGGGCAGTTTGCCGATCGCGGATTTCAATACACTACCGTCATCTTCGTGCACGATGAGCAACAGCGCGAATTGGCGGAGGCCTCTTGGCAAGATCTCACGGCTTCGGGCCGATTCAGCCTGCCCATTGCTACCCGCATCGTGGCCTATTCGTCTTTCTATCCCGCCGAGGAATACCACCAAGATTACTATCGAAAAAATCCCGGGCATTATAAGAACTATCGGCGGGGCAGTGGCCGGGAGGCAACTTTACAACGTATCTGGGCGCAGTCCGAGATCCCGGCGAACAAAAAGCCAAGCAAAGAAGAATTGCTGAAAAAGTTAAGCCCTTTGCAGTACCGGGTCACCCAGCACGGCGTGACTGAATTGCCCTTTGATAACTCTTACTGGGATCACTGGGAAGAAGGCATCTACGTGGATGTGGTCTCCGGCGAGTCTCTCTTCTCTTCGACGGATAAGTTCGAGTCCAAAACCGGCTGGCCCTCGTTTCGCCGGCCGATCGATCCTGCTCACATTACTGAAAACAAAGACGATTCCCATCGCATGACCCGAACTGAGCTGCGCTCGCGCCAGGCAAACTCCCACCTGGGCCATGTCTTCGATGACGGACCCGCCCCCGAAGACCTTCGCTACTGCATCAACTCGGCCGCCCTGCGTTTTGTGCCCAAAGACGGCCTGGAACGAGAAGGATACGGTCAATACCGATCCTTATTCTCCGCGGATTGATCCCGCAAAAGTCTACCAGAGCAGAAGCTTTCTGCCTGTCGCCTTGTATCCTTTGGTCGGGTACGGTAAGGAGGACTTGTGTTTTGCTATCGATCTCCAAACCCTAAGGAGCAGGCAAATTGGCAGACCCAGCCGGAACCGAAAAAAAAGATCCACTGCGTGAGCTAACCCAACCCTTTATCGACTTTGTGCATGCCCCCCGGGCCTTGTGGGGCGTAAACTTGTCTTATGTGCTCGAAGGTTTCGTGTACTTCGGCATGCTTGGCTACTTGGCCATGTACTTCAATAAGTACGTGGGTATGGACGACCTCAACGCCGGGCGTTATGTCGGCCTCTTGACCTGGGGCATCACCCTGGCCATGTTCTTTTTTGGCGGCTTTGCCGACAAATGGGGTGTGCGCCGCGCCATGATCGTGGCTCTGGGTTTGATGCTCATCGGCCGCAGCTTGATGGCGGCTGGGCCTACTTTTGGCCTGGCGCCCCTGGGTTTGTGGTCACCGGTGCATTTCACGGCCATGGCCGGTATTCTATTCGTGGTGATGGGTTATGGTATGTACCAGCCGGCTGCCTATGCCGCGGTCCGCCAGTTTACCACCGCCAAGACCGCCGGCATGGGTTATGCCATGTTGTACGCCCTGATGAATCTGGGTGGCTGGCTGCCGTCCTTCTTCGCTCCCGTGCGCAAAGCCATCGGCATTTCGGGTTCCTATTGGGTGTATACCGGGCTGACCGCGGTGGGCCTGGTGTTGACCATGGTCATTTTGACCCGGCGAGTGGTACGCAAAGCCATCGAGGATGCCACTGCCGAACGCGAGGCCGAGAAAAAGAAAAACGGGAAAGAGGACGAGAAAGCAAGCGCGGCTGATACCGAGCTGGAGAGCCCGCTTCCGGATCAGGGTTTATTGCTACGCGTGGGTCGCTGGTTCAAGAATCACCCGCTGGCCGATCCGAAATTTGCCTTCTTTATTTTTGCGCTTATCCCCGTCCAAACCTTGTTTGCCCATAACTTGCTTACTTTGCCCATGTATGTCTCGCGTGCCTTCCGCGGCACCTGGATTGGCGACAATTTTGAATTCGCGGTCAATTTCAACCCCTTGCTGATCTTCATCCTGGTGCCCATTGTCGCGGCCCTGACTCAGAAGAAAAAAGTCTACAACATGATGGTTTGGGGCACGCTGGTCATGGCCGCGCCCACCTTCCTGCTGGCCTTGGGTGCGAACATCTGGACCCTGGCCGGTTATCTGATCATTATGACCGTGGGCGAGGCCATGTGGCAGCCGCGTTTCTTACAATATGCCGCCGAGATAGCCCCCGAGGGACGTACCGGAGCCTATATGGGTGTGGCCCAATTCCCTTGGTTTCTTACCAAGGTGATCACTAGCTTGTACTCCGGCTGGTTCCTGGCCAATTATTGCCCCGAACAAGGGACGCTTTATTCCGAGAAAATGTGGTTGATTTACGCCTGTATCGCCATGTGTTCGACTGTTTTACTGCTCTTGGCTCGTAATTGGTTGGGCAAGGGATTCAAGACCAAGGCAGACTAGGTGACGGGCAGCAGTAAAAATATGGCGACGTCCCAGAGCAGATGACTGAGCATGTTCAGCAACATGGACTGATAGCGCAGGTACAGTAGCCCCCAGAACAAGCCACAGACCAAGGCGGCCAGCACCAGGATGGGATTCCCGCTGGCGATGTGTACTGCCGCGTACAAAACGGTGGCCAGGGCCAAGCCGCGCCAGGGGCCAGCCTGGGTTTGGAGCCGGCGCTGGAGAAAGCCGCGCCAGAACAGCTCTTCGCCAGGGCCGATGATCAGGGTCATGAGCAGGGCGATGCGCCAGGGGGAGGCTCCTTCGCGAAAGTCGTAGACCGCGCTGATGTTATCACCAGCAAAGGAGAATATTTTGCGGGCCAGGATATTGCCCACGAAAAAAACTCCGTACAGTACCAGCGCGGAGCCAAGACCCAGAGCCATTTTCGTCAGGCGGCGGCTGGCAAAGTCTTCTCTGATGGCAAGGCCAAAGCCCCGATCCAGCCCTGCGGCCAGGCCGCACAGCAGCAGCAGATTGGCCGACATCCACCACCAGAAATCAAAGGGCCCGATAGCGCGCAGGGAAAAAAGCGGGACAAACAGCGCGGTCGCCAGCAAAAAGACGGAAGCAGTTAATCTCATTGGGGGGTTAGTGCAACCAGTAGTCGAGCCCGAGCGCGGCGGTGCAAAGCAGGCCGAAGAGCAGATTCAGCTGGGCGGTGGCTCCATCCAGAGCCAGAAAGTCAAGCGGGTTTTCTGCCTTGGCTCGTTGCAGGCCCTTGCGCATCAGCTTGATGGCCAGGGGCAATGCCAAGAAAGTGAGCAAGAAAGTCAGCGGCATGCGCGGGCTGAGCCCGTCGAGCCAGCTAAAGGCTATCAAGCCGGCCACCACGGCAAAGGGGCCGAAAAGCAGAAAGGCGTAGTAGGCCTGTGAGCCGCGATCGCCAAGCAAGCCCGCCACCGTGCGGATACCGCCTTTGGCATCCGGTTTGATATCGCGCCAGTTGTTGGCGTGCAAGATACCGCTAACCAACAGTGACATGGGCACGGCCCACAGAGCCGGCACCCAGGAGAGGCTGCCGGTTTGTAGCGTCCAGGCCCCGGTGGCGCCCAGCACCCCGAAGTTCAAAAATACGGCGAAGTCGCCCAAAGCGTTGTATTTCAGGGCCATCGGACCCCAGGTGTAGATCACGCCAATGACCACGCCGGCCAGGCCTAGCCAGAAGATGGGCATGCCCACTTCATAAACCATCCATGCGCCCAACAGGCAGCCTACCAACATGAACAGCCCGCCGGCGCGCAAAGCTTGGCCAGCGCTGATCCATCCTCGTACCACCGCGCCGGAGACCGGGTTGACCTGTTGGTCGATACCCTTGCGGTAGTCGTAGGCGTCATTGAGTAAATTGGCGCCGGTGTGCAGCAGGGCCATACCGAAAAAGGCGGCCAGAAACAGGCCCAGGCTAAATTCGGCTTCCCCGATAGTGATGGCCAGCACGGTGCCGAAAATCACCGACATGGTCGAAGCCGGCAGGGCGAAGGGGCGGGTGGCCACCAGCCATTTTTTCAAGAACGGGGGTGTGGTTTCTTCTGCTTGGTTCATGTCTTTCCTCATGCTTCGTCTATTGTTAGCACGTAAACGGCGCGATGGTATGCATGGATTTGGAGTCGGCGTCAACACTTCCCGGAGCTTTTTCAGGCCTTCAGCGTCGCTCTTTGGCCAGATCCGGATCCTGCTCCTGGGCTACACCCTCTTTTGCGGCCAGATCTTCTACGAATTTGCCAAAGCGGAACTCGCCGGACTTCTTTTTGCCATTGGGAAAGCGCAAGGTGCCGTGGCCATGGGCTGTGCCTTCCAGCCAGCCACCCTGATAGATGATGCCATTGTGCAATTTGCTCTTGCCCTGGCCGTGGCGCTTTCCCTCTTTCCACTGGCCGCTATAGCGCGAGCCGTTCTTGAGCACTTCCGTACCTTGGCCATGCTGGAGACCTGCCTGCCATTGACCGGTGTAGCGGCTGCCGTCCTTGCGCGTCTCTACGCCCTTGCCTTGTCGACGGCCCATAACAAATTGTCCCCGGTAGACACTGCCATCGGTATTCTTGAGCACTCCCCGGCCGTGCATTTTTCCGTTTTTCCAGCCGCCTTGGTATTGCTTGCCCTTACGCGTGGTTAGTTTGCCCTTGCCATGGGTTTTGCCTGCCCGCCAATGGCCCACGTACTTGGTGCCATCTTTGGTGGTAAGCGTGCCCTTCCCGTGTCGCAGCCCGTCTTTCCACTGGCCCCGATAGCTACCGCCGTCTTTGAGCGTCTCGACCCCGCGCCCATGTCGCTTATCTTTTTGCCAGCCGCCTTGGTACTTGGTCTTATTGGCTCGGGTCTCGGTGCCTTGTCCATGGCGTTTGCCGTTTTGCCACTGGCCTTGGTATTGGCAGCCGTCTGAGAATTTCTCCAAACCGCGGCCGTGCCGCTGGCCGTCTTTCCACTGCCCGGTAAAGGTAGATCCGTCGGAAAAAGTCTCGGTGCCTTGTCCGTGGCGTTTTCCCTGGCGGAAGGGACCGACGTATTTGCTGCCGTCGGGCAATTGTTCAGTGCCATTGCCCACCCGCCGGCCCGCTTTCCAGTTGCCAACGAACTTTTTGCCATCCGGGTAAGTCACCTCGCCCGGCCCCACACGCTTGCTGTTGATAAAACCGCCCCGGTACTGGCTCTTGTCCGGCATGGTCTCGACGCCCTGGCCGTTGCGACTGTCATCTTTCCAGCTGCCGACATATTTCAAGCCGTAAGCGGTGGTCATGGTTCCGGTTCCGCTGCGCAGGTCTTTTTCCCATTGACCCGTGTAAGTGGTGCCGGCAGCGCTGGTCTCGGTGCCCTTGCCATGGCGCAGGCCGCCTTGCCATTGCCCCTCATATTTGGCCCCGTCTGGACTCTGCAGACTACCCTGACCCTGGGGCAGACCACCCACAAACTCCCCGGTAATTATCTCGCCCTTGGGTCCCTGGGCCTTGCCCGTTCCCTGGGCCAGGCTTCCCTGGCAGGCCCCTTCCAAATAAACCCATCCGCTCATACTGCCGTGAACCCGGCACGCCGGCTTCGCGGGCTGGTCCTCAGCCGCGACCGAAACCGCCGCCAAGCATAACAGCGCCAAAACCGAGCTTTGCCATTTGCGTGTCATGACTTATCCCTCCCGATGCCGGCTGCGGATAAAGCAGAAAATTACGATTGCTGCAAAGCCGAAAGCACACTGCGCAGCCGTCCGGGCAAGTTGTCCCGTGCCTGGATGGTGGCTTTGTTCAAATACAGGGCCGGCGCCAGACCTTCGATTTGTTTCATCAGTCGCTCGTCGCACACCACCGAGGAAAAAATCAAGATAGGTGCCGCCGGTAAGCCCAATCGTTTCTCGGTGGCCCGCAGGAAAGCCGCCGACTTGAGCCCGTTGACCATGGGCATATTCAGATCCAATATCACCAAGTCGTATGAGCCCCCGCTAGCCGTCAGCGTTTGCACCGCTTTGACGAACGCGCCCCCATCAGGGAACTCGTCCACGGTGGTGGCCATCTGATGCTCCAGCAAATCATCACGCACCGCCGCCCGTATTCGACTCATATCCTCGGCAATGCCCACCCGCGCAAAATGAACCCCCGCCGTCGCCGCCGAAGCCTCGGTCAAGTCGAAGCCGCAATGCTCGCACTTCTCTTTTTCCTCGGCCGCCACCCCCATGCCCAAAGTCATGACCACCACTTTGACGTCGATTCCACAAGCCGGACAAAACACAGTTTTCACGATATTCTCTCTTCCTGGTATCTAAATCCCACCCACCTCCCATTCTAGAAGAAAACCCGCTCCGCCGCAAAAGTATGACCCCAATTCCCAAGCGGTCAGAATCTCAGGCAAGCACTAACATTGAAGTTGGTCGTGTGGCTTACCGCCACCACCCGGTCACCGCTAACATTCTGGATGCTCTCTCGCCAGGAGTGATCGGTGCTCTCTTCGCACTGGCTGTCGCCATT
>JAUVBB010000123.1 GCA_030591445.1 Deltaproteobacteria bacterium | reverse complement strand
TGAGCTTCCGCGCCCATGTGGGTGAGATCTTTGGTTTGCTGGGCGTCAACGGCGCCGGCAAAACCACCTGCTTGCGCATGTTGGCCACCATGCTCAAACCCACCACCGGCGATGCCAGCGTGGCCGGTCACTCCTTGCGCGCGGCACCGGAGCAGGTAAGAAAGCATGTGGGTTTTCTGTCCACGGCCACCAGCCTGTACGGCCGCTTGACCGCCCGCGAGATGGTAACCTACTTTGGCCGGCTCCACGGCATGGACGACGAGCGCATCAAACAACGCATCCAGGAAATGTTCAACCTGCTGGAAATGAACGAATTTGCCGATCGGCGTTGCGACCAACTCTCGACGGGCATGAAGCAGAAGGTCTCGATTGTGCGCTCGGTGCTGCACGACCCCAAGGTGATGATCTTTGACGAACCCACCACCGGTCTGGACGTGCTGACCTCGCGCATCATTGTAGACTTCGTTAAGGATTGCCGCACGCGGAACAAATGTGTGCTGTTTTCCACCCATATCATGGACGAAGTAGAGAAACTCTGCGATCGGGTCGGAGTCATCCACGATGGCAAACTGTTTTGCTGCGAGACCACCGCGGAATTGGCGGCCCGCACGCCTTCGGGTCGGGTAGAAGACGCCTTTGTGCAGATGGTGGAGAAAAGCGCATGAAAAGATTCGCAGCCATGACCGTATTCAAGAAGGAACTGCTGGACGTTTCGCGGGACCGGCGCACTCTTTTGTTCATGCTGGTCATCCCTACTTTATCCGTGCCTCTGCTCATGTGGTTGCTAACCGATCTGATGGTCCACTTCACCGAGAAATTGGCCCGCGAGCAAGTCCAGGTCCTGGTCATCAATCCCGAGGCCGCCCCCGATTTGGTCGCCGGCCTCAAACACCGCGCCACCCTGGTTGGCCGGGCCCAAAAGATCGCCACTCTGCTAGAAGAGAAAGGACTGACCGAAAAAGAACTCGCCGTAGTTCGAAACGAGCCCCAGGCCTTCGTCAAGCTGCTGGAAGAACGCGGCATCGATTCCAACGCCATGGCCGCCGAGCTCCGGGCCGCCTCCGAAGATGAAGAGTTCGACTTTTCGGCCGGCAATATCATCGCCGCCGCCTTTCCCCCCAACTTCGAAATCGTTACCCGTATTCCCGGCGAGACAGCCACGCCAACGCCTGCGGGCCCCGACCCCCAGGCATTGGTCGACGCCGTACGCACCGATAAGATCGCCGCTGCCATCGAGTTCGCCCCGGATGCGCATGCGCGCCTGGCCGCTGGCGACGCCACCGTAGTGCGCGTCCATTACCTGCAAACCTCCGACTCCTCGGTCACGGCTTTGCGCGGGCTCAAAAGCATCTTTCGCGCCCAGGGCAAAGAAATCAGCGCCCAGCGCATCTTGGCGAATAACTTGCCACCCGGTTTTGCCCAACCCATCAAAGTGCAATCCAAACGACTGCCGGGACCCAGCCTGCTGATCAAAATCATGGCCCAACTCCTGCCCTACATGATTCTTATCTTTGCCATGTTGGGTGCTCTCTATCCCGCCATCGACTTGGGCGCCGGGGAAAAAGAGCGCGGTACTTTAGAAACCCTGCTGGCCGCGCCGGTCAGCCGGCTGGCCATCGTGCTGGGCAAATTCGGAGTGATCTTGTTGGCGGCCCTAGTATCGGCCTTTTTGGCTACCGCCAGTTTGGCAGCCTCCCTGCACCTGGGGGTACTGTCGACCTTCTCCATGGCCAGCGGCGGCTCCTTTTCTTTTGGCACCGGCGAAGCCGTGGTGGCCTTGTTGTTGGTGGTACCTATCGGCTGCATCTTCGCGTCCCTGCTGCTGGCACTGTCCATTTTCGCTAAGAGCTTCAAAGAAGCACAGTCTTATTCCAGCCCCTTGCAGATGATTATCGTGCTGCCCGCCTTTGTCTCTTTCATTCCCGGGGTCAAGTTGGACTGGCTGACCGCTTCGATTCCAGTGGTGAACGTGTCGCTGGCCTTGAAAGAGATCTTCACCGGCAATCTCGACCAACACCTGATGCATATCGGTGTCATTTTCTTGTCCACCAGCGTCTTCGGCGGCCTACTGCTGTGGTTCGCTACTTGGTGGTTCCAGCGGGAACAGGTGCTCTTCCGCACCTGAGCTACCTTTACGGTCGTTGTAAAACAGCCAGGGTGTCGGCAAATTCAGCCTTGATGGCGTTGACTTCGGCTGCCTCCAGATTGAGCTCTGAGGCAATCTGGCTAATTTCGCTGGTCTCTATGCTAGAAATGGAATCGTCCGCGGCGGAGACGGCAAAGAGACAGCGAATCAAGGCCAGCTTTTGTTCGCGGCTGGCCAGGGTATTGAATTCACGGGTCACCAAGAAGTTCTCGGTTCCACCGAAAAGCAGTTTTTGCGTTTTGGCCATCTGCACCACAATAAGCACCTGAGCGGCGGGCAAATCGACCTCTTGCTGAACAATGCGCTCCATGGCCTGGGTCTCTTCGACGCTAATATCGAGATCGGCGTGGGCCACCCGGCTGAGCAAATAAGCGAAGCTGGCGATGTATCTGGCCCTTTCGGGTTCAAGCCGGTCTAGTTCACGGACAATCTTTCGCACGGTCTCGGTTTGCTTGTCCGCCGGCGAAGAAGAATTCTCTTTCTTTTCAAAACCTAGCCAATCAAGTATGGACATCGAACCTCCAGATTATATAGTCCCCTTCCCGCTGTGCGCCTAAGATATCACATTGACAAGTTGAAAGGCGAACGGTATCAAAAGACTTGGACCAGGACGCCGGAGGGTTTGTGGCATGAGCAAAATCGGAATTCGCAGGGAAGACAAGAACCAATGGGAGCGCAGGGTTCCACTTACGCCGGCGCATGTTCGGCAACTGGTGGCCGAGGGCATTGAGGTTACAGTGCAACCCTCGACTATCCGCGCGATGTCGGATGACGAATATCGACAAGCCGGGGCCCAGGTGGCCGAAGACCTATCCACCTGTCCGGTGGTGTTTGCGGTCAAGGAGATTCCCAGCTCACTTTTCCATGCCGGCGGCGCCTATATGTACTTTGCCCATGTGATCAAGGGCCAGCCCTACAACATGCCCATGTTGGCAAAACTAATCGATCTCGGTTGCACCCTGATCGACTACGAAAAAGTCTGCGATGAGCAGGGACGAAGGCTCATCTTCTTCGGCCGCCACGCGGGCCTGGCCGGCATGGCCGACAGCTTGTGGGCTTTGGGTCGTAGGCTAGCCTGGGAAGGATACCAAACCCCTTTTTCTCGGCTGGAACCGGCGCATCGTTATCGGGACCTGGCCCAACTCAAGCAAGCTGTGAGTGAAGTGGCCACCCGGCTAAAGCAAGAGCCCTTGCCCGCCGCGCTTACGCCCATGGTGTTCGGATTTTCCGGTTACGGCAACGTGTCGGCCGGCGCCCAAGAGCTTTTTGATTTGCTCCCGCATACCACTGTCGAACCCAAAGACCTTACGGCCATGGCCACGAAAACGACGGGGCAATCGCTTATCAAAGTGGTGTTCAAAGAAGAGCACATGGCCGTGCCCAAAGATGCAACTCGTCCCTTTGAACTACAAGAGTACTATCAGCACCCGGAACGATTCCAAGCCGCTTTCGACCAGTATCTGCCGCATTTGACCGTGCTTATCAACTGCATCTACTGGACACGGAAATACCCACGCTTGGTCACCATCGAGCAACTGGGAAAACTATTCCAAGATCCGGCACAGACTCCGCGGCTGCGCCTATTCGGCGACATCAGTTGTGATGTGGCCGGCGCCATCGAATGTACCACCCAATGCACCGAGACCGACGACCCGGTATTCGTCTACCAGGTCGAAGACGGCACCACCGTGTCCGGGGTTGAAGGCAAAGGCCCGGTGGTACTCGCCGTCGACAACTTGCCTTGTGAACTGCCGGTTGAATCCTCCCTGGATTTTGGCGAAGCCCTGCTGCCCTACGTCGCTGCCATCGCCCGGGCTGATTTCGGGCAAGATTTCGAAAAACTCGACTTGCCGGCGCCGATCAAAAGAGCGGTGATTACCCACCAGGGCAAACTGGCACCGGACTATGCCTACCTGGCCGAAAAGTTGAAGCTCGCCCAGGAAGGTAGCTCATGAAAAAGATACTGGTTCTGGGCGCCGGCTTGGTTTCTCGGCCCTTGGTTCGTTATCTGCTCGACCACGGCTTCATGGTCACGGTGGCCGACTGGGAAGTGGCCAAGGCCCAGGAGATAATTGACGGCCACGCCCACGGGCAGGCCATGGCCTTCGATGTGAACCAACAGCAAGCCTTGTGCGATTTGGTGGCCGGGGGCGATCTAACCGTCAGCCTGTTGCCGGCCCAGATGCACATCAAGGTAGCCCGGTGTTGCCTGGACCTGGGCAAACACATGGTCACTGCCTCCTATGTCAGCCCAGAGATGCGCGCCCTGGACCAAGAAGCCCAAGAAAAGGGCCTGCTCCTGTTGAATGAGATGGGCGTGGATCCGGGCATAGACCACATGTCAGCCATGCAGCTGGTGCACACCGAGGAAAAGGCCGGCGGCACTTTGGTTGCTTTCTCTTCCTGGTGCGGCGGCCTACCGGCCCCCGAGGCCAATGACAACCCATTCGGCTATAAATTCTCCTGGAGCCCGAAAGGAGTGCTGACCGCGGCCCGCAATGGCGCCCGCTATCGCCAAGGCGGCCAGCTGGTTGAGATAAACCCTGACCAGCTCTTCGCCACCCCCGCCACGGTCAACATTGACGGCGTCGGCAACTTTGAAGGCTATCCCAATCGCGACTCGGTGGCCTACCTGAAAACCTATGGTTTTTCCGATGCGGTGACCGACATGTTTCGGGGCACCTTACGCAATCGGGGTCATTGTGCCCTCTATCGGCAGCTGATTGCGCTGGGACTGTTTGACGATCAGAGCCAGCGAGATTTTTCGCAACAGACCTACCGGGGCCTAATGGATGAACTCTGCGGCGGGCCTGTCCGCGAGACCCTTCCCGCTAAACTCGGCGTCAGCGCCGAAGAGTCTCCCTTACGCGCCCTCGAATATATCGGGCTGCTCGATGATACCGCCGTCGAAATCAAAAGCGGGTCTCTAATGGACTTGCTGGCCAACCAGATGAACAAGGCGCTTGCCTACCAGCCCGATGAGCGGGACATGCTGCTGATGCGCCACGATCTCAGCTTTACTTATGATGGGGGCCAGCGACGCGAACGAGTCACCGCAGTGATGGTCGATTACGGAATCGCGGGCGGCGATAGCGCCATGGCCCGCACTGTGTCCTTGCCCGTTGCCATGGGCGTACGTATGCTGCTGGAAGGCAGACTCCAGCTGACCGGCGTGCATATTCCCATCTTGCCTGAAATCTACCAACCGGTTCTCGCCGAGCTAGCGGAACTGGGCATCGGTTTTCAAGAAAGCCGCCAGCGCGAATCCTCAGGCTCTTGATGTCGGGGACTTTCCTACCGCCTTGCCCAGGAACAATTCGAGATTGGCGGCCACGACTTGACCGCTTTTGAGCAAAGAGCGGTAAAGCACTTTGCCCGCGCCCAGGTGGATGGCCTCCACGGCCCCTTCGAGACCGTGTTCGGCCGAGACCACCACAAAGCGGATGTTGGGATTGACCAGGATGGAACCACGCAGAAAACAAGCCGAGGCATCGTCGTTTTGCAGCATTTTCAGGTCGCAAATCAAGGCGTCGGCCTGCTTGGTACGCAGGCCCTCTAAAATCTGAGCCACTTTGGATACCACGTGGGGCCGGTGCCCCAGTAGTTCGATGCCGGCCACCAGGCTTTGCCGGGCCTCTTCATCGGGTTCGCAGATGAGAATGTTTCGATGCAGACTGGGAGGCGCGACTTGCTTGCGTGATTCGGCCATGCGCTGGTTGCGCCGCTGAATGACCTCACTTACCTTCATCTCCAGGTCGGTCAATTCGAAAGGCTTGACGATGTAATCATCAATGCCGATGGCCATGGCCTCTTCGACCGATTCCCGAGAGGCATAGGCGGTGATCATCAACACACCCATATCCTTGTCCTTGGCCTTGGCCTGCCGAGCCACGTCCATACCGGTGATACCCGGCAGGTTTTTGTCGGCAATAAGCAGATCGAAGGGCTCGGAGAGCAGGAGCGAGATCGCCTTTTCCCCGTCTTCGGCATAAACCAAGTACAAGCCGGGACGTTCCAAGACGTTGCGGATGACCTGCCAGACCACATCCTCGTCATCAACCACCAGGATCCGGCTCATTCGGATTCTCTTTGACTTGATCAAACGAACCCCTTTATTTCCTCGGCTGCGCTTAGAGATTTCCCACTATACTTATGACGCTGCCTCACGATGGTCAATAAGAGTTTCGCTCTAGAATCGACGACCGCTGTTGACCATATCGGCGCGGAACTTCGGAAAAGAGCCTACGGCATCGTCCAAGCCGGAGGCCCAGTTGTACACATATATCAAGCCGGCATAGGTAGCCACATAGATATAACCCAAACCCTGGTAAAGTTCGGCATTGGCCGAAGCCACGATCCAGGCCGAGCTGTTCGATGGGCCCAAGTTGTCGGTCCACTCCAAGTTCCCGTAGGGACCAAACATAGACACCTGGGCGTTGCCGGTAGCCGGGTCAGCGTGGATGACCATCGCGCCGCCGTCCCCGGTCAGGGTGACACTAGACAAGTCCTCACCAAAGTTGTGCGCGGCGAGGGTCGTGCCATCGGCCCATACCATATGCAGATTGGTTTCGGTCCCCTCGGCGGCAGTGTAAATCAAGTCGCCGTCGGTAGTGGGTACCACCACCGGCGAACGACCGCCCACCGACGCCGGCGTCCCGCCCAGGTCGACCGAGATCAGCACGGCCGCCCAGCGTGGCGTGCCCGTGGCGCCGTCAAAAGCATAGAGCATGCCGTCGTCACAAGTGATGTACACAGTCCCGTCCGAACCAATGGCGGGCGAACTGCCGCAAGCCCCGCCGGTGCTCTGCGCCCAGATTTCCGCGCCACTGGCCGTATCCAAGGCCACCACCTTGCCACTGCCACTGGCGCTGACCCCAAATACCACCAGCTCTTGTCCGCCCGGTCCAATAGGTCCCAAGGCCGGCGAGCTTTCGATCCAGTTGCTCTCGGCATAAGGCACCCACTTGTTGCTGCCATCCGGATTCAAGCCCACCAACCCGGCCCCACGGGTACCAAAATAGATGGATCCGTCCAGGCCCACCGCCGGTGACGATCGCACCTCGGTCCCGGACAGGGCGGTCCAACGAACCGCAGCCGGGGAAGCGCCGCTGAAGGTGGTATCGAAAGCCCGCAAGCCCGAAGCCGCGTTGCCGACCCCGGCGCAGTTGCCCACGTAGAGCGTATTGCCGTCTGGCGACAAGGCCGGCGAACTCTTGAAGCCGACAAAGTCGTCGTACCAGATCCAACCGCTGAAATCGCTGGCCACCTTCTCCACATAATCGTAGCTGGCCACATACAGGCTGCCAGTAACCGGATCCATCACCGGGGTGGCGTCGATATTGGACATGACGTCGTATTTGGCAAGACGCAGCCCATAACCAGGATCGCCGGGATCGCAGTAGGTGCGCGCCAGAAAATCGTTGGCGTTGTCGTCGGTGTCCAAATAGGTGAACGTGTCATTGTCAATGCGCCGGCCCAGACAATAGGCCACCCCCACGGTGCTGTTGTAGTTGGCCGAGGGCGCCGGGTCACCTTCTCCGCCCACGGGGCTGCCCGCCCCCGGGCCGGGATAGGCCACCGCATCGAGCACCTGGTCGGCCCAGCGCACTTGTACCGCATCGGGGCCGTTTTGTGGATCGAGCTCTGCATGATAAAGGTCAATAAGGCTTGGATCCCAAGCTGAATCGGGATGCGCCACCACGAAATGCTTATTTTCCGGAATCACATAGCCGTCTAGGTCGATACGAAAATACTCACTGCCGTCTGCACCGTCTATCCCCACAATGGAGAAATTCTCAAAATTGTACGCGCTCGGATCGGCTGGATCACTGGGGCCAAAAATTTCTATGTAACTGCGGGCGGTGTCAGGATAGCCGTCGGCATCGTACAGCACCTTGCTGATCTTCACATATTGGGCATAAGGGGGCTCGGTCATGCACTGGTCTTGATAGCAAACCGCCGGGGCCTGACAAACCAAGTCCAAACCCCATTCGAGGCAAGGATCGCTATCAAAATCGGCCCGGCAGGTCAGCAGCTCGTTGCCGGCTCCGCATTTGCTAGCCCCAGGGCTACAACCGGCCTCATCGGTGCAAATGACCACGCAGGCACCGGCCTGACACTCTTCGTTGCCGGCGCAGAGATTGATGTCGCCCAGATCCAGGCATTCATCCGCATCCAGATAATCGCACAAACGCCAGCCGATGGTGCCCTCGCAGACGGTGGTCGGCGGACTGGCGGTCGTACACTCATCAGCGCAGGTGGCCTCACAGAAACCCCCAGAACAGATCTCGTTGGCCGGGCAGGCTTGCAGGTTGCCCCACTCGCGACAGGAGTCGCCATCCCATTCTCCGCAGATCTCGTAAGCCGTGGAGGAGGCACACTGTCGATCGCCGGTGGCCGCGCACAAGTGGACACAATCGTCCACGCAGGCCGGATCGACCGGATCGCAAATCTCGGCAGCTTCACAGGTGTCAAGCAAACCCCACTCCAGGCAGGGATCGGCATTGTAGTTGGCGCAAAACTCGACGGTATTGTCGACACAGCGCTTGGCCCCCGCGGTGCATATGGCCGGGCAATTATCCACACAAGTTGCGGTCCGCTGGTCGCAAATTTGCCAGGCCTCGCAGGCGGTCACTGCCAACCAATCGAGGCAGTCGTCCCCGTCGCCAACCTCACCACACAGACGAAAGCCACCGCCAAAGCATTCACGTTGATCTTGGACACACTCATCACTGCAAGTACTGGCACACTGACCGTTGGAGCAAAATTCATCTGCTTGACAGGCAATGGGCGCGCCCCACTCCAGACAAGAGTCGCCGTCGTACTGTCCGCATACCAGGTAGCTGTTGTCCTGACACATCCGGCTGCCCTGGGGATCGCACTCGTTCTTGCAATTTTCGACGCAGGCGCCGTTGACGCAGACTTCACCGCCGGCGCAACTGGCCAAGATGCCCCAGTCTCGGCAGGGATCGGTATCCCATTCACCACAAGTCTCGTAGGTGGTACTAGAGGCACAGCGTCGATCTCCATTGGCCGCACAATCATCGCTGCAGTTGGGAACACAGGTAACGGTGTCTTTGTCACAAATTTCCCAATCTTGGCAATCGGTCACTGCCGACCAATCCAGGCAGGAATCGGCGTCGTGGTAGCCGCAGCTGCGATAGCCACTGTCGTAACACTCACGATCGGCCACTGCGCAGTCGTCGCTACAGTCGACCGTGCATACCCCCAAGTCGCAGGTTTGGCCCGCTGCACAAGGGGTGCGCCCGCCCCACTCTGGGCAGCCATCGCCATCATGATCGGCACAGCTTTCGAATCCGTTGTAGGGCGGATCGGTGCAGCGGATCCCTTCCCGCTCGTCGCATTCGGCAACACAGCTGACGACGCACGCTCCGTCTTGGCAAATAAATCCCTTATCGCAGGGGTTCTTCGGCCCCAGACTCAGGCAGATATTGCTGCCGAAGTAGCCACATACCAAGTAGGCCTCGGTACCGGCCGGGTCACAAACTCGGATCCCTTCACCATCGCAGGCGTCTTTGCAACTCGGAAAACACTCGCCCTCATCACAAAAGTGCTCCTCGGGGCAGTCTTGGGGCGGCTCCCACTCTTTGCAGCTATCCCGATCCGGATCACCACAGAGCTGGTACTGAGCATTGGAGCCAGAAGCGCAGCGCTTTTCTCCGTCGGCACATTCATTGACGCAATGCGTACAATCCCCGTCGACACATAACTGTCCATCCGCGCAAGCCTGAAAACAAGCGCCACAATGAGCGGCATCCACATCGGTATTAACGCATTCACCCTCACAAGGCACCGTGCCCTCGGGACAATACTGCACCGAGCCGGTGCTACACGCTGTCGCCAGAACCATGAACACAAGACCAACAACCATTTTATCAAAGAATGCGTTCATCATCGCTATCCTCTTCTCCCTTCCTGTACTTTTCCACTCCCCTGTACTTTTCCATTCCAATGATACATTCTACCCGAAGCTTGCGTTTCTGGCCAGTTGCCTTGATTAGCGCCTTGATTAGCATTCGACAGCATGCTACGGTCCCCCCGCTAAAAACACCTCTCCGCCAAAAGGAGAAACAATGGACGCATCAACAAAGCCCTCATCTTCCAAACTGTTACCCGCAAACGCCTACACCAAGCTTGAGCCGGGCACGCAATACCAACCGGTGGTGCCAGCCGGCGATAGCCGGGCCGAGGTCACGGTCTGGTCCATCGGCACTGGCTTGATCATGGTGGTGGTGTTCTCGGCAGCTTGCGTCTACATGGCGCTGCGTGCCGGCAACGCCATCGAGGCCTCGATTCCGATCGCCATTTTGGCCATCTTCTTCGGCAAAATGAAGCAGATCAAAAGCACGCTGCTGGAAAACGTCATGGTCCAAAGCGTGGGCCAGGCGGCCGGCGTGGTGGCGGCCGGGGCTACTTTTGTCATCCCAGCCCTCTATATCAACGAGCTCAGCGTTTCCTGGTGGCAAATCTTTCTGGCCTGCACGGTTGGCGGATTCCTGGGCACGGTGCTAATCATCCCGCTGCGTAAGTACTTCGTCAAAGACTTGCACGGCGATCTGCCCTTCCCGGAAGCCACCGCCATCAATGAGATCCTGATCACCGGCGAGAGCTCGGCCGGCGGCGCGGGCAAGATCCTCTTGCTCGCTTTCGCCTTGGGGGCTCTATTCGACTTCAGTATCGAAGCCATGCACTTGTGGAACTCCGCCATCAACACCACCCAGGTATTCGGTGGAGTCGGCGAAGCCATGGCCAGCGTACGCATCGAAATCCAGATCGCCGGCATTGCCGCCCTATTCGGCTTGGGCTACATCATCGGCATCAAGTATGCTTCCATCATCGCCTCCGGCAGCATGCTGGCTTTCCTGATCATGGTGCCTTTGGTCTATCTATTCGGCCGCGAGGCCGGCTCGTTTCAGTATGCCGGTGGTACTTTCGACCTGACCCAGATGAACTCCAGCCAAATCTTCGGCGCCTTCATCAAACCGATCGGCATCGGCGCCATTGCCATCAGCGGACTAATCGGGATCATGCGCATGGGCAAAATCGTGGCCAGTTCGGTCACCCTGGGTTTCAAGGGACTTTCCGGCAAGAGCGGCAACGAACCCGCCGCCGAGCGCACCCAACTCGACATGGCGCCAAAAACGGTGCTGGGTATCCAAGCCGTCGCCGCCTTGGGCATGGGCGTCTTGTTCTTCATCGTGGCCATGATCACGCCCCAGAATGCCGGCGACGCCAGTTCGGCCTATGGCTTCAGCGACAGCCTCACTTTTGCCCTGGTGGGGATGGTAGTCGGCTTCTTTCTTTCTTTCCTGTTCACCCCCGTGGCCGCCCAGGCCATTGCCATTGTCGGCGTCAATCCGGTCTCGGGCATGACCCTCATCACGGTGGTGCTGGCCATCGGGGCCATGATCCTGGCCGGGCTGAGCGGAACCGCCGGCATGATCATCGCGCTTATCATCGGCACCGCGGTCTGTACCGCCCTGTCCACTTCCGGCGCGCTCATCTCTGACTTCAAAATCGGCTACTGGCTAGGTTCCACTCCCAAGAACCAGGAGAAGTGGAAGTTTTTGGGCATCGTGGTCGCTTCGTTGGTAGTAGCCTTCGTCATCCCGGTCATGGATCAGGCCTATCATTTCCTGATCATGGACCCCTCCACCGGCCTGATGGTCTCCAATGACCAGGTCTTGCCGGCGCCCCAGGCCAATATGTTGGCGGCCGTCTCCAAAGGCCTGATGTCGGATCCGGCCAACCAACCCTGGCTGCTCTATGGCTTGGGCGGCATCGTCGCCATCATGCTCTTTATGGCCGGCGTACCCATGCTAGCTTTTGCCCTGGGCATGTACTTGCCCATCTCCATTAATATGGCCGTATTGGCCGGCGCCGCCACCGCCTTCGTCATCTCCCGGACCGGCGGTTCCGAATCGGTACGCAAGGCTCGCTCCGAACAGGGCACCTTAATCGCCTCCGGCATCATGGCCGGGGCCGCCATCCTGGGCATCTTCACCGCGGTCATGCGCCTGCCGGCCGTCGGGGCGCCCATCCAATATGTAAGCGTGGGGGTCGATTTCGCCCTCGAGGCCACCGTCGATGGCAAGACCCAGAAATGCATGCACTCCTGCGATGACCTCAATCTGAGCGAAGGACAACAGTGCGACTTGTTGCTCCGGGAAAAGACGCATCTGGAAGACGATCAATGCCAGTTGATTCTGGACGCCTCCGGACAACCCCAACACGCCCATGGCTGGTACGAAGGAACCACCGGTCAAGCTCTAGGCTTGCTCATGCTACTGGTCTTGGCCTTCGCCTGTTTCTTGCTGGCCCGACTCGGCGCCCGCTGGCAACTGGCCCAAGCACCACCTGAACAAGACGAAGCATAGTTACTTCAGCGGAGATTTCTGTTTTGAGATCTTGTGTTTTGAGAAGAAGCTTTCTGAAATCCGCAGGTCAGCACTCCTCTTTTGGGTAAGTAAAATCGTTTGATGTTTGCGCTGGATATCTCTTACTACGATTTTATTAGCGCGAATTGCCGATCCTTTTACCCGGACCAGGTCCTTGAAGACCATTTCCTTCAAGGGCCGTTGGCGCCGGTCGAACAAGCGCTGCTTTACTACGAATTGAGTGTCCTTCTGCATCCATAGGTGGCGTTTGGAGTAGGGAGATTCTTTTTTCAGCTTGGGGGTCTTGGGCAATGCTTCCAGAACCCAGCAATCCTTGCCTCCCATTTTCTCCGAACGTAATAGCGTGTAGCCATAATCCTTGATTCTTACCCTGCGCATATCTTCGTAGAAGAAATCGGACCCCACAAAACGATCCCCTAACTCAGCGGTCCCGATGCGCCGGGTTTTTCCAAAGCCCGGCAAATACAGCCACTGATCGTCGTTGCCTCCGGTCTTGTTTTCAATCATCAACATCGAGGTTCCCGCAATATTGGCCGGCGCACTGAATCGGGTCCAGCTTTTGTCTCCTTTTCGCTCGTCCTGAACCAAAACCGAATCTAAATAGAAAACACGTTTTTTGCCTGATTTTTTCTGCAAAATCATCTGGGCCTTTTCCGCTATCACTTTAATCCGATGCCGGCTTTCACTTTGCAACATGAGCTGCAAGGGATCGGTACCCGCCTGGCTATGCGAGGGCAGAACCAACAGTGAAAGAAGAAGGATTATCGCCCCTTGGTATAAAGAAAACCTAGAGGAATGATTATTTACTTTTTTCTTCATGGTCGGTCTCCCTTTGGGTCTGTGAGCTAAAAGAGTAAGTAGCCAAGCTCCTGAATCGCCTAGCCAGCCAACCTGCCATCGCCTGTCGGATGTCCGCATCAAGTCTCTTGCGGAAATCAAAGCGTTGAGGATCGCTGCAGTCCGTGCACATCTTTGGCCATAAGTGCTTACGCCGTATTTCCTCTTTTCGACTACAAATTGTTGGCCATGACTGAGAAATGATGTTTCCCAGAACATGCTTCCGCCGAATATCATGGGAGCAAAGAAGAACATCACCGTTCCAGGCGACAAAAGACATAACCGCCGAAAACTGACAAGCCCTCCCGTGCAAGCCGGATTTACCAAGGATGCTCATGTTATTTACCCGCATGGACCCTCCCCGGTTATGCATACGTTGAGCCCGGAAATGACGAATTCCACGGTCTTGCCAGAATTGACGGATCGATTCCTCCTGGCTCGCGTTTTCCTCGGTGATAATATAGTTAATCTGTAAGCGCAGATTGGATCTGGTCAATTCGATCATCTGCTGGCATAGCTCCAGGTTTTCCAACAGCCGATCGAACTTGGCACCTCGCATCAGAGACTCGTAGGTATCCGCATCCGTGCCATTTACGCTGATATCCAGAACATCAAGACCTGAGTTTAACAAGCTTGCCAACCGTTCGGTGGTAATCAACTGTCCATTCGAGGTAATCCAGGTGGAGACGCCGGCATACCTCTCTTTGGCCATCTTTATGAAATCAGGCAACAAAGGATTGATCAGTGGCTCGCCGATGCCCACAAACGAGATCCAGTCGCTCCTGCGCAATGGAGTATGATCCAGAAAAGCCTTGAAAGTGTCCTTGGTCATCAAACCTTGGGCAGGCAGTAGACTACGGGAACAAAAAGTGCAGCTTAGATTACAACGACTAGAGGGCTCGATTTCAAAAATGTGAAGTTTAAGAATCTTTGCTAGCATCTACTTCTCCTTTCACCTTTCTCTGGTACAAGTGCCGTATTTTTGGGAAATGAACCAAGCCCGCTAAGATTTTAAAAATATTTTGTAGCGTTTGATCTGCGCTAGCTCTTTTTTTGTTCAAATCCAGAATTCCGGACACTTGTAGAGATAAGAGGAAGAGGAGGATGATATGTTGCTGAATAATTTAGAGCCTTACCCACTTGAGACGCGTAACTGGGACACGATTGTGATTGGCACCGGTATCGGTGGCTCAACCTTGGGCTGGGCCCTGGCACAAGCGGGTCTGCGGGTTTTGTTTCTCGAAAAAGGGCGGTCACATTTACACCACAAAGACGCTTTTCGAGGGGATTTTGCTGACCGCTTTCTGTCCGCGGATGAAGACCCAGCCTTATCAAGCCCCGACGTACTGCGGCGCAGCGGTCGTGCTTGGCAAGATATCGTGGACAGTTCCTACGCGAAGCCCCGCAGCTTTGTCCCCTTCCTTGGTTGCGGAACCGGCGGTTCTTCGGCGCTTTACGGCATGGCTTGCGAACGCTTCTTCCCGCAAGACTTCCAATCGGCCTGGCCCGTAAGCTATGAACAAATGCAGCCATACTATGAAGCGGCGGAAAGACTATATGGTGTTTGTGGCGGCAGGGATCCCTTGCGGGAGAATTCTCAGGGCTCAGATCCCCGGCCCAGCAATTTGCCTCCGCTCAATGCCCCCCATCAGAAGTTGCTCTCCTTTTTGAAAAGCTCTGATCTGCATCCCTATCGCTTGCCGCTGGCTTGCAACTACAAAAAGGGCGACGAACGAGCCCAGGGATATTTGGACAATCAAGGCAGCAAGAATGAGGCCGGTACCGTGTGCCTCAATCCGGCATTGGATACTCATGGTGCGCAACTACTCGACGAATGCGAGGTAATGAGACTGGAGACGGATCAAAATGCCGTCCGGGAAATAGTGTGCCTCCACCGCGGGCGGCTGCTGACATTGCGTTCAAATTTGGTCGTTTTGGCAGCGGGCGCTTTGGCAACACCCACGATTCTATTGAAGTCTCGCTCGCCGCACTGGCCCAAGGGTTTGGCAAACCGGTCCGACCAAGTTGGGCGAAACTTAATGCGCCATTACCTGGATTTGTATGTCTTGAAGGGATTGGAACGATCGGCGAGCAGCTTTGCCAAACAACTTGCCTTCAACGACTACTACTCCATCGAGGGCAAGCGCTTCGGAACCGTTCAATCCTTCGGCGCCCTGCCCCCGGCCGATATCCTGACCAGGGAGATGCAAGACGAACTGCAGGGCCAAGGCCGGCGTTTTAGCGCCGCCATGCTTGGGCTGGGACGGTCCATGGTGCAAAGAACACTCAAGCGTCTGCTACAAGGACGAACCATCCTGGCCTCGGTCATGGAAGACCAACCCCACTCTGAGAATCGGGTCAGGCCCTTGGCCGAAAATGGCGATAAGAACCAATCAAACATCGAAATTTCCTACCGTATCCCTTCTTCCGAAGCGTCCCGGATCAAGCTCATGCGCAGGCGCATGCTGCGCCTGCTGAAACCACTACGCCCCATGCAGATCAAGCAGGCCGAGAACAATCAAAGAATGGCCCACATCTGCGGCACCTGCCGCTTTGGCGAGGATCCGAAAACCAGCGTCCTAAACGCGGACAATCGTGCTCATGACGTCGAAAACCTATATGTTGTTGATACTTCCTTCTTTCCGACCAGCACCGGTATGAATCCCGCCTTGACGGTAGCCGCCAACGCATTGCGAGTAGCCGAAAAGATCAGCGGTGCCGCGGCACGGGGAGCGAACGACGAGCACGGATAGCTCGCATAAGTGATTTTTGATACCATACT
>JAUVBB010000087.1 GCA_030591445.1 Deltaproteobacteria bacterium | reverse complement strand
TGACTGACCTTTGGGCCTCGAGCCCGATGGACATCTGGGCCGTGGGAGACGATGGGCGCGTCGCGCACTACGACGGATCCGCGTGGAAGGGCACCATAGCGGGCTCGCCCTTCAAGAGCTCCATCTGGGGCTCGGGTCCCGCGGACGTCTATGCCCTGAGCACCTTCGACCTCATCCATTACGACGGCACCGGGTGGACCGAGATCGATCTCGATGCCGGCGGAGGCGACGGGCAGGTATGGGGAACGGGCGCCGCGGACGTCTGGGTGATGACCGACAACTCGGAGCTGAGCCATTTCGATGGCAGCAACTGGGAGACAGTAGATACCTACGACTTCGTGGGCGACCTGGCGGCGGTGTGGGGCCCTTCGCCCGACGATCTATGGGCGGTGGGGAGCGCAGGCGCGATCGCGCATTTCGACGGCAGCAAGTGGACTGAGGTCACCCACCAAACAATCGGGTCTCCCTACCTCCGTATGTTCCTCGCCGTGCACGGGACGTCGTCAACCGACGTATGGGCCGTCGGGCATCAGCTCGGCGAAGGCGGCTCCACCGGGCTCATCTTTCATCACAAGTCGTAAACCGGGGACGGTCTTTAGTTATTTAGTTGTTGTTGGGAGGCAAATGTAATTACACTTTCTTTGATCATTTATTTGATGAATCTACCACCTTCAATGAGCCTGCGGCATGGATAAATGTATCTTGGTAAGTAGCCTTTTCGGTCCCGGCAACAGTTTCTCGAAATGGGGTCTGCATTTTCAAAAGGTATTGTCCGGCCGGAAGATCGGTGGGTGCGATCTCTATGCATTTACCGTCTTTGCTTTCTATTACTCTCCGCTGAGCTGAAAACTGAACTGTCTTTTCGGTGTAGCCTTTTGGATCCAGCACGATCCGAATAGCTCCGCCTCCACAAATCCCACCGCATTCAGTGAAAAAATCGACTCGCTCTTCACCTTGATAGGCCCCAACCTCGAATATCTGGCAGCCATAGGGGATATCGACGCTCAGCTTGTGGTCTGTTTCGTTGGTCATGCGCAGGGTGACATCAATTGCTTGGCCGGAGACTACCGTTAGCTTATCGGGCACCAGGGCCAGGCGAAGACCGTCTGGAACGCGGGTGGGGTGTCCATGAATGGCGCAAGCTTTTTGGACTTGGTCAAAGTCGAGCTGTGCCACATGGCAGGCCGCGTCGACTGTTGCCATGGTGGGGGAGTTCGCGGGTTGAGCGGGATTTCTAGCCCCCGCACAGGCGACCAAGACGAACGAAAAATACACAATTGAGAGTCTCATGCGTTTGTAAATAAAATAGGTTTCATCGTGTGTCAACTATGCGAGACGCTTAGCGCGTGGATAACGACTTTGCCGTAGGCGCTTGCCGTGTCGCCTTTGCTGGGGTTGGATTGGGTGTAGCAGCCGGCCTTGAAGTAGCATCCGGTGGCGTTGTGGGGATAGTCGATGGCGGGGGTGGTGGCGTCGTTGTAAAAGATCTTGATCGATCCGTCCTGGGCCACGAATCTGACGCTGAAGATTTTGCCCAGGGTGTAGTTGGCGTCCAGAGTGGGTCCATCATCGCCGTTGAGATCGATGAACAACTTGGTGCCTTCTAACCGGATCACGATCACATCATCGTCACGGTCGTGGATTTGCCCGGCCACCACATGTTGCTTGATTTCTGGCAAGTGGGTAATGGCTTGCTCGATGAACATGGTGTGGGTGCCGACAGTGGTGGACCAACTTGCCTCGTTCGTGCCGCCTTCGGTCATCTCCCGTAGTTCGGAGCGTGGGTAGCTGGAGCCACTGGTAGTGACCCCGCCGCAGGCTGCCTGAAAAAGCACGCCATCCTTGGCCGCTGTTAGTTGGAAGTAGGGTGGATTGGAATAGCTGTCGAGCTCCGGTTGCTCGATTTCCAAAGGACTCTCGTCCGTGCCTACGGGAAGAGTCAGCTTCCAGTTGCTCAGGTCGAGCAGATCGGCAGGGTGGTCGGCTAGCGAAGCATTGTCGGGGATGGCCGCTCCATCCTGTTCTGCATCGCCATCGACATCGGCATCGTCGGCACCGTCGGGAGTGCCGATATTCGACGAGCAACTGGGCAAGGCGAGGGTGACGGCAAGAACGAAGGACAGGATGAAGCCGAGTAAAAGCCGAAGCATGTGAAAAGTGTAGCGATATGATCACAAATTTCAAGTGTCTCCGGAGAAAACTGGAAAGATCCAGTGTGATGTCGATACACACTGTGAGGAGCGAGAACAGCAAGATCCACAAAGTCTCGGCATGCAAACTTAACGAATCTTGCTTGTGCAGGGAATTCTTGCCAAACAGGAGACTGGCATCATTCTTGCTGTCTAAAATCGGCCGGGAGCAAGGGGAAGGAATATCATGAAACGAGGAGGTAGGAATGAATGACTGCAAAACATTGACCCTGTGCTGTTTTCCGTTTCTGTTGGCAACTGTTTTGCCCGCGTGCAGTAGCAACGGTGGCAGCTCAACCGAGGATCTGTTGGAGAAATGCGTCCTGGCGTCGAAGTGTTCCTTGGCGGAGAGCGAAACCCTATCTCTTGGCACCGTCTGCAACTTGTTTTCGACGGTCGAGGGCATGGAAAGTCAGGATGATTCCACCTCTACAAAGATCATCAGCGCCATGATTAGCTGCATGATGACCGCCACCACTTGTGACCAGGTGCTGGCCTGTGTGAAGGCTTCGGAGAGCGAAGCCCAGGTTTGCCAGGCCTCTGGGGATAATAATCGGTGCAGTGGCAACGTGATGGTGGAGTGTAGCGGCAACCCGGACGAAGTACCGGATGCTTTTGATTGCACGGCGGCCGGGCTGGTTTGTGCTGAGAGCGAAAGTGACGCCGAGTGCGGCGAAGCCATTTGCACTGCGGGTGCGGATTCTCGTTGCGAAGGACACCTATTGGTCAAGTGTGATGACGTCGGAGTGGAAATGATTACGGATTGTCATGTCTACACGGGGTACCATTGCAGCGGCGGAGCTGGAGATTTGACCTGCCAGACCAGGGCCGGCGGGACTTGTGGGACAGATCCGGAGGATGGAGAGCTTGCCTGCGTGGGCACGGGAGAAACCTGCGACGATGAGATGTTTGAAAATCACTGCGACGGATCGGTCATGGTGACCTGCAACCGAGGCAAGGAATCACGCCTGGACTGTCAGGATCTCCACCGCGAGCTGACCTGCGGTGTCGATGCCCAACTAGGAGTTGTCAACTGTAAACCAGTGCTCGATGAATGCCAGTTGACCACCGATGAGAGCTGCGAGGCGGGGACGATTACTTTCTGCCTGATGGGCAAGATCACCGAGTTAGACTGCACGAAGTATGGCTCTTCGGGGTGCAGCTCTAATATGATCGACAACCGAACGGTGGCCTTCTGCGTGGACTGAGAGCTTGAGGAAAAAGGTGAATTCTCTTAGCTGCGCAGGCCGGTGGAGGGATTCCAGCGGTAGGCGCAGCTTTTGCAGATTAGGTCTCGCTGGGTGAACAGGAGCGGGAGGCCTAGCAGAAGCAAGGATTTGAAAACCTGACCGAGGCGGTAGTCCGCTAGGTAGACCAGGTCGGATTGGCAGGCGGGGCAAAGTGGGTCATCTGCTGCCTCGGTAGTTGCTTGTTCCCAATCGACTTGGTTTTCGCGTTCGATGGCCAACTCGGCCTCGGGGCCCGCATCGGTTTCGATGATGCTGCGGGCTTGTTCTTCATCCAGCTCGAAGACCTGCAGGCGGACTCCACCGAACACGTTTGGAATCCCGGTCATCTGGGCGGCATGTTCGTCCGGGATAAATGCGGCAATGCCATTGGCCTCAAGCTGCTCGCGCATGAAGGCGGCTTGGATGTTGTCGGCAAAACTAGCGACGGTGATGAGCTTATGTTCTCTGTCATCCGGCATGAGGGCTACCAGCCTACTCGAAATGCGATCTGGCGACAAGCGCCCTCTGTTGTCCTATACTCAGTCAGCGGGCAAGATTTGATGACCAAAGGGGTAAGCATGTTGCGAATGGGCTTGATGGATTGCATTTGGGTCTCGTTGGTGCTGGTGCTGTTTGGGTTCGCGGGGTGTAGCGGCAAGGTTAGCGGTACTGATGCCGGCTTCGATGCTGCTGACGGCGAGACGGTCGCGGATGATGGGTCGGGCGGTGATGATGGCGGGATCGCAGAAGCGGATGCGGATGGTGGCGGGGATGCTGACGGGCAAACGCTTCCTGACCAGGACGGCGATCAGGATGAGCCGCCCGATGGCTGGCGTTATTTCCCCGCGGGTGCCTTTATGTATCTTGATTATAGCGATGCACCGCTGCACGCTGATTCGGGCGCCATTATTGCCGCCTTGGCAAGCGCGGGCGGCTGGGGGCAGGACAATCAGATGCAAATCGACTTCTCCATCGAGGTGCTCCACGATCTGGATGGGACCGCGCCCCTGCGTGATTTCATTGCTACCGGCGAACATTATTCTCCCGACTGCGATCTGGATCCGATGCCGGTTCCGCTGGCGGGCGCGCTGGAGGGGGAAAATGCTTACGAGTGTACTTCGGACGGCGACTGTCATCTGATTGTGGTGCGTCATGCCAGCCAAACCTTGCACGAGATGTGGCGCGCCAACATAGAGGGTGGTGATTTCTACGGCGGTTGCCTGGCGGTGTGGGACATGACCCGGGTCTACGGGCCGCTCGGTCGCGGCGAGCAATGTACCAGCGCGGATGCGGCCGGCTTTCCCATCGCGCCGCTTTTGTTCAGCGCCGACGAGGTTGCCGCCGGCGAGATTGCCCACGCCATTCGCTTTATCTTGCCCAACGATCGTGTGCGCGCCCGGCGCTATGTTCGCCCGGCTACCCACGGAACCAATACCACCGGCGGTGCCATGGCCCCGCCCTATGGGGTTCACTTCCGGCTCAAGGCCGGCGTGGATATCTCTGGCTTGAACCCTGGCGCGCAAGTAGTAGCCCGGGCCCTGAAGAAATACGGAATGTTTCACGCCGACGGCGGCAACATAGCGCTTACAGCCCAGAGTGACCGATTTACCGAGGCGAAATGGGACGGATTGCTTGGTCCCCGGGATCTGTTTGCGCTGAAAGTCTCCGACTTCGAAGTTATCGATCACGGTGGCACCATCGAGGTTACCTACGACTGTGTCCGTGAACCCTGACCAATGGCTTTGGCAATGGTTGACACTTTTCCCGCTGACTGGTAAACCGCGCGGCGGAAGGGGTAATACATGAGAATTGCAATTATCGGGTTTCCTGGTTGTGGAAAGTCAACGGTATTTCAAGCGCTGTCGGGTACCGAGCCCAAGGCGCAGGAGATGAGCATCGCCACGGTCAAGGTGCCGGATGAGCGGGTGGATCAGCTCAGTGAAATCTATCAGCCTAAAAAAACCATTCATGCCGCGGTGGAGTTTGTGGATTTTCAGTCGGGTGCCGGCTTGCAGCGCGAGCAGGGCGATATGGGGCAGGGTTTTCAGGCCGCCATTCGCCAGGCGCATGCTTTGCTGCACGTGATCGATGCTTTCTCGGTGCCGGAGTTGGCCGATGATGCCGTGCGCGAGGCGGTCGAGACGGTCGATACCGAATTGACCTTGGCCGATATGGTTCAGTGCGAAAAGCGAATCGAGCGTTTGCACAAAGAGGGCGTCAAAACCGGGCCCGCCAAGAAGGAACTTGATCTGCTCACCGAGGTCAACGATTGGCTGGCCGCGGGCAAGACTTTACGTACCCACGCAGAGTTGGCGAGTCATCCGGATCTGGGCAGTTATGCTTTTCTCTCTGCCAAACCCGTGATTACGGTGGTCAATACCGCCGAAGAACAACCTCATTGGGCTGCCGATGCCTTGCCGGAGGCTTTGCGGGCACAGCGCGAGGGCGACTGGGGTTGCTTTGTTCCTCTGTGCGCCCAGGTCGAATCCGAAATCGCCGAGCTGTCTTTGGCCGAAGCGCGTGAGTTCCTGGTTGACTACGGCATTGATGCCCCCGCCCGGGAGCGAGTGATACGAACCGGCTATCAGTTGCTGGGTTTGATATCATTCTTTACGGTAGGCGAGGACGAGGTGCGGGCCTGGACCATTCGCCGCGATATCGGTGCGCGCGAGGCGGCCGCCGCGGTTCACTCTGACATCTCGCGCGGTTTTATTCGGGCCGAGGTCTGCGATACCCCCTCGACTCTCGAATGTGGCAGTTTCGAAGAGGCCAAAAAACTGCATAAGGTTCGCCTGGAAGGTCGCGACTATGTCGTACTCGATGGCGACATTATATCGTTCCGACACAATACCTGATCCGGTCTAAGCCTTACCTGTAGACTCCAGTCCCCACTTTTTCCCATACCTGAGTTTTCGTGTAGACTCCAGACCCCATTGTTGGCTGGTATTGGCATCATGAATAAGCTCCGTCCCCGCGGCCCCCGCGGCCTGGAAGTTAATCAGTAGTTATTTCAATAGCTAAGAGATGGCTTGTTCTTCTGGCCTGCATCTTGCGATGATGCATTGGTACAGGGGTAGCACACAGTCTTAAAAGAGGAAGGAGTGCAGGTATGAAAAAGCTTTGCATAGTAACTATGACGGTTTTGGTAGCGTTCTTCATGGCAGCACCAACGATGGCACAGGCGCCGGGCGAGTGTACGGGCGGTTTGTGTGGCACGCCCGATGAATCAGGCGGTGGCTGCGGTTGTGGCTGCGGCTCGATTTTGATCGCCAATTCGGATCTGGGCGATACTTATCAGTATGCCGATGATTACGACGAGGACGGCGTCGAAGATGACTTCGACAATTGTCCCTTCGTAACCAACCTCGATCAGGCCGACTCCGATGGCGATCAGGTAGGCGACACTTGTGATAATTGTGCCGACATCGCCAACGACATGCAGCTGAATGCCGATGGCGATTTGTTGGGCGATGACTGTGATCCGGACATCGATGGCGACGGTATCGAAAACATTGCCGACAATTGTCCCAACGTACCAAACTTTACCCAAATAAACGCCGATGCTGACCTCTTGGGCGATGCCTGCGACCCGGACATCGACGATGACGGCTGGATGAACATCGAAGACAACTGCCCATTCGTGGCCAATCCCGACCAGCTCGACACCGACCCGAATCACTTCGGTGATGCTTGCAACTCGGATCTCGACAACGATGGCGTACAAGACTATGTAGACAACTGCCCCCAGATTTCAAACCCCACCCAGGCCAATGCCGACGGTGACTCCCTGGGCGACCTCTGCGACGCGGACATGGACGATGACGGTCTCTTGAACCAGGCCGACAATTGCGCCACCATAGTCAACAACGATCAGAACGACTCCGACCGCGACGGCTTTGGCGATGTCTGTGATGCCAACGGTTATTGCTTCGTGGTCGACCGGGTCGATGCCTGCTTGGATCCCGCCAGCGCCTTTAGCGTGTATGCCGGTGATGATCGGGTAGTACAGACCGGCGAGCGCACGCCCCTGTTGATATGGGCCAACCGTAAAAACCGGGCCATCCAGTACGTCTGGTCCCTAGAGAGCCGGCCCGATGGTTCGAGCGCAGTCATCAGTCACCCGCGTGGTTCTTCCACTCTGTCGACGCCCTACAACTATCACTACAAGAAGGACCGTCGGGTAGAGTTCCGTCCCGATGTCGCCGGTGACTATGTGCTGAAACTGAGTGCCGAGCTGGTCTTTGGTGATGATCTCTATCCCGAAAAGAATGTTGCTTCCGTGCAAATGACCTTGACCTCCAAGGGCGAAAGCACCGCCGGTGGTTGCGCGACCGCTTCCGGTTCTAACTTGGGTCTGTTGGGCCTGTTGCTTGGCCTCGTTGCCTTACGTAGGCGGCGTTATTCATAGCAGTCTGTTTTATAGCTTCCTTTCCACTTTCCAGGTCACCGGGCCGGGGCATAAGCCTCGGTCCGGTGGTCTTTAATGCGCCAGGCGTAAGGTGCATGGCTTAATTGTCTTGTGACTTTTTCTGAACCTATATATTTTCTGACCTGTGGAAAACCGCCGTGACGGACACAAGGGAGGACATCATGTGGAAATTGTTTTTGCCACTTATCTCGATCTTCACTCTGATCGCCTGCGGGGCCACGGGAAAAAGGCCTACGGAACAAAGGCCTACCAAAGCTCCCCCTCCATCGATCAGGGGGGGGTATACATTCGATCTTAGCGACCAAAAGATCAAGCCATCCACTCCGATGATTGCCAAACCCCTGGTCGCCAAACTCTTTGTGATTATCGATCCTGCTCAGGTGGAGGACGCTTTTCTCATTGATAACTCCAAACATGGTGTCGAGGGATTCCGGCGATTTCTTGAGAACAGCCTGAGACAGACATTGAGCGTCTATTTTGCCGACCTGATCTTTGTGGCTCCAGATTTTGGTTTTCCAAAATCTCCCCATTATGTAGCCCAGGCCAAGGTGGATCGCATCTCGTCACAAAATATCGTTTTAGGTATGAGGACCCATGCCGTACTGGAGATGAATTGGGCCTTTGCCATTCGGCCCTCGACCCAAGAAGACTATTCGTTCTCCTTTTCCGGCGTGGCTAAAAGCGAGATGTCTTATTACTCCTTGTACATTGGTTGCCAGCAACTCATGACCTCGGCCATGCATGGCCTGCTTCAGGCATGGGCTGATAAAAATGTACACCAGGCTCTAGCCCAACCGGTATCTACCAGCCCTCAGGCGTATTCGGACCAAGACAAAAAACCCGTGCTTGCCATCTTTGATGTACAGGACGCTTCTCGAAAGCTGAGTCAAGACACCCTGGTCCAACTTACAACCTATCTGAGCACACTCTTGTTGCAAAATGGTAAATTTAGCGTGGTCCCCAGAGACCAGGTTCGGGCCCGGCTTTTGAACGAGAAGAAGGGCAGCTACCGACAGTGTTTGGATGAGAGTTGTCAAATCGAATTGGGCAAGGCTTTATCCGCCGAATCAACTCTGTCCACAACACTTATCAAGGTTGGTACAAAGTGTGTGGTGACCTCAACTCTCTTTCAATTGAGAACCGAGACGGCATCCGAAGGCGCCACGGTGGAGACTGGCTGTGCGATCGAAGAGTTGCTAGCAGCCATGAAACAGATTGCCAAGCAGCTATAATCCATTCAGTTGAAAAACCGTACCCGCTTGCTTTGTCCCCTGGTTGCCACCCTTCACATTTTGCCCTAGTTCGGGACCAACGAGAAAAAAGGCTGGGTCAAGCAACAGATCATCGGGCCGGGGCATAAGCCTCGGCCCGATGATCATTTAAAGATATTAGTAGATGTCTAAGTCAACGCCCGAGAAGGCGGAGTAGGCTTGCAGGCCGAGGTACATGTAGCCGGCCGGGGGGTTGGAGATGGAGCAGGTCTCGTTGTTGCCCCAACGGTAGGGACGGCAGTCGTATTCGGTCTTGGTGGGCAGGGCGCCGGCTTGTAAGTATAGATCGGCGTCGCCGCTGCCGCCGCTGATGACCACGGTTAGCTTGGCGGTGCCGGCCGGTATGTAGATCTTGCCGTAGATCCACTCGCCCCGGGCGGCATACAAGTCTCCGAAGGAGTCGCCGATGTCGACTACCGGGATGCCGTCGTCGGTGTCGCTTTCGACTTCGAAACTGGCCACCAGGGTCACGCCGGAAAAGGCGGAATAGGCGTGGAGGCTGATGTAGGTCCAACCGGCGACCGGGCTGTCAAAGGTGCAGGTCTCTTCGTTGCCCCAGCGATAGGGCCGGCAGTCGTAGTTCGTGCGATCGGGTTGGGTGCCGGCCAAAGTGTATAGATCGGCGTCACCGTCGCCGCCGGTGATTCGTATTACCAGGTCAATGGCGTTGTCGGGAATCTGGATGCCGAAATGAACCCATTCTTGATCGTTGCCGTCCAGGTTGGCGATGGCTACTCCATTTTGCAGTTCGATGAGTTCGCCGGGATCCTGGCAAGAGGGATGAGCGGCGCAATCGGCGTCGGCGCAATCGACTTGGCCGTCGCCGTCATCGTCGGCGCCGTTATCACAGTCTTCGACCGGTACCGTGCAAGACGGGTGGCCATTGCAATCGCCATCGGCGCAGTCTACTTGGCCGTCGCCGTCATCGTCGATGCCATTGTCGCAGATTTCGTCGGGTACTACACAAGCCGGGTGGCTGGCACAGTCGGCATCGGCGCAGTCAACCTGGCCGTCACCGTCATCGTCGAGGCCATTTTCACAGTCTTCGACATCGGGAACATTGACATAGGATTCGATCCAGTCGGCGTAGTAGCTGGCCGAGGTGCTTACGCCGTAATAGGCGCAATTTTGATCGCCATAGGAAGTCACGCCGCCGACATATTCTTGGCCGTTGCGCATGATGTAAGCCGGCCCGCCGCTATCGCCGAAGCAGGGTCCGCCGGTTTGCTGGTAATAGCCGATGGCCCCGGACTTGACTTCGTAGCTGCCCATGGAGCAATCGTTGGAAGTGGTGCATACATTGCCAATGGTGCCGGAAGCTTTGAGCTTGACGCCGCTGCTGCCGGTTTCGGTTTGGCCGAAGCCGGAAAACACCAGGGTCTCGCCCACGTCAGCTGAGCTCAAGCCCATGCTGGCGGGCAAGGGCGCAACCGGATCGTAGCCGGCTGGTGCACTGGAGGAAAGAAAAACCAACGAGATGTCGCCATCCAGAGAGTAGGAGTTCCAGTTGGGATGAATCTTGATGTCTGACACGGAACGGTAGGTTCCGCTTTCGTAAACGGAATTGCCAAAGAAGATATATATCTGACTGGGAGAGAAACTTTCGGTGCAATGAGCGGCGGTCAAGACCACATTGTCTGCAATCAAGGTTCCGGAACAGAAATAATTGCCACTGGTGTTTTGAGTGAGTGCCACCGTGGCTGGGTGGTCGTAGTCCGGCGTACCGTCAATGATTGGTCGTCCGGTAGAGATTAGATCTCCGTCAACAGATCGGTCTATGGATCCCTGACAAGCAACCATGAACAATCCTACCGTAACAATAAACAGTTTTTTCATATCAACCTCCCATGACCCCGCTTTGTGATGAACCTAGTGTTTCGCCCAGTTCGGTTCGCACGAATAATCTTTGCTTCACGCTGCTTGCTTTTCTCCTTTCCAATCTATTGAGCTCATAGCACTCTCGGTAAGTAGTGGCCCGAGGTCCGGGAATCGGCCCATTAATTTGAGAGCATGGTGAAAAGTCTTTTATAAACAGTTGATTGGAAGAGTACTTAGGAAAGTTCTGCCGATGTTTCTCTACATGTCGCATAATTACTGACTCCCAACCCCATCCGATCCAAAACCCACTAGTGATATCGCAACATTCATACCAGGATCGGCTTATTGTTTATGCTAGCAATTACAGTGAGTTACGATTTGGTGTTTTCGGGGGTGTGCAAAGATGGCACAGATGCTTCCCTGTGGTTTTGAGTACAAATCAATTTAGTCAACTATTACAATATATTAGCTGGTGAGATGCTTCTGGGAACCAATGTGGTCACTTTTCTGTTCATCCTGCTTGTGTGCTGAACGTTTGTTCAGTATAGTGGGGCCATGGATCGATACGTGGAATTACGTTGCCAGAGCGCGTTTAGTTTTCTGCGCGCGGCTTCGGCGCCGGAGGATTTGGTGACGGCGGCGGGGGACTTAGGCATGGAGGCTTTGGCCTTGGCGGATGTCGATGGTTTGTACGGGGCGCCGCGCTTTTATCAGGCGGCCCAGGCGGCCGGCATTCGGCCCCTGGTGGGGGCCGATCTGAGTCTGGCCGAGGGGGGGCGTTTGTTGATGCTGGTCAAGGATCGCAAAGGCTATCAAAATTTGTGCCGCTTGATCACCTTGGGGCATCGGGGTCGGCCCAAGGGCCAGAGTGCGTTGTCGCTGGCCCAACTTGAACCCTATGCCCAGGGTCTCTTGTGCTTGACCGGCAATGCTTTAGACGGTGATTTGTTGCGGGGGGAGGGAATCGAAAAGCTGCAAGGGCTCCAGCGCATCTTTGGTCAACAAGATGTCTGGATGGAGCTACACCGTCATCTTACCCGTGCCGAGACCAAGCGCAACCAGGCGCGGGCGGCCCTGGCCCAGCGGGCGGGCGCGGCATTGGTGGCCACCAACGATGTGCGTTATGCCCAGGCTTCCGAGCGCCGCTTGCAAGATGTCTTTACTTGCCTTCGGCATAAGCTACGGCTCGATGAAGCCGGCCGGCGCCTGGGGGCCAACGCCGAGCGCTATCTGAAGTCGGCGCGCCAGATGAAGCAGCTGTTTGCCGATTGGCCACGGGCGGTCGACAACAGCCTGCGGGTGGCCGAGCGTTGTGCTTTCACCCTCCAGGATCTGGGCTACCGATTTCCCGACTTTCCGGTCCCGGCCGGAGAGACGGTTTTTTCCTTCTTGCATCGCTTGGTTCAACAGGGGGCGCGTTGGCGCTACCGGCCGCTTTCGGTGCGACACATGCAGCAACTATCGCGCGAGCTGAGCCTGATCGATAAACTGGATCTGGCCGGTTATTTTCTGCTGGTCTGGGATTTGTGCCGTTTCTGTCGCGAGCAAGGCATTTTAGTACAAGGCCGGGGCTCGGCGGCCAACAGCGCGGTCTGTTATGTGCTGGGCATCACCGCCGTCGATCCGGTGGGCATGGATTTGCTCTTCGAGCGTTTCTTGTCCGAAGAACGGGGCCAATGGCCCGATATCGATCTAGACCTGCCTTCGGGAGACCAGCGCGAAAAAGTCATCCAGTACGTGTATCAACGTTACCGGCGTCACGGCGCCGCCATGACCGCCAATGTGATCAGCTACCGTAAGCGCAGCGCGGTACGAGAGGTGGGCAAGGTCCTGGGCTTGGCCGATTCGCATCTGGGCCGTTTGCTGGCCGCTTGCCGGGGCGGGGGCATAGACTTGGCCGAGGGGGCGGCGCGCGCCGGCCTCGATACCCGTGATCGGCGGGTGCGCTTGCTGATTGAGCTTAGCCGCGAGATTCAGCATTTGCCCCGTCATCTGGGCCAGCACAGTGGCGGCATGGTCATTGCCGCCGGCCGGCTCGACGAAGTGGTTCCGCTCGAGCCGGCCGCCATGGCCGGGCGCACCGTGATTCAATGGGACAAGGACGATTGCGCGGCGCTGGGCATTATCAAGGTCGATTTGCTGGGCCTGGGCATGCTCAAGGCCATCGAAGAAGCCATCCCCCTGGTGCGGGCCCACGAAGGGGTAGAGATCGATTTGGCTCATTTACCCCAGGATGATCCCAAGGTCTATGCCATGCTTCAGCGGGCCGACACGGTGGGCGTGTTTCAGGTAGAAAGCCGGGCCCAGATGAATACCTTGCCGCGCATGAAGCCCCGCTGTTTCTACGACCTGGTGGTGGAGGTGGCCATTATTCGCCCCGGGCCCATCGTGGGCAAGAAGGTGCATCCTTACCTCAACCGCCGGGCCGGGCGGGAAGCGGTGACTTATCCCCATCCTTCCTTAGAACCCATTCTTAGGCGCACCCTGGGCATTCCTTTGTTCCAGGAACAAGCCATGCGCATTGCCATGGAGGCGGCGGGTTTCAGCGTGGGCCAGGCCGAGGATCTGCGCCGGGCCATGGGACACAAACGCTCCCTTCAGCAAAAGGCCCGGCACGAGAAGCTGCTGCTAGCGGGCCTGGCCCGGCGCGGAATCACCGGGGAGGCGGCCGAGGAAATCTTGTGCTCTTTTGGTTCTTTCTTTGGCCTGTACGGCTTTCCCGAGTCGCATGCCGCCAGCTTTGCCCTCATTGTCTATGCCTCGGCTTATCTCAAGGCTCACCACCCGGCTGCCTTCACCTGCGCTTTGCTCAACGCCTGGCCCATGGGTTTTTATCATCCGGCCACCCTGGTCAAAGATGTCAAGCGGCACGGACAAACCGTGCGTGCCATCGACGTCAACCGCTCTCGCTGGTCTTGTACCATCGACCCCGACGGGGCCATCCGCTTGGGCTTGCGTTTTGTGCTGGGCTTGCGCCGGCAAGCAGGCGCGCGAATAGAAGACGAACAAGGCCGCGGCCCCTTCCTGGATCTCAAAGACTTTCAGCAACGCTGCCGCTTGCGGGAAAACGAACAAAACGCTCTGGCCGAACTGGGCGCTTTTGCCTCGCTGGGTTTAAGCCGGCGCAAGGCGCTTTGGCAAGTGGCCAGCTTGGATTCCGCGGATAAGAGTTTGTTCGCGCGTCTGCCCTTGGCCTCTGACCAGAGCCCGCTAAACGAAATGAACGCGGTCGAGCGCACCGTGGCCGATTATCAGCACGCCGGGCTGACCACCGGCCCCCATCCCTTGGCCCACTGGCGCGCGGCTTTGCGGCGGCAGGGAGTCTTGCCGGTAGCCGCGCTGCCGAAGCACGCCCACGGCAGCCGGGTATGCGTGGCCGGCCAGGTGATCACCCGTCAGCGCCCCCAGACGGCCAAGGGTATGTGTTTCATTACCCTAGAAGACGAAAGCGGTTTGGCCAATGTGATGGTGACCCCCGATCGCTTCGAGACCCAGCGCATGACCATCGTCAACGCGCAGGCATTGATCGTCACCGGCCGCCTCGAACGCCGCGACGGCGTTATCCATGTGCGTGGCTTTGATTTCCAGGCGCTGTCGACCGAATCACTGCCGACCGCGTCCTCCCGGGATTTTCACTGAGTGATTGATCGCGCATAGATTGCCCCCTTCGCTTTTCTGCAGTAAAGTGGTTCGACAAACCGGGGAGGTTTTTTATGAGCAAACTCAGTTACCAGGAATTGACCGCCAACAACCTGATGTTTCGAATGCTCAACCAGGAAGCTCGCGAGCACGTGATACGGCTGGCCAAACAGCGCAGCTATCAAGACGGCGAGCTTATCATTCAGCAGGGGGCGCCAGACCAGGACGTGTATTTGCTGCGCAAAGGAAAAGTGGACGTGCAGGTTAGCCAGGAGGGTTTCGAAGTAGAGCTCAACACCCTCGAGCCCGGCACCATCTTCGGCGAGCTGGCCGAGGTTGCCCACGTACCCCGCACTGCCTCGGTGCTGGCCATCGGTGAAGTAGAAGTTCTGTGTTTTCCCGGCCCCGAATTGGTCGAGGAACTGCGAAGACATCCGACCGCCAGTAAACTTTTGGACCACATCGTCAAGCGCCGGGTCATAGATACCACCGAAAAGACCTTCAATTGAAAATCAGCGGGCCAAGCCCGCACCGAGGTCGACCATGAAAAGAACACAGAAATTAAACGGGATGACTTCCTTGTTGCTGGGTTTGATTTTGGCGGTCTTCGCCGGTTCCTGTGCCGGGGGCCAAGAGACCACGGTAAAGAAGTCAGCACCGGTGGCAACGCCGCTGCCGAAGGGACCGGATCGCCTGGTCTTGGTGGCCGAGCCCATTGATTTTCAGGACCAGGCAGAACCCTTCAAGCTGGAAGCGGTTTTTTCATTCGACTTGCCGCGGCCGCCGCGGCGGGCCCGCTTGCTTTTACGCTACTCCGGAGTGCCGGGGGCCACCAGCGAAGATTACACCATGGGTCGCTTTCGGCACCGGGTGGAGTTGAACAAGGCTTTTCTGATGGATCTCAACACCTTTGCCCAGAGTGAGGAACAAATCGTTAGCCACCGCAAGTGGATTTCGGTGGGGATGTTTCGTCGTCACAACCAGCTCAAGTTTTCGGCGGGCGACGATGGCAAGCGGGAGCAAAGCCCCGATCACGATGAGTTCCAACTGCGTTCGGTAGTGCTGGAATTTGACTGGTGAAGGTAGGTGCTGGCTTTTCTTGACATGCTCCCGAAATCGTTGCACAAATAAGTACGTTTATAGTTTTCATCAGAATTTCCTGGAAGCTGAGAGGAGATCATGACCGCGGAACGGCGCAACCAAAGAATCAGTGGGGTAACCCAGATAGTGCAGTCGGCTGAAGATCAGTCCGAGATCGGCATCACCACCAGTTTTAGTCCGAATGGCCTTTTTATGTCGACCGGCAAACAATGGCCCATGGGCACGGTTTTGCCGCTGCTGGTTGATCACCGGGTATGCCGACTGACAGTGAAAGGCGAAGTGGTAGACCAGCGCGAGGACGGTGTGGGTTTGGCCTTTGTCGATTTGTCGGGTGAAGATCGAAAATTAATCGAGATGATCATGGCCAGCTTGTTGGCCGATGGGGCCTGGTATGACGAGCGCCGGCGAACTGTGCGCGCTCCGGTTTTCTCGCCGGTGATCTGGTCTCAGAATGGTCGAGAGGCTCCTTCCTGGATTACCAACGTGAGTACAGAAGGCTGTCTAATCGAGGCCGAGGACGCGCCGCCGGTCGAGTCCCGGGTGTTTTTGCATTTGCCCCAGGCCGACGATCCCGAACCCGAGAACTTGAGCAGTGCCCTGGGTGGAAGCCAGGCGCAGGTCGTTCATCGTCGCGCGGGCTGTTTCGGGGTCGAGTTTGTGTCCCCCACCACGGAATTTATCCAATCGATGCACAAGATGATCTCAAAGGCAGACTGAATCAAGACCAATCGACGATGGGCCAGCCTTGTTGCCGCGCATAGCGGTGGAGCGCGCGGGTGGGGGTAGTGGCCAGGCGATGTCCGCACAGCTGCATGATGGGCCGGTCGGAGAGGTGATCGCTATAGGCCCAAGAACGGTCCCAATCGATGTCGGCAAAGTTCGACAATTGTTGCAAGCGCCTGACTTTTTCTTCTCCCCAGCAATTGGCGCCTACGATAGTGGGGACTGGCTCCAGCGTGGTGCGGGTTGCCACCAGGACATCGAAGCCTAGCTGCTGGCGCACGCGCTCCATGTAGGTGTCGACCGAAGCCGTGGCCAGAATCAGCAGGTGGCCCTGCTGACGGTGCCATTGCACGCGTTCGAGACCGCTTTGCAAGTAGCGGGGCTGGAGGACCTCGCGGTGGAAGTCTTCCACCAGGCGATCCCGGTCCCCCGGTGGCACTTGCCGTAAGAGCTTGAGCAGGGCGTTCTTGATTCGTTTTTTCGAAACCAATCCCATTCCGTAGGGAGTCACCAAGCTAGCCAGCCAGGGCATCTCTATGAGCGCCCGGGGATGCTTGCGCAAAGTAAACAAGGCAAAGGGCAGAGCGGAATCACCGCGCGCCAGCGTGCCGTCGAAATCGAATAAACCCACGCATGTTTTCTTGTCGGTCATAACGGTTTGAATCGATGCCACGAAGCCCGACCGCTGTCAAGGGTCAATCTTGGTCAGCGTCTTTTCTTTGCACCTTTGCCAAGGCGAGACGGACATCAGCGCGAAGCTCCGGGGCGCAACTGCATTTTTCACAGCAGTGTTCGGCTTGGTCTAGGTTTTGCTTGGCCAGCGCGAATTGCTTTCTCTGTCGATAGTAATTGCCAAGATGGAGCAGGCTTTGGGCCACCCGGGGATGTTGGGGGCCGAAGGATTTGCGGTGGATGACCAAGGCCTGTTGGAAGTAGGTGACTGCTTCCGAAAATGATTTCTGCCGGAGTGCCAGTTTGCCCAGGTTGGTCAGAACTGTTCCCACCGCTTCGTGTTCCGCGCCCAGAGATTTTTCCCACATGGCGCGTGCCCGTTCGAGATGAGGGCGGGCCGCGGCCAGATCGCCCAAGCCGAGCAATGCTTCGCCCATTCCGTGGTAGCTGGTTCCGACGATTGGATGTTCGGCCCCGAGCGCCTTGGTCAACAAAGGCAGGGCCCGGCGGTAATGCGCCAGTGCTTCAGGGTGTCGGCCGACCCGGGTCAGGGCATAGCCGACATTGTTCAGGCTTCGCCCTACCAGTGGGTGATGGCGTCCCAGAGACTTTTCGAGTTTGGCCAAAGCACGCTGATAAGTTTCAAGCGCGAGATCCCGTTCTCCCTGGCTGTCATACACGTTGCCCAGGTTGTTCAAGCCCTTGCCCACGTAGGGATGGTCGGGGCCCAAAGACTTTTCCCAAATGGCCAAGGCGCGCTGATGATATTCGGCGGCCTGGTCATAGTGGCCGGTCATCTCGTAGGCATTGCCCAGACTCGACAGGTTGCGGCCCAGACCAGGATGGTCTTTGCCCCAGGTTTTTTCGCTGAGGGCTAGCGCCTCGCGGTAGCTTTCCAGGGCCCGGGAGTATTGCCCTTCCGTATCGTGTACATTGCCCACGGCCAGATGCCAGGAGGCCAGCAGGTTCTCATTGCCGCCGCTGCGCGCGATAACGGCGGCTGCATGTTTGGCCCAACGGTGCCCGGCTTCGGGTTGGGATTGCCTACTGCCGAGCAGGGTGACCAATTCGATGCCGGCATAGGCGCGCAGGGTGTCGTTTCGGGATTCATCGGCGGCCCACCATGCTGCCAGCATTTGCTCTTGGGCTGAGGCGTATTTGCCGTTGAGTCCTAATAAAGTTCCCAAGGTGTAGAGGGCCTCGGCTTGTACCGGCCGATAGGCGATTCGCAGGGCGGCGGTGACCGCGGCCTGGGCCACCTTGGTGCCCTGGGCGTAACGGCCGGTTTGGGCCAGGGCTTTGGCTTCGGCAATCTGACCACGTAGTCGATCCACCAACTTGCGGGTGGCTTCGGTGTCCGGCGGTCGCATTTGAGAAGAAAGTCCCCGCAAATCGGCGCAGCGCTTAACGGGCGCTAAGGCGTGGCTGGCAGCCACCGCTTTTTCCAGCACCTTGCCATCTGCTCCCGCCAAGATCCCCACCAGGGCCTTAAGCTCTTGCCGGGATTCGGCCAGGCAGATCATACGCCGGTCAAGCAAGTCCGCGGATTGTTCGCCGCGCATGTGGGTAGCTTCGCAGGCCTCCTGCCACATCTCTTTCCAGTCGGTAGTATATTGCTTCAGGTTGTGGTCTACCCGGGTGAAAGTGTCGCGGGCAAAAGTGCGGCCCGTAGCCAAGAAAGATGTCTCCACGGTTTCTTTTGCCTTGGCACTCCAGATATCGCCGAGACTGGTTTTTGCTCCCTGGCAGAGCTTGAGTCGTTGGGCTTGCACCCATGAGGTCAAGGCCACACTGGTGACCAATAGCACCAAGATAGCCGCTACCGTAAGCCAGCGCCGGGTTCTGGCCCGCGCATCCACCGCGAGTTCCGTCAGCAAATCGTCCATGCTGGCATAGCGGTCATGGTGAGAAGTGGACAATCCGCGCAAGACGATACGGCGGAGTCGCGCAGATACCTTGGCCTCCGGCGGCAGTGGATCGAGCCGGCCGGTGGTGACCTGGAGCTTGAGATCTTT
>JAUVBB010000202.1 GCA_030591445.1 Deltaproteobacteria bacterium | reverse complement strand
GGCCTTGGCCATAGCTCGACTGGCCCAGGCGGCAATAAAACGAAGCGGAGATGATGCAGATCAGAGGATGCATATCGCCAGTACCATCGGGCTGGTCTATATCCGCAAGGGTGAGTACGCCGAAGCTATCAAGTACCTGCAAAAAGCAGTAGACATGCAGCAGAAGCACCAGGCGGGCAATCGTCTTATTTTGGCCCGCACCCTCAACAATCTGGCCATTGCTTTACGACGCAACGGCCAGCGGGATGAGTCGATAGGCATGTTTGAGCAGACCTTGGGAATTTGGCGGGCAGAACTTGGTCCCAACCATCCCCTGGTGGCGGCGACTTTGAACAACCTGGGCAACGTGCTCAAGATACAAGGCCGTTACTCGCAAGCACGCAGCTACCTGGAGCAGTCCTTGGCCATATCGGAAAAAGTATTTAACCCCAACCATCCGCAAATTGCCCAGAGACTTGAGAACCTGGGTGGTGTCTTGAACGAACAGGGAGAAAACGAGTTGGCCCTCAAGTATTTGCAACGAGCCATTCCCATCCGGGAGCGGGCCAACGGTCTCGAAAGCGCTGAGTTGGCCAATGCCTTGAACACTCTCGGGGCCATTTTCTCCAACATGGGCCGAAAACAAGAGGCGCGCCAAACCTTGGAGCGGGCCTTGGCCATCCAGGAACGGGCCTTGGGCGCCGATCATCCAGACTTGGGATATTCCCTGATCAATCTGGGCTCGGTGCTCTATGGGCAAGAGGATTTTGCCGAGGCCCTGCGTCTTTTCGAGCGGGCTTTGCTTATTTTTGAGCGCAAACTCGGCTCCGATCATCTTCTGCTGGGCTATCCCCTGACCGGCATCGGGATGTGTCTATCGGAAACGAACAAGCCGGCCCAGGCGGTTCGGATATTGGAACGCGCCCTGCACATACGAGAGGCTACCGCCTGTGATAAGAATGACCTGGCCGAAACCCGCTTTCTCTTGGCGCGCGCTTTGTGGGCGGCAAAAAAAGATCGCAAACGCGCCCTGGGCCTGGCCCGAAAAGCGCTAGCGGTATTCGATAGTGCCGGGGAACACAAACAAACCATGAAAAAAGAGGCCGAATCCTGGCTGGCCAAAAGACAGTAAGCGCTTGCTTACTTGGCTAGGACCGCTTCGAGGACCAGGGCTAGATCATCCAGGGTGAAGGGTTTGACCACTACGTCGTCGAAACCGTATTTCTGATAATCGGACAGGACGGGATCGTTGCAATAGCCGCTAGAGACGATGACCCGCGCCTGGGGGTCGATTTTACGCAGTTTGGGCAGTGCTTGTGCTCCGCCCATGCCGCCGGGCACGGTGAGATCCATGATCACCACGTCAAAAGGACTGCCGGCATCGAGGGCTTCTTGGTAAAGTTGCAGCGCTTGTTTGCCATCGGTGGCGGTCTCGGTTTGGTAGCCGATGGTTTGGAGGAGTTCGGCGACGACTTCGATAATGATTTCTTCGTCGTCCATCAATAATACTTTGCCGCTGCCCCGTTTTGCCGACGGCTGGCTTGCGTTTTTTTCGGGCTTGGCCGTGGGTGTTGCCGGCAGGTAAACCTGCACATTGGTGCCGATGCCTTGTCTTGAGTCAACTTGAAGGGCACCTTGGTGACGTTTGATGATGGAGTAAGAGGTGGCCAAACCGAGCCCGCTGCTTTCTTCCTTGGTGGTAAAATAGGGGTCAAAAATCTTGGGTAGGAATTGAGGGGCAATGCCCTCGCCTTGATCTTGCACACTGAACCGCAGGTATGGCCCTGCCGGCAGCATGCTTACCTGTTCTTCTTCGAGTCTAATGTTCTCGACCTTGACCTGGATGGCGCCGCCGGCGGGCATGGCCTGGTTGGCATTGATGACCAGATTGTAGATCACTTGCCGGATTTGTCCCTGGTCGGCTTCGACGCTCCAAAGATCGTCCGGGATCTGATAATGACACTCTACATTGGCGCCGCTCAGGGCGAATTCGGTGCTGTCACCGAGCAAAGGGCCCAGGTCAATCTCCTTGCGCACCGGGGCCCCGCCCCGGGAGAAGGTCAATATTTGTTGGGTGAGTTCTCGCGACTGCAAGGCGGCTTTCTCGGCGGCATCGAGACGCCGCAGGGCGGCGGCCGGATCATTTTCAACGTGAAAACGGGCCATGGCGATTCCGCCCAGGACCACGGTGACAATGTTGTTGAAGTCATGAGCAATGCCGCCGGCCAGGACCCCGATTGACTCTAGCTTCTGCGATTGGAGCACTTCCGCCTCGGCGGCACGCTGTTCGCTGATATCGACACCGGTACCAAGCACGGCCGGCGCTCCTTGGTACTCCACCGGATTGCCCATCAATTCGACCCAACCGCTACTGCCGTCCTTGCGCACGAACTGGACCGCATAGCCGCTGGGCGGACTCGCTCCGTCCAAGCGCCGCTGTCCGCGCGACTTGACCAAGTCCCGTGATTCTTCGTGGATGAAATCCCAAAAATCCTTGCCCAGGATCTCCTCCCGGTTGTAACCGGTAATGACGCTGAAAGCCGGGTTGGCGTAAACGATTTTTCCGCCCTGATGAATAAAGATTGCCACCGGCGTGGTCTCGGTCAAAGTGCGAAAAAGTGCCTCGCTTTTTGCTAGCGCTTGCTGGGCCTTTACCCGATCGGTCACATCGAGGGCGGTGCCGAACACCGCGTTTCTGCCGTCATAGTCGATAACATCCAAGGATATCTCTACCCAGCGATCTTCTCCCTCGCGCGTGACTAGCTGGACCAGATCCCGGTTGGGTAAATCCTCCCCGCGCTGACGGGCGGCGCCGCGCTCTTTCAATTCTTCTTGCCGATCGGAGTGAATAAACTCATCGAAGGGTCGGCCGATTATTTCATCGATTTGGTAGTGGACCAGATCCGCCGTGCGCTGGTTGAGGTACACCATCAAGCCGTCTTGATAAATGAAAACCGCCGCATCCAGAAAATTTACGATTTGCTGCCACGAAAGGTCGAATTTTTCCCCGTCGGTGTTTTTCTTTGCCACCATCGGTCTCTCCCTCTGACTCGTCGATAGCTACGCGTGAGGATCATATAGCATAAGTGATTGAGGACTCAAGATTACTGCGTACCCGAAATTTTTTTCAAGGCTCTGACACAAATGTCATGAACGATGCCCGGATAGATTTCTTCTTGACCTCGCTTGTTTGTTTGTTAAGATGATTTTACATAAGAAATACAGCTTGGCCGGATAATTGCATTGCTTAGTGGAACTGAATCGAAAACGCTTGTTTTGCTGGAGGAATGGACGAATGAAGAAAACTTCTCTTTGTTATTTGTTCTCATTGGCTTTGCTTTCTTGGAGTTGTTCATCGGTGCGGCCGGGTGATGGGTGTACCGATCGGGATGGTGACAAGTACGGAATCGGGCCGATCTGCCTGGGCGCTGATTGTAACGATAGTGATGCCGATTGCTTCGCAGGCGAGTGTTGCACAGCCTGTGTGGACGTGGACGGAGATGGCTACGGCTTGGGTGACAACTGCCAGGGTGCCGATTGCAACGACTCGGATCCCGATTGTTGGGAAGGCGCCTGTTGTACCGATTGTCTGGATTTCGACACTGACGGCTACGGCGAGGGCGCTGACTGTGCGGGTGCCGATTGTGACGACAACGATGCCGATTGTTTCGAAGGCGCCTGTTGTGATCTGTGTACCGATGCCGACGGGGACGGCTACGGGCTGGGCGCGGCCTGCACCGGGTCCGATTGCGACGATGCCGATGCCGATTGTTTCCAAGGCGCTTGTTGTCTGGATTGTGTCGACGGGGACGGCGACGGCTATGGCCAAGGCGCTGACTGTAGCGGGGAAGATTGCGATGATACCGACCTCGATTGTTTTGCCGGTGATTGTTGCCTGCTTTGCGACGATGCCGATGGTGATGGCTATGGTCAAGGCGCTGCTTGTGTGGGTGCCGATTGCAACGAGAGCGATGTCGATTGCTTCGAAGGCGACTGCTGCTTTACTTGTACCGATCTGGACGGAGATGGCTTTGGCCAGGGCGCCGGTTGCCTGGCTGCCGATTGCAACGACAACAACCCAGATTGTTACGAGGGTGCCTGTTGTATCGATTGTACCGATCGGGATGGGGACGGCTTTGGCAGTGGCGACGACTGTGCCGGCGACGACTGCGACGATCTCGATCCGGATTGCCACCAGGGTGATTGCTGCCTTGATTGCCACGACCTGGATGGGGATGGCTATGGCATCGGCGCTGACTGCCTGGGGCTAGATTGCAATGACGGGGATGTTGACTGCGTCGAAGGTGCCTGCTGCCTGGTTTGCGTGGATGTCGATGGCGATGGCTATGGCCAAGGCGCCGATTGTCTGGGCCCGGATTGCAACGACAGTGATCCGGCCTGTTTTGAGGGAGACTGTTGTATTGATTGTCAAGACTTCGACGCTGACGGCTACGGTCGGGGTGTTGATTGCGCCGGTGCTGACTGTGACGATGCCGACCCCGACTGTTTCGAAGGTCCGTGTTGCCTGGACTGTGTGGATCTAGACGGTGATGGCTATGGGCTGGGCGCCGATTGTTTGGGCTCCGACTGCAATGAATTCGAGCCCGATTGTCATGAGGGCGATTGCTGCCAACTCTGTATTGACCTCGATGGCGACGGTTATGGCGCCGGCGCTTCTTGTTTGGGAGATGACTGCAACGACTTTGACTCCGCCTGTCAGCAAGGGGATTGCTGTCCCGCCGACTGTGTGGATGTCGATTTGGACGGCTACGGTATTGGCGCCGATTGCCTGGGCCCCGACTGCAATGACTCTGATCCCGATTGTGCTAGCGGAGATTGTTGTGTCGATTGTGTCGACCTCGACGGCGACGGCTACGGAATCGGAGGTGATTGCTTAGGCTTTGACTGCAATGATGCCAATCCGGATTGTTGGCAGGACGCTTGCTGTCTCGACTGCATTGACCTCGATGGCGACGGCGCGGGCATTGGCGCCGACTGTCTGGGCCCGGACTGCAACGACACCGACCCGGCTTGTCAGACCGGCACCTGCTGTGATGTCATCTGCTTCGATTTTGACGGAGACGGTTATGGTGATGGTGAAGATTGCCTGGGCCCCGATTGCAATGACACCGACCCGGATTGTACCGAGGGCGCCTGCTGCACCAATTGCCTGGATCTGGATGGTGACGGCTACGGTATCGGTAGCGACTGTCTAGGTCTCGATTGTGATGAGAGCGACCTCGAGTGCTGGGAAGGTGACTGCTGCGCCGGGATGTGTATCGATCGCGACGGCGACGATTATGGCATCGGCCCGGCTTGCCTGGGCTCCGATTGCAATGACGACGACCCGGATTGTTATCAGGGCACCTGCTGCGGGCAGAAACCCTTGACCTGTGCCAGCGTGCTTACCTGCATGGAAGGCTGTGGCGACAAGGATTGCCTGGATGCTTGCTATGACCAGGGCGATAACGAGGCCCAGGATTTATTCGATGACCTGGCCGGTTGTATCAAGGACAACGATTGCGGTACCGACCTCGCCTGTATTGCCTCCAACTGCTCGTCCGAGTTTGGGGCCTGCGCCGCCGATCAGCTCTAAACGCAAGGCCTGCCGAAAAGATCCCAGTTCGAAATCTTGCCGCTAAGGTCCAGTCAGGGTACAATTTTTTTATGGTGTGTCATGCCCGATGACCGGCGGCAGAGGTCTATGGAGACGGTGGGGGAGGACGTCGATCTAGACGGCGATACCCTTGCCTCCAGAGACGGGACCGCGAGCGAGGGACAAGAGCAAGTCCTCGCGCCAGGCGCCCAGGCGGGCCGGTATATGATTCTTGATCAATTGGGCCGCGGGGGCATGGGCGTGGTGTACAAGGCCTATGATCCCGAACTGGACCGGCGCATTGCCTTGAAACTGCTGAGCGTGAAAAAGGGGAGCCAGTCGCAGGCCACCCGGGCCCAGGATCGTCTGTTGCGCGAGGCCAAGGCTTTGGCGCAGTTGTCGCATCCCAATGTGGTGTCGGCCTACGATGTGGGCACCCTGGGCCAAGATGTGTTCGTGGCCATGGAGCTGGTGGAGGGCAAGACCCTCAAGGAATGGATAGCGGCTGAGAATCCCACCGTATACCGGCGGGTGGAGGTCTTGGTGGCAGCCGGCCGAGGGCTTACGGCTGCCCACCAGGCCGGGCTTATTCATCGGGATATCAAGGCGGACAACATCATCGTCGGCGATGATGGGCGGGTACGGGTTCTCGATTTCGGGCTGGCGCGGGCCGCCCTGAGTGAAGAGTCAGAAGACAAAGAGAGCTCTGGGCAGGAATCCTCTCCGTCAGCTCCGGTGTTGAGCGGCGAGCTAAACTCGGGCGGTAGTTTTCTGTCCATGCCCATGACCTTGGCCGGCGCCATCGTGGGCACGCCGGGCTATATGGCCCCGGAGCAATATCTGGGGGAGACGGTCGACGAGCAGTCGGACCAGTATAGTTATTGTGTCACCCTCTACGAGGCACTGTTTGGAGTACGGCCCATCTCGGCCTCACGCTACGGCGAGCTAAAAAGACGCGTGCTAGCCGGCCGGCTTGATTCCAGCCCGCCGGAAGCCAAAGTACCATCTCATTACCGAAAGATTGTTTTACGCGGCCTGTCGACCGCCAAAGAAGATCGCTTCCCGTCGATGGCCGCCTTGCTGGCCGAACTCGCCCGTGATCCTCGGGCCCAGCGCCGCCGAACCCTGACCATGATCGCGGTGGTGTTGCTCATTGCCATAAGTTTTGCCGGTGCCTATGTCTTGCAATCGCAGCAACAAACCCTGTGTGCGGGAGCAGAAGAAAGTCTGGTCGGCGTCTGGGATAGCAAGCAGAAGGCGAAGGTCATGGCGGCTTTTGTGGCCACCGAGCGCCATTATGCCGCCGATACCTTTGGCCGAGTGGAGAAAATTCTTAGCGCATATGCCCACGACTGGGTGGCGCAACGTACCGAAGCTTGCCAAGCCACTCACCGGCGGGGAGAGCAGTCAGAGGCCTTGCTCGACAAGCGGATGGCCTGTCTGAATCGTCGCCTGTCAGCGTTGGGAGCGTTTTCGCAGTTGCTTGGTCGGCGGGCCGACGCCGAGGTTATGGACAAGGCCATTGATGCGGCTCTGGGGCTTACGCCGCTTGCCCGCTGTGCTGACACCGAGGCATTGTTGGCGGCGGTGCCACCTCCGGTCGATGCCCAGGTACGGCAACAGGTCGATGACTTGCGCCAACGCCTGGACGAAGTCCGGGCCCGGCAGGCCGCGGGCACGGTGGAAGAAGGCCTGGTCTTGGCCGAGCAGGTCGCCGCTGAGGCCGGCGGAATCGACTACGCGCCCATCCAAGCGGCGTCTCTTTTTGAGCACGGAACCTTGTTGGCCGACGCGGGTAAGGGGGAGCGAGCGGCAGAGACCCTAGACCGTGCCGTGCAGGCTGCGGCCGCAGCCAAGGATGATCGCCTGCTGGCTCAGGCTAGTACCGAATTGGTCCACGTGTTGGGGGAGTTATTGGCCCGCTATCCAGAAGCAACGGTGGTGGGGCGTTTGGCCCGGGCCAATGTGGCCCGCGCGGGCAATGATCCGATTTTACTGGCCGACGTCAATATGCGGGAGGGCACGGTTTTGTACATCCAAGGGAAACATCGGGCGGCGATGCAAGCCTACCAAAGTGCCTTGGCTTTGCGTAGGCGGGCACTCGGTCCTCGACACCCGGCGGTAGCCACTTCCTTGATGAACGTGGGCAATGTATCGAAGGATACCGAGAAACTCGAGGCTGCCCGACGAGTTTTTACCCAGGCCCTGGCCATCATGGAGGAGAACCTGGGTGCCCAGCATCCGCTAGTTGCTGGCCCCTTGCACAACCTAGGTGGCTTGCTGGCCAGAATGGGAGAAAAAGACGAAGCGCGCCGTCTCTTCTTGCGTTCGCTGACCATCTACGAAGCCGCCTTGGGTCCGGCGAATATCAAAGTCGCCTACCCCTTGTTTAGTCTGGGTAACCTAGAAAGCGATGCGGGCAAGCTGGCAGCTGCCCGCACATACTTTGAGCGTTCGTTGAAGATTTTGCAAGACAGCCTGGGCAGTGCCCATCCGCTGGTAGGCGGGGCGTTGAATAATATCGGCAATGTATTAAACAAACAGGAGAAATACGATCAAGCCCTGGTCTACTTCGAACGCGCGCTGGCCAATCGCGAGGGTGCTTTCGGTCCCGATCATCCCAAGCTAGGTTTTCCACTCAATGGCCTGGGTGAGCTATGGAAGAACCAAAATAAATGTGAACGGGCCATTGAATATTTCCGGCGGGCGCTGGCCCTTTGGGAAAAAGCGTATGGCCCCGATCACAGTGTGTTGGCACATCCATTGACAGGTGAGGGTGCCTGTCTGCTGAGATTGGGTCGACCGGCCAAGGCCTTGGTTCCCTTACAGCGGGCGCTGTCTTTGTTCGCCCAAGCGGCCGCTTCGGAGGAAAAGGCGGCCATGGTGCGATTTCTGTTGGCACAAGCATTGTGGGAATCGAGGCAGGACCGTAAGCGAGCCGTCGAGTTGGCTCGCTTGGCCCAAAAGCAAAGCGGAGACGAGCAAGAGCGGGTGGAGATTCGTGCCTGGTTGGCGAAGCACCGGCTGGGAAAGTAGTGATATTGGAATAGGTGAGAATGATGGCTGACGAGCGGTGCAATGGCTCCCTGATGACCTTGGGGGAAGATCTGGAACTGGACGGCGATACTCTTGCCTCCAGAGACGGTACCGCGGCCGGGGCCGAAGCGCCGGTCTTGCCTCCTGGTGCCCAAGCCGGGCGTTACATGATTTTGGACCAGCTGGGCCGCGGGGGCATGGGCGTGGTGTACAAAGCCTACGATCCCGAGTTGGATCGGCGCGTGGCCCTGAAGTTGCTCAGTGTCAAGAAAGGCAGCCAGAGCCAGGCCGACCGGGCCCGCGATCGACTGCTACGCGAGGCCAAGGCCTTGGCCCAGCTGTCCCATCCCAATGTGGTTTCGGCCTACGATGTGGGCATGTTGGATCAGGACGTTTTCGTGGCCATGGAGTTGGTCGAAGGCAAGACGCTGAAAGAATGGGTTGCGCAAGAAAAACCAAGTATCTGGCGGCGGGTTGAGATGCTGATAGCCGCCGGTCGGGGGATTTCCGCGGCCCACAAGGCGGGTCTGGTTCATCGAGATATCAAACCCGACAACATCATCGTCGGCGACGACGGCCGGGTGCGGGTTCTGGACTTCGGTCTGGCCCGGGCCGCCATGACCGAACCGGCAGCCAAGGTGGACGAAGCGCAGCCCGCCATGCCGGTGCTGACTGGAGATGTGACTTCGGGCGGAAGTTTTCTCAGCACGCCCATGACCCAGGCCGGCACCATCGTGGGTACCCCGGGCTACATGGCCCCAGAACAATACCTGGGTGGCCCGGTTGACGAACAGTCCGATCAATACAGCTTTTGCGTTACGGTATACGAAATGCTCTTCGGACTAAGGCCGCACCGGGCCCGGCGTTTTGGCGAGTTGAAAAAGAAAGTACTGGCCGGCCGACCGGATCCGGTTCCGCCCGAGGCCAAGGTTCCGGCGCGCTATCGCCGGATAGTGCAACGGGGCATGGCGGTAGCCAAAGAGGAACGTTTTGCCTCGATGGAGCAACTGCTTGCCGAATTGGCCAAAGATCCGCGGGTGCAGCGGCGGCGGGTGTTGGGCCTGGTGGCCATACTCATGCTGATCGGGGCCAGCTTTGCCGGTGCTTATGTTTTGCAGAGCCAAAGACAACAGTTGTGCGAAGGATCGCAGGCGCGCTTCACCGGAATATGGGACCAGGGTCGGCGGCAGCAAATCCGAGCGGCCTTTGTGGCCACCGGCCGACCGCATGCCTTGGATACCTACCAACGAGTGGCCAAGGTGCTGGATGGGCGCGCGGCGCAATGGGCCGCCATGCACCAAGAAGCCTGTCAAGCCACCCACGTTAGGGGGGAGCAATCGGAGGCCTTGTTAGACAAGCGCATGCAATGCCTGGCGCGGCGCTTGTCGGAAATCAATGCCCTGACCGATTTGTTTGCGGAGCAAGCGGACGACAAGGTAGTGGACAAGGCGGCGGCCGCTGCCTATGGCTTGGCCAGTCTCGATGCCTGCGCCGATATCGACGGGTTGCTGGCGGCGGTGGCGCCGCCGCAAGACGCGCGGGTGCGCGGGCAAGTAGAGGGCCTGCGCGAAAAACTGGATACGGCCCGGGCCTGGCAAAAGGCCGGCAAGTTTCCCCAGAGTCTGGCCCAGGTGTCCGCCCTTCAGCAAAAGGTGGAACAGACCAAGTATTTGCCTTTGCGGGCCGAGTGGCTGTTCGAGATGGGCGGCTTGCAAGCGGATAGCGGAGATTTTGAGCTGGCCAAGCAGAGTTTACAGCAAGCCATCTTGTTTGCCGCCCGGGCCCATGACGATGTTTTGCGGGCCCGGGCCACCATTACTTTGATTCACGTGACCGGCCATCGACAATCGAATTATACCGAGGCCCGGGCCATCGGTCGCCTGGCCCAGGCCGATGTGGCCCGCGCGGGTGACGAGCCGATTTTACGGGCCAGACTTCTCAGTCGGGTGGGCACGGTGATGGTTCATCAAGGCCAGTACCCAGAGGCCCAAGAAAAATTAGAACAAGCCATGAGCTTGTTCGAACAATCGCTGGGCAAGGATCACCCCCAGGTGGCCGCGGCCCACAGTGGCATTGCCCACGTGCTCTTCAAGCAAGGCCATTACGACAAAGCGCGGGTCCAGTTGGAACGGGTCTTGGCCATTCAGCAGCGTAGTCTGGGGCCGGAGCATCCCAATGTGGCCAAAACCCTAAACAACCTGGGGGGCATCTTGGTCGGGCAAGACAAGTTGTCGGCAGCCCGAAAAGTTTACCAACGTTCGCTGGTCATCAAGGAGAAGGTCCTGGGACCCCGCCATCCCAACGTGGCTTACACCTTGAATAACCTGGGTGACATTCATTTGACGGAAGAAGATTACCAAGGCGGACTCGCCTTGTTCGAGCGCGCGCTCGATATTTGGCAAGAAGCGCTGGGGCCCAAGGATCGCCTTCTGGCTTTCGCTTTAACCGGTCTGGGAAAATGTCTTACTGGTTTGGAGCAGGCGAAGCGTGCTCTGGTGCCCTTGGAACGGGCGCTGGCTTTGCGGGAGCACAATCCGGGCGGGCCGAACGATCTGGCCTCAACCAAGTTTGCCTTGGCCCAGGCGCTTTGGCACGCCCATCAACAGCGCGCGCGGGCAGTGAAACTGGCACAGCAGGCTTTGGCCTTATACGGCCACGATAGTGCGAATCGGCGCACGAACTACAACCTGATTGTCGCCTGGTTAAAGAAGAAGGGCCCTGTCGATTCAGCCCAATAACTCCCTGAAAATTTGCGGCTAGTGGGTGCACACGGTATCATTTTAATGGGGAGACCGCATGTCCCAGGACCGGCCCAAGGCATCCAGATTGACGATGGCACAGGACTTCGATCTGGACGGTGATACCCTGGCATCTTCGGATGGCACGGGCAGCGCTACTCCTGATCCTGGTTTGGCGCCGGGTACCCGCGCCGGTCGTTACCTGATCCTCGGTCAACTGGGCCGGGGGGGCATGGGCGTGGTGTATAAGGCCTACGATCCAGAGTTGGATCGTCGCATTGCCTTGAAACTGCTGAGCGTGAAGAAGGGCAGCCAGAGTCAGGGGGACCGGGCCCGGGAGCGGCTGCTGCGCGAAGCCCAGGCCTTGGCCCAGTTGTCGCACCCCAATGTGGTATCGGCCTTCGATGTGGGTACCCTGGGCCAGGATGTTTTTGTGGCCATGGAGTTGGTCGAGGGCAAGACTCTCAAAGAGTGGGTCAGGCAGGAGCGGCCAAACATTTGGCAGCGGGTCCAGGCTTTGGTTGCTGCCGGCCGCGGGATTGCCGCTGCCCACCGGGCCGGGCTCATCCACCGGGACGTCAAGGCGGACAATATCATTGTGGGGGACGATGGTCGGGTGCGGGTGTTGGATTTTGGCTTGGCCCGGGCGGCCATGAGCGAGGAGACCGATGCGCCGGGTTCGGCGGCCGAATTAGACAGCCAGCGCGCCCAGCGTCGGGTGCCGGTGATAAGCGCCGAGTTGACCTCGGGCGGAAGTTTTCTCTCCAGTCAGGTGACCCATGCCGGGGCCATTGTGGGCACGCCGGGGTATATGGCCCCGGAACAG
>JAUVBB010000531.1 GCA_030591445.1 Deltaproteobacteria bacterium | reverse complement strand
CGGGTGCTCATCTCGTTGGCCACGGCTTCGGCGATGCGTTGGGCTTCGACCCGCTCACGGGCATAAGCGTTGCCGCGGACCGAGACCACTTCCATCTGGATGATGGCAAACAAACCCACCGACATGATCAGCATGGCCATCATAACCTCGATCAAGGTAAAACCCGCGGACCGGGGGAGCCGGCTTCTTTCGTTTGCTTTGCGCATGCTGGTCCTTCCTTCCTACCTGGGCTCTAGATGCCGACTCACGGCTCACAGAGGGTATACTTGACCGAACCGCCAGCCGACACGCGCACGTGACGGGTCACACCTCGGGTGGTGGTCTTGTCTTGAAAAGCGGCGATGGCAAAATAGTGTTCCATGGCGGTGGTGGCCTCCAGGCCGCCGGTAGATTCAAAGAGCAAGTCAACGCTGGAATTCGGCCCGTTGACCACGGTGGCGCAGTCGCCGGCGTCGACTTCACGCAAAATGGCCACGTCGGTGCCCACCAACCCGGCCCGGCCGGCATCCGGGGCCAATGATTTACGGCTAATCTGCCGCCACTGGGCGGGATCGCCCAGGTTGTTGGAAGCCGTGCCACAATCAAAAGGCGGGCTGGCCGGATTGTACTCGGTCAACGTAACCCGACCGCCGGTGCCACCGTCGATGCCGGGTTTATCAAAGAAGACATTGACCCGGTGGCATCGGCCAGTGCGGGCGGCACGGCTGCGACCGGCGAAGACGCCTTGGATAATCAGCATGGCAGCCTCGCGTTGCCGGTTTTTCTGCAGGGTTAGCGAGAAAGAGGGCACCATTGCCGCCATTACGAATGCCACAATGGTAACCACTACCATGAGTTCGATCATGGTAAATCCGCTTTGCCTCATCAATCCATTTTTGGACGCACAGGAAGCCATTTGTCCTCCAATAACCTTCAGTAATGCGCGTATGGTTCTTACTTGCAATTCGTATACCAGCCAGTATACATGCGTAACAACTAGAAATACAAGAGGATTACAAGCGGATTCCGAACCCGCCTGGGGTCTGACCTATGAAATGATTGCAAGGCTAACGCAAAGTTTTCCGCTTGCCGCCGACAGCTACTTGCCGGAGAAACGATCGGCGTCAACTTGATAGTCTTTGAGCTTGTACAAGAGGGTGCGGTGACTGATTTCCAAAAGTCGGGCGGCCCGGGTTCGATTGCCGCCCGTTTTACTCAATGCCCGCCGGATTAGCTCTTCTTCTAGAATCCGCACGGTTTTCTTGATCGACAACATGTCCGCGGGCACGCGCGACACCGGCTCGGCCGGGGAGCGGGCGATTTTATCGGTGAGCAAGTCGGCGGTAATGATCGCCGTGTCACACAGAATAACGGCGCGCTCGACCAGATTTTCCAATTCGCGGACATTGCCCGGCCAGGGATACTCAACCAATTGCTTCATGGCCGCGGGATCGACGCTCTCAATCTGGGTGCCCAGCTTGGTATTGCAGCGTTCGAGAAAATGCTCGATCAGCATGGGAACATCTTCCGGCCGATCGCGCAAGGGCGGAATCTTAATGGAGAGCACGTTGAGCCGATAGAACAAGTCCTCGCGAAAATTGCCGGCTTTGACCTCGGCCGCCAAGTCACGAATGGTGGCGGCCAAAATGCGCACGTCAACTTTGCGCGGTTTGTTCTCGCCCACGCGGCGGATTTCTTCTTCCTGCAATACCCGCAGCAACTTGACTTGCAGACCCAGGGGTAGCTCGCCAATTTCGTCAAGAAAAAGGGTGCCGCCATCGGCCTCTTCGAACAAGCCGTGCTTGTTGCGAACCGCGTCGGTGAAGGCCCCGCGAATGTATCCGAACAACTCGCTTTCCAGCAGGTTCTCGGGGATGGCCCCGCAGTTGATCGCCACAAAAGATTTGTCGGCACGCGGGCTGCGCTTGTGAATGGCGTTGGCTACCAGCTCTTTTCCGGTGCCGCTTTCGCCCATGATCAGAACCGTGGTCTTGAACTCGGCGATCTTCTCCACAATGCGATACATGGCCTGCATGGACGCGGCGTTGCCAATGATGTTTTCGAAAGTGCCTTCGCGATGCACCTCACGGCGCAAACGAAGATTTTCTCGCTGCAGCCACAAGCGATGCTCGACGATGTTGATCCGCAGCAGTAGTTCGTCGTTCTTGTAGGGCTTCGATACGTAGTCAGCCGCTCCCTTGCTTACCGCCTCGCGGGCCAACTCAATATCCCCGTAGGCAGACATAATGATAACGGCCGCCTCGGCCTGGGCACCACCGACCCGCTCGAGGAAAGTCATGCCATCAAGCCCCGGCATGCGAACATCACACAAGACAATGTCAAAAGGATTCTGGCGATACACCTCGAGTGCTTTTTCTCCGTCCTGGGCCACTTCCACTTCAAATTTCTTCAACTTGAGCAAGGTGGAAATCTGCAGGCGAACATTCTCTTCGTCGTCAACTACTAGAATGCGGGTCGCTCTAGCCATGGCCTCATTCTACCGTTGGTGGACCTGAAGTCAAAAGATACTCCCCGAGGGGGAAGAGCGCTAGGACTCCATTTTTGGCGCCACCGGCAAATGGAAACTGATTTGGGCGCCTTGGTCCGCGGGCGAGTGCGCCCAGATGTCACCTTCCATGGCCGAGATGGCCGAGTGGCAAATGGCCAAACCCAGGCCGGTGCCTTGGCCAGGATCCTTGGTGGTGAAAAAGGGATCGAAAATGCGGCCCAGATCCTGGGCCGCGATTCCCTCGCCGTCGTCGACCACGGAAAAAACCACTACCGGCTTGCCCGGGATAAGCATCTTGCTGTCGATGGGCGGGACAATCTGGTGGACCGCGCCCTGCGAGAAAAAGGCCGGCTGGTCATCGCCACCGTCCCAACGAAAACTGCCGTCGAGGTCAAGTTCCAGGCGCGCGGCCCGCACCCAGACATGCCCGCCGGCCGGGACGGCATCTAGGGCATTGAGCATCAGGTTGACCAGCACCTGGCGGATTAGCTCGGCGTCGGTCAGCACCCAGGGCAAGTCGGCCGGAATTTCGACCGAGAAAGCCAGCTGCTTGAACTTTTTTTGGGGCCGGATCAAAATCATGGCATTTTCCACCAGATCGGTCGGTCCTACCACCAACACATCGGAACGGTTCGGCCGCGAGTAGGCCAACAAATCCTTGATCACGGTATCAATGCGCTCGACCTCGCTCTCTACCCGCGCCAAAATATCTTGCTCTTGATCTTCGGGAATATCCTCGGTGCGCAACATGCCCACGAATCCCAGAATGGCGGAGATGGGATTGCCCACCTCATGGGCCACCCCGGCGGCCAGTTTGCCCACCGAAGCCAACTTCTCGGAACGAATGAGGCTCTGTTGGGCTAAGCCCAGCTCTTGATTGAGCCGGGTCAATTCTTCGATCTGGTGCTCCAACTTGCCCTTGTCTTCTTTTATCCGGTTGACCATCCGAGACAAAGACGAACCCAAACGACCCAACTCCGAGCCGCTGTCTTCGGCCATCAGAAAAGTCAGGTCCCCTTCGGCGATGCGATCGGTCGATTGCAGCAGTCGATCGAGCGGACGGACAATTAAGCGTTGCAGCAACACCCAACCGGCAAAGACCCCGGCCAAGACCAGCAAAGCCGCATACAGCAACAAGATGTGCGCCACCCGCCAAGCCGCCAAATCCGACGACTCTAGGGAAAAGGAACCAGACAATCGCCAACCCGGCCAGGGCAGTCGGGTGGAGACAAGCACCGAACGGCGGCCCTTGCGCTCCTGGATTCGCCAGGGCTTACCCGCCTGGCCGGCCGACTGCACGCCCGGACCGAATTCCCCCCAGAGGGCATCCGCCGTCTGTTGCGGATCGGAGCTTAGTACGATCTTGCCTTTGTCATCGGAGATGGTCAGCGAGCGCAGGGCCGGCCAGAAATCCTTCATCTCTGCCTGCCATTCGGTCATCCGCGCACAAGTGCGACGCTCGATCAACTCGGGACATTGCCAACTGAGCCGCCCGGCGGCCCGTTGCAAAAATCCGCGATCGCTTTGGATCTGATCTTGAACCAAGCCGTGCCGCAGCAACCTGGCGGCGGTGTAGGTCATCACTCCGGCAAAACCGCTCAGTACCACCAGCAGGTTGAGGGCAATGAGCGAGCGG
>JAUVBB010000172.1 GCA_030591445.1 Deltaproteobacteria bacterium | reverse complement strand
TGGTGTTCATGCCGCGACTGTTTTCGAAGGATGGTTTCAGCTCATGGTAGGCGCCGGCAATGGAGTTGACCAGGGGGTGGACCACCACGTCGGCGGCGATATGGGTGATGTGGCCGATGTAATAGGCAAGTTGGTACTTGGTTTGCACGGCCAAGGGCTTTGCGGCTATACCCTTTGGTACTAGCATTTTTCCCTGAAGGCTGTTCAATGCCTTCATTACCACCACCCCGGTCTTGTTATAGTGCAATAAGTCCGAAAACTCGGTGCCGTCGATTTCGCCACCAAGCTTGCTGGAAAGGGCGTCGCCGCTGTCGTCAGGGATGTAGAACAGATCGGGGCCGGTAGAGCCGAGGTAGGCGTAGCTGGCGGCTAGGGCATCGGCCTTGAGATAAGCGGGGTAGGAGTAGACTGTTCCTAGCTTAGCCATAAAAGAGTCGGCGTCCGACTTGAGTCGGGCGACTAGGGCTTGCTGGCTTGCTTTTATTTCAGCAATTGGGCCGCTCGGCGGCAGACCGGCAAGAACGCGGTTGAGGATCCAGTAGTGAGTAATCGTGCCGGGCATGGGGTCTTTCTCGCTTTACTTAGATGTGGCCGGCAAGGACAGGGGCAACTCGGTAAGAAGTACCTGGCCTTTGCCTTGGCGCATGGGTTGACTTAGTCCGAGCAACAAAAGAAGTCGCTTGCCCGTGGGGTCAAGTCGGATTTCGGGCGCGGCCACAAAGCGCAGACGTAAGTTCGCATAAGGGTGCAGATCGTCGAAACTCAGCGGGCTGCCCTTGAGCAAATGCCCGTCAGAGTCTGCCAGCCACAAGTCGGTCTGCATTTTTTGCTCAAGTATCGCGTCGGACTGGTCCTCGCCGTACTGTTCTGTAAGCAGACCAATTTGCTGTTCGCGATCGAGTTTTTCGACGTTGCTGGGATCCAAGGGATACCTTTTGACCATAAAGTCATGATATTGGCGAGCTCGGTCCTTATTTTCCGCCGAGGCATGGATATCGAAGACGGTACTAACATTTTCCAGACCGCCGGGTCGCACCAGTAGCAGGGAATAGATCGAGCCCTGATCGGGTACGGGAGTAGAGCTAAACAGGCCGGCAAACTGGCGGTCTTTGGCGTTTTCGATGGCCAGAGTGCGGGCGCCGCCTTTGTGGTCGAACAGTACCAGTTGCTGGTGTTCGGCGTCGTAGGCGCAGAGCTGGGCTTGACCGGCGGTGTCCAGGCCGGCGGTTACGCTGATTAGACGAGAGCCCGGATGCACAAATTCGGGAAGCGGGGTCACGGGGTCTGCGGCGCCGGGGGCCGGAATGAGCTGCAGCCGTGGTTTCCCGTCTGCCACCACTACTACCTCGGCGCCGGTGCCGGTCAAATCCAGGGCGCAAAGGCGCGCATCGGTGGCACGGTCTGGATCCAGGCGGGCCAATGCCTGACAATTTTTGCTTTGCCAATCGAAGGCACAGACATCTCCGTTCTTTTGCACGAGTAACACCTGGCGGGGTTTGCCGGCGTGTAGACGGGCAACAACCGCGCCGCCGGCCAGGTAGGGGTCGATCGACGCGGGGTAGCCGCTTAGTGCCATACCGCTGCCGTCAAAAAGAGAGATGAAACTGCGCAGGTCATCTTTGGTCTGCTCCTCGCCAAAGAGGATTAGCTCGGTCTTTCCATCTTCGTTTACATCTTCAGCGGCCAGGGGCATGTGCAGACGCAAGGCGCGGGCCGGGGCCTTGGCCGCGGGCACGCCGGCAAGAGCACGGCCCTGGGTGTCGAAGGCGTGCAAGTGGGCCTGGCCGTCTAGGACTACTAGCTCCTTGTTGCCGTCCTGGTTCAGGTCGAATACGGCGGTGTAGTAGCCGCTGTAAATCTGTAAGTCTTTTATTGGCGAAAACGGTAGTTCCTTGCCCGCGAGGTCAAAGAGCCGGATTTCGGTAACCGGGCCCCGCTCTTTGTCTGACCAGGCCTGGGTGACGAAACCGTAGGCCAGCCGGTTTTGGTCAAGCGGCCAGAAGAAGGGTGCGGTGGATACTGGGTACGCAAGTTTGTGTTGCTCTATTTGCTTCATTTTGTCTCCATGCGAATTGCGGCAACTGACGCCCAGGCCTCGGCAACCGACGAGTTGGACCAAGGCAATTATGACCAAAAAATACGGTACCCGCCGAAGTAGATCCGACATTCCTTCGAAGGCGGGTGGAATACGATAGCTTTTCACGGTTTTTTGTCTCCTGCTTCAGGACGAGCATTTATCCAATAACCATGCGATCGCCGTCCAAATAAACTGCGCGCAGTACTACGGTCGAGTCCTTGTTTCGTTCAAATAGGGCCACTATCCTGTTAATGCCTGGTTCGAGCTCGTTGGCACTGCTTGATTTGGGCCGTTTTTTTCCCATGGCCTTGAGCTTGTCGAATTCGGCCTTGGCGTCGGGTGGTTTACTAGGCGCGCCCTTGCCCGGAGCGCCGGCGAGCGTTAGTACATCGGCGATTTGGGTTTTTCCGCCTGCGTCCTTGAACTTTAGGTATATGTGGCATTTGAGCGGCATTTGCTCGGTGGGGAAGAGATCGCTGCGTTTTTTCAAGGCCGAAATGCCGAAATCGCCGGTATCTGTTACTGCGTAGGTGCCAGAATGACTGATGGTTAGAAGCACTAACTTGCGCAAAAGAGCGTTTATCTGCAGCTTCTTTGTTCGATCGGCGTGCGTGTTAAACAGGTCCAGGACGTAGCTTTGGCTCTGTTTCTTGCTGGGTAGAGCAAAAAATTTGTTCTGGTAGGGTGCGGTTTTCCCGGCTAGCAAGGCGTTGGCCTTGAGATCGGCCTTGCCTGCAAACTCAACCATCTGAAAACCTTTAGAACCTTTTTGGTACAGAGGATCGATTTTATCAGCCTTACAGGCGGTGGCCACGGATGAGGTTGTCAAATCAGTGACAAAGATCTCGAAGCTGTGTTTGGTCTTGGCAAACTTGGGTACCGCCTGGGCTAGGCGCAGACCGTACAAAAGGGGAGGTGTGTTGATTACGTTTGGTGTTCGACGAGTGACTGACTTGTTTGCCCCGCCTGCTTTATCTTTTTTGCTCATGGTCTTTTTATCGATTCTTTGTCTCTTTTGGTGAAGTGTATTTCACAGTCGCCGCTATCGAGGTTGTCCAAACGAAGTACACCGGCAGCGTTGGTAGAGGCTTTTCGGCTGGTTCCATCGGGAGTGAGAATTTCCATGGGTTCATGGGTGATGGGCTGATCGTCCATGTCCACGAGATGAATTTCTATCCAGTCGAGTTCCTCATTCTTTTTTTCGTCCTCGGGCTCTTCTTCCTTTTCGATTGCCGGCAGTAAGAAAGCCCCGTCGTAGTCGAAGGGTCTTTGAGCCACCAGATACAGCGAGTTTGCGCCCAGCAGCCGGGCTACCGCCTCGATTACCTCGTGATTGTCCATGTCCCACAGCGGGTGCCCTAGTCCGCCGTGCTTCGATAACACATTCCGCAAAGTGCCCATGGCCATCGAGTCGGATAGGCAATCCGAAATCAGTTGTTGGGCGTCTTGCCAGTGGCGAAATTGCTCGGGTTCGAGGCCTTCTTCTAATTCTGACCATTTCATTAGATGGTAGGATCTGGAATTGAAATAGATACTTTCGCTCATAAGCAACCCCTGAGAGGAAAATCACTCAAGCAGTTAGTGTGAATCTGGAGGTAATCTGCCAGGTTCGCGAGATAAGTACAATGGCGAAAGGGTTCCTGCCTGCTAGATTTAGTGAATTTTATTGGGATGGCTGGGCGTGCTAAGATGGGGGCGTGAAGAAATGGATTGGACAGGTTGTTTTGGGTTTTTGCGGGTTGTTCGTTGCCTGGGCGGCGCAGGCGGGGTCGTTGGAGGTTGGCAGTGAGCATGAGCTGTTGAAGATTGCGGGGCAGCGGGAGGAGTTTTTGTGGTTGGAGGCGGGGGACATGCTGATGCTGCGGGTGGTGGGGCCTACCGATGTGGGCTTGCGGTTGTGTGTGTTGCTTGACGAGAGCCAGCTGCCTTTGCCGGTGGATCTTACCGTGGTCAAAGATGACCGGGACCAGGGTACGGTTCGTTTTTCGGTGCCGGGGGCGGGGGCGGGGAAACTTACGGTCAAGGGCCTGGGCAGCAGTGCTTGTTCCGAGATGGTGTTGTTGAAGATGGAGGTGCCCAAGGGGCGGCATGGCTATCGGATATTGGCGAGTGGCAACGACAAGGGGGTTTTGATTGTTCCGTTTAGCGGGAAAATAGGGCGGGGCAAGTACCTGGTGGCTACTCCGGGGCAAATCGGGAAAGAGCAGGAGACTGAAAAGGAGACGGTCAAAACGCCGGTGGCTAGGGAGAAGGTTCTGGTACTTGAGGTGCCACCGCCGGATATTTTGGATGGGGTGAGTGCGGCGGTGATTAACGATTCGGCGCTTATGGGATCGATCATCTTCCATCGGCCGCAGCCGCGTAGTCCTACCAGTAGGATTGCGGCACAGGTGGCGGGGATGTTGGGGGTGGGGACGGTGGCTTTGCTGGTTTCAGGAGGGGTTTTGCGTGGAATGGCCAAGGATGAAGGCGTGCAGATTGGCGCCGGCTCTTTGTTTGATCAGTCCCAGGGGGCGTACCGAGCGTCGTTGGTAGTGGGAAGTATGGCGGCTACCGCGGCGGCGGTGGCTTTGGTCTCTTACCTGTTAGAGGAAGAACGATAACTTATTGATAGCGGTGGCGTAGCAGAAAGGCCATGGCTTCTTTGACGCAGTGATCGCAATAGCCAAAGCGAGCGGTCATGGTCTTTTTCATAAGCGCAACGGTTTGGCCGTCTTTTCCTTCGATCTCCTTACCGTCCATAAAATCGAGGAATTTAATATAGGTTTTCTGGATATTGCCTTTGCGTTTTTTGAAGAAGTCTTCCTTGATTTTCTCAAACAGGGAAGGGAAGACCTTGGCAAAATCTGGCGGGCCGGTCATGGGTGTTTCTTTGCCGGCTTCCAGGACATAGGCGCCGATGCGACCGATGAGGTTCTTACGAAACTTCTCTTCCTCTTCGTTGTCGGGACGGATGATCTCCTCCACTTCCTTGATCATGTCGATGTCTGGCGGCACCGGTTCTCCGGTGACTGGATCGGGTAAACTTTCCTTTTTCAGCCAGTGAGTGATGTGCAGAATGTAGCGATTGAGCAATTCTACATATTTGGTTTCGGTGACCAAACCCATGGCCTCGGCCGCTTCGTCTTCCAATAGATCCAGATAGGCTTCGTTCAGCATGTCCAGGATTTTGTCCTGGTTCAGGAAGTCGCCCTGCGGGTCTTGCTTCAGGAAGGGGAATACGGATTTTTCCGACACCAGGGCTCGAATTTCCTCGAATAGATCCAGGGGGCTGACACAGGGCCGTTCCTCATGCTGGGCGGTGTTCATCAGCAGCATGCGGACCTCGCGAGCCGAGGCGCCGGTACGGCCTTCGTAGTTCTGCCCGGTCAATTGGTAAATTTCTGGTAAGACGCCCATGAGCTCTTTGGCCAACGACGAAGACAAATTGGTCGGCGCCTCGCCCTGGTCGTAGAGTTTGAGTTTGTCGAGTGGGCTGAGATTTTCGACCGCGGTTTTGAGCTCGCCCGAAAAGGCACCGTGATCGGGCCGGCGCAGGCGGGTCAGGACCGCCCACATGGCGGCCATGTGCATGGTGTGGGGGGCCAGGTGTCGATCCAGAGAGTCGGCGGGGATTTGATCGCGGTAAATCTGGACCTCTTCCGAGACCCGGCGCAAGTATGGCACCCGCACCAACTCGACCCGTCCTTTGAAGGAGGCATAGTCGGGATACTCCTTGAAAGCATCAAGCAGCATCTCGTTGGTGCTACCGAGCAATACCGTGTCTATAAAGAGGGTCGATTGGTCCAGGTTGACATGGCCGGTCTCGCAAGTGCTCAGCAGGTACTTGAAGGTGTCAACCGGCCGTTTGAGCAGATCATTGTATTCGAGTAGACCCCGGTTGGAATTCACCAGCGGTCCGCGGGACTCGAACAATGACAAATGGGCGATGGACGGCGGCAGCGAACTCAATCCCCGCGAAGCGGTCAGTTGTACTTGGCCGGCATCGACGTGCATCTGGGGCTCGACGGTGGCTACGCCTCGTCGGTAGCGCAGAGAAAGGTGGAGGCGATGTACCTGAACGTGTCTGAGCACTTTCCAACTGTCGCCGCCGTAGGTTGCCAGCAGGGCGTCGTGAATTTTCCGACACTTCGTGCAGAGGTCGCCGCGCAGCAAAATTTCAGGGATGGGCTGATCGGGATCCATGGCACCGGATTTTCGCAACTGATCGAACAAGGCCAGGCGTTCGTCCACGGGTATCAGCAGCAGGGGATGGTCCTTGAACTCACACTCCAGAACGGCGTCCAACTCTTCCCCGGGTAAATGGGCGAAGCTGTCAGTGTCTAGGCGCGGGCCTTTGGTGGCTTGGTCGCCAAAGCCAATATCGCTGCGGGCGATTTTTTCCGAAGGGAACAACCAACGAAATTGGTACAAGGCGCCGGCCTCGGTGCTGGAGTAATGCTCCATGGCGCGAATGATGGCACGAATTAAAGAAGTTTTCGCCGATCCGTTGGGCCCGTGCAGCAAAATGAGACGATTGACCCGGCCTTGGCGGACAAAGTTGTCCAGGTGTTTGTAGATGGCATGTTGGGCGGCTTCTTGGCCGGCAACCCGCCCATTGCGGCCGTCAAAGTCGAGGTCGAAGAGATTGAAGCGCCGCACCTTGCCCGCGGGCGTGTCGACCAGCTGGCTGCCGAAGTGATCGAAAGTGTCCAGAATATACTGGGCAGATCCTCGGCACTGAGAGCCCGGGTTGGAAAAGAGCAGCTCGAAGTATTCTGCGAAACTCAGCGCCTTACCTACAGCGTCGTAATGAGCTTGGATCTGACCGGCCAGATCTCGTACGCGATTTTTGTTCTCCATGATTGGCACCCGTACTCCCACCTTCGCGGTTTGTTGAACCACGTGTCCCTCGTCAGACAAACTGCCTAGCGATCGTTAGTACGAACCCGGATCGCTTTCCACGTTGATGGACGGGAATTTCTTGATCTCATCCCGGGCGATTCGCCATGCTTGCTGCACGATCCAGGAAAGCGAGCGATCTTGGCGCAAGGCCTCCCGCTTGATGTCGGTGAGCATGTCCTCGGGGAAGTAAAGACTCTGTTTGCGCTTGTCGGCGGTCTTGCTGTCCGGGGCTTTGCTGATTACAATAGGTTCATCCTTCGATTTGCTATCGACCAAGATTCCCTCTCTTTCCCGCGGCACGAAGTGTTCTTCCCCATCTGGGTAGCCAAACGTGCCGCCAGGCAATGATAAGTATTACTAAGTAAAACATGATACTACATGCCCAATGGGTGTGTCAAAGACCTACAGTGGTTTGATCCACGGGACTTTGTCCATTGCCCGGCATGGAGCTTTCTGGTAGATAAATCCCTATGAAAAGAAAATCAACTGGGCTGTGGGTGCGGATTCCAGGTTTGGTCTTGCTTTGCTTGACGATGTCGTTGGCAGGATGTGACGAGCATCGCTTGGCGGAAGGGCAGCCGGCAATCGAGTTGACACCGGAGTCGCTTTCTTTTCGCACCCTGAATGTTTTCGAGGAAGATCTCCAGCGTCTTGCTGTCTTGAGCATTGGCACGGCCTCGCTCATTATTAGCGAAATCCGGCTGGAAGGTGACAGTGTCTTTGGCCTGCAAGAATGGAATGGCGGGAGTTTTTCCGCCGGTGGATTCCCCGATTCTTTGGCCCCTCGAGATGGGGATCAAACGCCTAGCAAGGAACTAGTGCTTGTTTTTGCTCCCGAGCAGGAAGGGGATTTTTCCGCCGATCTGATCGTTGTCTCCAACGATGAGCAAGAGCCCAGTCTCCGGGTCAATCTGTCCGGTAAATGTTCGGTGCCCAACATCGAAGTCGTGCCTGAATCCCTGGATTTCGGCGGCGTGGGGTTGAGCTCGTCTGCCTCATTGAGCCTCTCCATCCGCAACACCGGCGAATCCGATCTATTGCTGTTGGCGGCTGACGTGGCCCTAGGCTCAGGCGCCGCCGATTCCCCCTTTATTTGGCGGAGTGATGACTTGACGATTGGCCCCGGAGACCAAGATGTCATGCATGTTCTCTACACTCCTACCCAACTGCGCCTGGACCCGGTAAGTCATGCCGTGCTTGCCGATGAAGATACTTTGCTGCTGTACTCCAACGATTCGGACGACAATCCGGTCTCGGTTGGACTACGTGGCATTCCCGCCGACAACGTACCGCCTTTGGTTGGAATCAAGGTGATAGCCGCCGAAAAAATTACCGGCGCCCAACTGCCCGATCCCTGCGCGCTGGCGCCATCTGACTTGGCCACCCTGGAGGCCGAGGTCGTGGATCCGGAAGGGGCCGACATTGGCAATTCTCACTTGACCTGGCGGGTAGAGAAGGGGCCGGTTGGCAGCCGGCGATTGATGTTGGTACCGGCTGATGATGCTTTCCACCCCGGGTTCAAGCCGGATGTGTTTGGGCAATACACGGTGTGTCTTGAGGCCACCGATCCCCAGGGCAATGTACGCGCCTACGACGTGGATGCGGCCTGTACTTGTGCCGAGGCCAACGCCCAAGCGGCCGGCAGTTTTGCCTGTCCTTGCTTGCAATTAAACGTCGTACCGCGGGAAGACATCCATGTCGAGCTAACCTGGGATCGCCTGGGGCCTGACCTGGACTTACACCTGGTAGCTCCCGGCGGCGAATTTTGCTCCCCGACCCAGGAATGCCGATACAACGCTTTTGAACCCGACGACCCGGATTGGGCCAAAGTCGCCTGCGTTCAGGATGGCCCCTTGCAAACTTGTCGGCAGCCAAATTGCGATCCCTTTGCGGCCGGCTGTGCCGATGGCCAAGAGTGTTATGACGACGGTGCGGGCCCCGCCTGTCACTGGCAGCGATGTTCCGGTAGTGACTGCTTCTGGGATGGCAGAAACCCCGATTGGGGGCTTGCCGGCCAGAGCTCTGACGATCCCCTGTTGGCCATTGATTGTGGCCAGGGATGCCGGGCTGAAACCTTCTATCTAAGCTTGCCAGAGTCAGGAAACTACCGCCTGATGGTCAATTACTACCCGCCGGATGAGGGCATGACCCGTGCCACCGTGCGCGTTTACTTCAAAGGGGACGCCCTGCCCGTTGCCGAGTATAGCAGTGAGTTAAATGGGATTTGCGATACCTGGAATGTGGCTCAGATTGAGTGGGTGGATCGCAACGACCATCAAGTGGTGTCACTCGGAGACAGCCACACTGAGCTTTGTTGCGATTAGCGGGCTGCCAAGACCGACACTATTGGATGCGAAAACCGGGACGGAACGGGTAGATGTTGCGGTGAGCTGATTCTTGCGCACGATGCGAATCAATGAGAGGGCATCGTTTAAGGCCGTGCTTTCGATGCTAGGATTGGATTGTGCTTGCAGCTTCTTCAATCGCTTGCGCAAGGGGTCAACCGGGTCTGAACTTTGCTGGTAGGGCAGGGCCCGAATAGAGGCATCCAGGTCGGACACGGTAAGTGCCAACATGCCGGCTGGGGCCGGAGTAGCTGCCAAAACTATCCATCCGCCAAGTAGCAAACCCGCGAGAAAAGCGAAATGATTCATGGGACCTCCCTTCGGTGTAATCTACTATCCTACATGTAGGTGAAGGTAGTCAAGTTTATGACCTAAAAACGCTTGCCGGGAATGCAAAGCAACGATACAGTGGGTGAAATTGATTGTGCTGGGCAGATGATCTTAGCGTCGCTAGTCTCCGTCTCAAAACTGTCGTTTTGATATGGAGACCGAGATCTGGCATTAGGAATATCATAGGGTTATCGCAGTCGCTTTTGGTTATTGCAGGGTTTTGAGATGATAACTAGCTAATGAAACATGGAGTATTTGTTGATGCCAATGAAATTGTTGACGATAGCAGCAATATTTCCGGTTTTTCTCGTTTGTTCCGCATGCCGGCAGGGCGGGCAAGAGGCAGCCGACAGGCCGACCAATAACGGCACCAATGAGATCTCGGTAGAAAGCAAAAAGCAGCTTGAGGAAGCTGCGGATAACTCACCGGATCCGGTTACCGCTGCTTCTTTGCCGACTGCGGTGCGTGACCGGGCGGAGTACGAAATCGGGCAATCCGAGCAGCTCGCTTTTGTGCGTTTGTACGCCGATTCATTTCGGTCTTTGACCAAACGCGAGCGGGTGCTGGCCTATCATTTGGTGCGCGCCGTGCTGGGTGGCCGGGACATTGCTCTCGATCAGCACCACCGGAATGTGGTTGAGCTTCGTAACTTGTTGATATGCCTGTTGGAAAACAGCACAGAACCCGATCCAAATCTAGATGCCGCATTGGCAAAGTATTTACAGAGTCTTCAGGTAAACGAAGGTTTCTACGATTCTTTGACGGGAAAAAAATATACGCCTGATTTTTCGGTCGAAGAATTAGGTCGCGTTGCCGAAGCAGCTTACGGAATGGGCGCGGAACTAGAGTTGGCCAAAGACGAATCCTTAACGGCTAAGTTAGCACGTTTGCGCAAGATTGCCTTTGATGCGGAATACGAGAAGGATTTGGCCAATTCGAGTCCTCTGGCCGGTCACGACATGATCGGTGATTCCAATTTGAATCTTTATAAAGATGTGACCATGCGCGATCTAAATCGCTATACCGAGCGCTATCCCGAGAATTCTCGTCTGGTCAAAATCGAAGGGCAACTGGAAGAAGAAGTATACCGAGCGGGTGACACACGGCGCAAGATCATGCCGGGTCGCTATAGTCAGGAATTACGCCGGGTCATGGGTTGGTTGTATGATGCCATGCCAGTGGCGCAAAAGCGAGAGCGTCGGACATTAACCGAACTGGTCGAATATCTGCAGAGCGGAGAAAAATCAGCGTTTTATCGAGCTTTTGCTGGTAGCAATGGAGAGTCCTATCCGGTGGAATTCTCGCTGGGCTTTACCGATACCTCCCTCGATCCCCGGGGAGTCAAGGGTTTGTATGAGGGATTCGTGGGTGTCCTCGATCAAGCCAATACCTCAAGGGTTCAATCCTTGATTCGCCATGCGCAGTATTTCGAGAGTAAAATGCCCTGGGGGGAAAATGAACGCAGAACCTGGGGCGAGTTGCCTAGAGTTTCGGCCATTGAACTGTTGGCAAGCGCCAGAGTTGTCAAAGAGGGCGGACGCGTTGCCTTCCGGTTCTATGGAGAAGAAGACCGTAACCAGCTAACTGCTCGCAAAATATTAGTGTTTACCAATGTGGTCGAGAGTTCCCGGCAATCGATTGTTGCGCGGATGGCAAAGGAGTTCATTGCGCCTGCTGATCGAAAAGGAATTGTGGCCAGCTTGGATGAACTCAACTTTTTTCATGTTGCTGCCCGTGAGGTAATGGGCAGGGAGTTGGGCCGCAAGGATGGCCGAAAGTTAAACAAACTCATGAGTCATCGGGCCTGGCTGGAGGAGCTCAAAGCTCTGCTGGTGGCCGTCTATTTGACGGTCGATCCAAAGATTGCCGAGCTAGGTTTATTGACTGGCCAAGACGCAGGTGTCGCCGCCCAGCTACTTCTGGGTACCGAATCTTTGCTTTGGGCCACTCTGCACGACGAAAAGGGTTTGCGGCAGCCATTTTTTCTTGCCCATCGCATGTTGGCTAGATACCTGGTGGATGTTGCCAAAGTGCTAGATCTTGCGCAACAAGAAGACAAAACATATCCGGTCATCGCTGACAGCGCTGCTTTTCAGGAAGCGGTTGGAAAACTACTTCGACGCTGTCAGCGGATTTTGGTTTCGGGAGATCGTCGTTCTGCTCTGCGTTTGCTAGCAAAGCTAGGAGGCCCGCCGAAATGGGTTTTCTTGCCCAAATGGCGGGATAGAGCCGCACAGGCTAACATACGAAAACAATTGGTATATGTGATGCCCAAGCTGAAACCATCTTTCGATTCGCAAGAGAAAGTAAAGGAAGTTAGTCTAAGCAACGATGAGAGCTTTGATCAGCAGATGAGACGTTATCAGAAGTATTGATTCTGACAAGTGGCTTGTGGACTTGCGAACGGTTATATTAGGGGTGTGGGACAAACAGATGGAGAACAATCGCTAAATTTGCAAAGGAAGGGCTTATGAGCAGAAGAGTGACGCTGGTTCTGCTGTTGCTAGCGGTAGCACTGATGACTACCGGAGTATACACCGGCATGTTGCCGCGCTTGGTGGATATCACCCAAGCCGAAGCGGGCCGAAGCCTCACCATTGCCGGCCAGCTTTTGCAACAACGAGACTTGGCTGAGGAGAGCCGGTTGGTTTGGAAGATGGTAGAGCTTGCCGACCGACCCTCGCTGCATAATCTCCTCCGCGAGCCTCCCAGTGATCTTGAGCAACGCCCGAGTTGGCTAAATAAATTGCGTGCAGAAGTAGCTGGCTTGACGGCGGCCGCCAATAAAATATTGCCGGTGATCGAGTTCTTTGTCCTGGACGACAGGGGAATGGGGCTGGTGCGCAAAGGAGACGATAACTGGACCGGCAAATCGCCAACCAGAAATCCTCGTTTGTCGGCAGCCATTCACCGGGCGCGGCAAGGAAAGCGAGAGACCCAGGTTATCAGTTCAGGGGAGTCTTTTCATCGAGCTGTGCTCATCCCGGTTTTTATCGGCGGGCGGGTACAGGCCATCCTCTTGGCCACTTTCCCCTTGGAGTTGAGGGGCGAGTTCGACTCAGAATTGACCTTTGCCTTGCTTAGCAGCAAGGGCAAAATCCTTGGTCCGAACGCCCAAAGCCTGAAATCGGATTTGGCAGAGGTCTTTTCCCAGAGTCCAGGATTTCTTACCGCGCTGATGGACGGGAAAAGTTTGGCGCCAGAAGTGATGGCCGGCAAGAGCTGCCGTTGGTTACTGGCAGGTATTCCGGTACTTAGTCGCGGAGGCAAAAAGCAGTGCGGTATTCTGGTTGCCCGTGATTTGGATATGCTGGACAAACCCATGGATGAACTTTCCTTCTGGTTGTTCGTGATGGCGGGAGTGGGATTCTTCGGTTTTGCCGTTTTGGTACTCTTGCTGGGAAAAGGAAAACAGCAGGAGCAAGGTATCGATGAGCAAGTTTTGGAAAAAGCTAAAGAACCAGCAGCAGAAGAGAAGAGAGGATTCCAGGAAGCGAAAACCGTGGTGACAGAGGAGTCCCCATTTGCGAAGTCAGAGGAATTGGCGGGAGATCCGGCCGTCGCTGAAGCTATGGCCGACAGGTCGGCGCTGGAGTTAGAGGCAGAGGCAGAGTCAGAACAGGAATCAGAGGCAGAGGCAGAACAGGAATCAGAGGCAGAGGCAGAACAGGAATCAGAGGCAGAGGCAGAACAGGAATCAGAGGAAGTGGAAGCGGTGGAGCCTGATGGAACTGCGGAGGTAGATGCCTGGCCGCGGGATGAAGTTTCAAATCGTGTCCCGGAGACTCCTATCTCTTTAGGTTCAGATTATCAGGAAATCAGTGACGAGGTTACTGCGGAGACACCTGCTTCGGCCGCCGC